>CAYHNW010000006.1:31898-46539 GCA_964358095.1 uncultured Candidatus Peribacteria bacterium
TCGGGTTTTTGCGTGCGGTAATTAATGGTTTCCGGCTTTTTTACTTCGCCGTGCGACCACGCAAGAATTTCTTCCGGAGAAGCTATGCCGACTGAAATAGCATCAAAATTGTTGATGCCGGATTCCATTGGTTTTGGAGTTTGTGGGGGAGGAAGCATAGTGGGGTATGGGGTAATATGGGGTATAGGGGAATGGGGACGAGAGAGATTTAAATGGCCAGAGAATCGTCAATCATTACAGCCGGTTGGATTGCTTCTGCCGATTCGTTTTTAATGGAGCCTTTTTCGTGTTCCGCCGGAGCAAAATCAGAGACGGAACTTGGACGTTTATCTAGCATAATTAGATCTTCCACTACAACTTCGGTGCGGAACTTTTTCATGCCGGACGCATCATCCCAGCTACGGGTTTTTAAATAACCTTCAACGTGAATAAGTTTTCCTTTTGTTAAATACTGCTTTGAAATTTCGGCCAGACGTCCCCAGCACACCAAGTCATGGAATTCGGCGGACTGCATCTTGCGACCGTCCTTTGTATTCCATTCGCGGTTAGTGGCGAGGCCAAAAGTGGCCACATATTGCTCACCTGGCGTACGGCGCATCTCTGGATCCCGAGTGAGATTGCCGATTAAAATTACTTTGTTAACACTTCTCATAAAATAGTAATGCTTAATTAAGCGACATCCGCCTTGCCACTTTCCGCCGCTTCTTCGGCCTTTAATTCAACCTCGTTGTTGGCCTTCATTTCTTCTTCGCTCTCAAATCCTGTAAGCGTGCCTTTTGTTGGCATGGCCGACACCATTTCATGTTCAATTTTTCCATGAATGTCTTTGTCGAGTTTGCTCTCGCCAACCATACCCGCGGACACTTCTTCTTCCGTTAACACGTCTTCGTCGTCGGCTCCATCCGGATCTGCTTTTAATCTCAACAGATTCACGGACAATCCCAAACTTTGAAGTTCTTTTACAAGAACATTGAAGCTTTCCGGGGTTCTCGGTTTCCTGATCGGCTCGCCCTTAACAATTGATTCATAAGATTTTGCTCTGCCGTAAACGTCATCAGACTTAATAGTGAGCATCTCTTGTAATGTGTGAGAAGCGCCATAAGCTTCAAGAGCCCACACTTCCATTTCACCAAAACGCTGACCACCATGTTGAGCTTTTCCACCAAGAGGTTGTTGAGTAACAAGAGAGTATGGACCAACAGATCTGGCGTGGATTTTATCTTCGATCAAATGGCTAAGCTTCATTATATAAGCAATGCCAACCGTCGTTCTGTGGTCAAAAGCCTCGCCCGTTAAACCATCATAAAGCTGAACTTTGCCATCTTCCGGCAAGCCGGATTTCTTTAACATTTCGAGAATTTGATCTGTGTGGACACCGTTTAAAGCCGGAGATGCGACTGTTATATTCATTCTGGAAGCCGCCCAACCAAGATGAGTTTCCAAAATTTGTCCGATGTTCATACGGCTCGTGACACCCAGCGGATTTAAAATAATGTCCACAGGAGTGCCATCCGGGAGGTATGGCATATTCTCTTCCGGAACTATGAGAGAAATAATACCTTTGTTGCCGTGGCGTCCTGCGACTTTGTCGCCGATGGAAATTTTTCTCGTCTGAGCAACGCTTACGCGAATTTGCTTATTAACGCCGGTCGGGAGCTCATCTCCTTCTTTGCGCGTGAAAAGTTGTACATCTACGACTTTTCCGCTTGCACCGCCTGGCATACGAAGAGAAGTGTCTTTTACATCGCGAGCCTTGTCTCCGAAAATTGCGCGGAGAAGTCTCTCTTCTGCGGTCAGTTCAGTTTCGCCCTTTGGAGTAATCTTGCCGACCAAAATGTCGCCTTCTTCAACCTTCGCGCCGATGCGAATAATGCCTTCTTCGTCCAAATCTTTGAGTCTGTTTTCGCCGACGTTCGGAATGTCACGAGTTATAATTTCAGGTCCGAGTTTTGTGTCGCGCACATCCACCGTGTAATTTTCGATGTGAACTGAATCAAAAGTACCTTCGCGCACAAGTCTTTGATTGATAATTACAGCGTCCTCAAAATTAAAACCTTGCCATGACATATAAGCCACTAGTAAGTTTGCGCCAAGAGCTAATTCGCCGTTTTCCGTGGCGGCACCATCCGCCAACACATCTCCGCGTTTTACTCTTTGACCGGGATTAACGCGAGCCATTTGGTGAATGCATGTTGCCTGATTTGAACGCGTGTAATTTTGGAGTTTGTAAGTTTTCTTGCGGCCACTTTCGTAGATCACAGAAACTTCGCGAGCGTCAATAAAAGAAACCGTACCGCTGTCCTCCGCCATCACAACCTGGCCGGAACCCTTAGCCACAACTTCTTCCATACCGGTGCCAACCA
Source organism: uncultured Candidatus Peribacteria bacterium (assembly GCA_964358095.1). Lineage (GTDB taxonomy): Bacteria > Patescibacteriota > Gracilibacteria > UBA1369 > UM-FILTER-53-11 > JBAYHN01. The sequence continues at coordinate 34,262 of CAYHNW010000006.1, forward strand.
CCGGAGCTTGTGGGCGAACGAGCGACACAGCTTGGCGTTGCATGTTTGACCCCATGGATGCGCGAGTATTGTCATCATGTTCCAAGAATGGAATTAGAGCCGTGGTTTCGGAAATAATTTGTTTTGGAGAAACGTCTATGTGAGTAATTTCGTTTACGTGAGCCAATTGTGGTTCGCCGTTGTGGCGAGCCGCAATGCGAGTTTGCGTAAATTCGCCAATTTCGTTCATCTCTGAGTTTGCTTGAGCCACAACCAGCACGCGTTCTGCATCCGCATCAAAATATGTAATGCGACTTGCAACATAAGGTTTTACTTTTACCGCAACGTGCTCTTTTACTTTTGATAATTCCTTTGCAAGTTTTTCATCCACGGTCGTGCCGGATTTGGATACCACTTTTTTGCCGTCTACGACATCTTCATTAAGCTTGTGGCCAATTAAATCTTTGCCATTATTCTTTGCAACCTGCGAAACTTCGCGGAAAGGTGTTTCTATAAAACCGTATTGGTTAACTCGTGCGTAACTTGCCAAGTGAACCACAAGACCGATGTTTGGTCCTTCCGGCGTGGCAATAGGACAAATTCTGCCGTAGTGAGATTGATGCACGTCGCGAACATCAAAGCTGGCGCGTTCTCTGGAAAGACCGCCGGGTCCCATAGCGGAAAGTCTGCGTTTGTGAGCCAATTCCGCCAGCGGATTGGTCTGATCCATGAACTGAGAAAGCTGCGAGCTTGCAAAAAATTCGCGGAGTGCGGCTGTGATCGGACGCGAGTTAATAAGTTGAGTCGGAGTGACGGTGTCCAGATCCATAACTGTCATGCGATCCTTTGCGATGCGATCCGTGCGGAGCAAACCAACGCGGAATTTATTTTGCACCAATTCTCCAACTGCGCGAATGCGGCGATTAGAAAGGTGATCAATATCGTCCGGTCGTTTTTCTCCATTATTTAACTGAACCAAATATTTCAAAATCAATACCAAATCAGCAACCTGGAAAGTGTGAAACTCGCGAGTGTTCGGAGTTGTAATTCCAAATCTGCGATTCAATTTATAACGAGCCACAGCACCCATGTCGTATTTTCTGTAATCAAAAAACATGGAAGTGATCAGGGATTTTGCGTTTTCCGGAGTGGCAAGATCGCCCGGGCGAATCTTTCTGTAAATCTGTTGGTAAGCCTCATCAACCGTTTTTGCCGGATCCTTTTCTAGCGTGGTGAGAATAGAATCCATTTCCGGGTTTGTATTTATCCCACCGAACAAATCCAAAATATCTTTGTCGTGTTCATATCCAAACACACGCAGCAAACTCGTAATTGGGATTTTTCTCTTGCGATCAATTTTTACCGTAATTATGCCTTTTTTATCTGTTTCGATTTCCAACCAAGCGCCGCGTTTTGGGATAATTTTTGCATTGTGGCAGTTGGCATAAAGGCTGTTCTTGGAGAAGAAAACGCCTGGAGATCTTACGATTTGGCTAACCACCACGCGTTCAATACCATTGATAATAAAAGTTCCGTGCTCTGTCATAAGAGGCACGGCGCCAAGAAACACATCCTGCTCCTTAATTTCACCGCTCTCCTTATTAATGAGCTGAACGTGCACTTTTAGAGGAGCCTCATAAGAAAGGTTCTTGTTTTTTGCAACTTCCGGACCATATTTTGGTTCACCGATACCATGTTCCAAGAAGTGAAGTTCCAACTTTTTGCCGGAGAAATCGCTGATTGGCGAAATTTCATCCAAAAGTTCACGAATACCTTCACGGAGGAACCATTTATAAGAGTTGATTTGAATTTCAATCAGGTTTGGCAATTTGCACGCATCTTCTTCTGGATTTAGAAACTGTCTCTTTGCGCCGTTTAGCACAACCTCCTGGGTTTCAGGTAGATAAGTATCAATTTCCGTAGCCTTAAGCTTAGAGGGCTTTAGCGCCTTCAGAGACTTTATACTCTTCACTTTTACGTCAGAAGGGGCGGCCGAGCCTTTTTCCTGTTTCTTAACAGGGGTTCTGGGAACAAAAGCCTTTTTTACCGCTGCAGGTTTCAACTTTGTTGACGGTTTTGGCTTTTTCAAAACTACCTTCTTTACCTTTTTTGCGACCCTGGAAGGTTTAGATTTTTTTACTACTTTTTTCGGCATAAAAAAGAAATGTGAAAGGATGCTTAAGTGACACCTGCTTTCACAACTCAATCAGATCAGGGTGCAAAGTACATTCTATTTATAAACGCGCCGGCGTCAAATTTATGTTATCCATCAGGTATAATTCAACTTGACATACCGGTACATTCATTTTATGAATAGCATTCTTGGCTCTTTTTTGCAGATAATAAATATTGGTATGCCGGATGCCAAGATTGATAAAGCGACCGATACCAGCAGCAACCAACCGGAAAAACTCCACGTGGAAGCAAAAAGATCTTCAATGGACACAGATGCCAGCGTAATCTGATTGGCCAGTAATTTTTGGAAAATAAATGTTGAGGCTTTTCCGATGAGAGTTCCGATAATACCTCCAATAAAACCGGTTATTACGGCTTCTATAAAAAATATTAAATAGAGTGAGCCGCGAGTTGCGCCTATGGCTCTCATAATGCCGAGTTCTTTTGTGCGCCTCAAAAGAGTCATCCAAATGCTATTACCTATAAGGAGTATGGAACTCACCAAAATTATTCCGCTCAAAACAAAAATTATTATTTCCACATATTTAAGACTGCGACTCACTTCTTTAAATTCGCGCTGGAGAGAGGTGACGCGGTAGCCCTTTTCCTCTAATTCCTGAGTGACCAAGTCCACGCTGGCCGGACTGTCTAAAGTTACAAAAAGTTTATTAAAAGATTTTTGAGCGCGGCCTTCTTCTGCATTTAATATCTCAACTGTTTCAATCGGGATTGTTGCGCCGATTAAATCTACTTTGTCAGAGAAACCAACGATGCGTCCTTCTAAAACTTTTTTTATTTCACCGTTTGCTGAAAAAAAAGATGAATAGCCGGGTAATATTTTTATAGTTTTATCTTTGAATGAATCCTCGTCTAGTTGCGGCAGACCTGCGCTGCTGGCCAATGAGAAATTATAAAAATCTATTAGTTTTCTTGATATTAAAACGGGAACAGGGGAGCCGTCACTCGGGTCTTTCCATGCTATACCGGCTGGCAAATCGTCCTCAATCGTTTCTTTTGAAATTCCAAAAATCAAACTATCTGTTTGCAGGGTTTGATCCATCAGCTCAAGTTCCACGCTTGCCAAGTTTTGGTATAGCATATGAGGAGCAATGATTCTCACAGCCGGATTTTTCTTGATTTCTTCTATGTCACTCTCGCCGAGAGTTTTTTGCTTGGATTCCAAAAGTTTTAAAAAGGAACTTCCGCCGGATCGAATGGTTATTTGCGATAGCGGATTTTTTTTGACGGCGCTTTCATAAAGCGTGTTTGTAATGCCGAGCCTCAGAGAAGAAAGTATAAATATTGCGGCAACTGCAAAAGAAATTCCAACCAAAACTAAAATATTTTCCGTTGGGCGTCTGGCAATATCCTTTAAACTAAAATAAATTAGCCTCATATCAATAAATTAAATTTTGCCGTCAATAATGTGAATTGTTCGTTGTGCAGCCTCCGCGATTTGCGCGTCGTGAGTGGCAATCACAAAAGCCATTTTGTGGCGGCTGTGTAATTCTTTAAAAAGATTTATAATCTCGCACCCGGTTTTTGTGTCCAAGTTTCCGGTTGGCTCGTCGGCCAATACCAACACAGGATTCATTACTATTGCCCGCGCAACACATGCCCGTTGTTTTTGCCCGCCCGAAAGTTCAAACGGTTTGTGATTCAAATGTTTTTCTAGTCCGACTTCGTGCAAAATACGCTTAATTTCAATCTCGTCCACTCTGCGTCCGGCAAACATTAGGGGTAGAGCCACATTTTCAAAAAGCGTGAAGTGGGGAAGAAGCAAATCGTCTTGAAATACGAAACCAATGCTGCTGTTTCTAACTTCACTCAGCTGTTTGTCGTTCATTTTTTGCAGGTTTTTATCTTGGAAAACCACTTCGCCGTGAGTAGGTTTATCCAGCCCACCCATAATGTGGAGGAGTGTTGATTTTCCAGAACCGGACGGCCCCGTAAGCGCGACAAATTCACCTTCGTCAATTTTAAGAGAGATGTCATATAGCGCAGATATTTTTTTGCGGCCGGATACGAAATTTTTTGAAATTCCCGAAAGCGTTAGCACGCAAAAAGGATACCTTAAAAAAGCCTGACGGTGAACAGATGCTGAGTTGATTTTGGGACATGCTGAAAAACAGAATTTCGTTGCAAAGTGCAGCAGAAAGGATGTTTTTCAGCATGTCCTTTGTTTTACTCGTCTTCCGCTTCCTCGCCTTTCATGGTTTTTCCGTCCACACCCTTAATATTTACCGGAAGCGCCTCAATTTTGACGTAATAATTCTCGTAAAACTTTTTACAATCGGCCAAGTTCTTCATGACCTTGTCTTCATTGCCGACATGCAAAAACTTGGGGCTTATTTTAAAGGAGATTGCGCCTCGATAGCCATCTTGTTTTAGCTTTGTTAAAAAGCTCTCAAGAGGCAGAACGCCTTCATCTGGCAGTGCATAACCCTTGCCTTTTCTAAAGTTAGAAACGTGCACGTGCACCAAAAATTTCTTGACGATATTTAGGACGTTTACCAAATCTTCTTTCTTTTGAGCCACGCGAGTCGTATCTATTGCGGCGTGCTTAAACTTGCGAAGTTCATTTAAATTAGCGAGTGCGTGTTCCGGAATGACACCCAAGAAAGTCTCATTCGTCGCGTTTTCAAGCGCGATAGAAATATTTTCCTTTTGGCGAATCTTTGGAACTTCATTTGTCAGCCACTTTGTATATTTAAAGTTAAACATCTTTGGCGGCTGAATCACTATTACCTTTGTACCAAGCTCGCGCGCCATGTCCACAGCATCCATAATGTCTTCGGCCGTGGCATTGTGCGAAGTTTGAATAGCCACAACCGGCAGTTGATACTGTTCCACCAATTCTTTTAGGTATTTCGCGTTTTGGGTATCAAAATCCTTTGGATCTATCGCCAAATCCAGGCCGTCGTAGCCCGCGTCTTTAACTATCTTAAAGATGCGATTGAGTCCGTAACCTTTTAATGAGTCGGAAGATAAAGTGATCATAGGTGTATTTCTAATTTTTCTTTCTATTTATTCTACCATAAAAAGGGGGTGGTTGGCAATCCGTGTACCGTTGCAGAGTTCCAGTTACCTTTAGGGGTTGATCTAGTCATGCCTTAATTCTCCACTGAACCCATACCGAAAAGGTAACCCTAATTGCTGCAATCCTAACATATGCCACGCAATTTCTTGTATCAAAAGCTCTCCTTACACCTTTGGCATAAACGGCTTTAACACCTTAGGAACCTCAAAAGTCCCATCCGCCTTTTGGTAGTTTTCCATAATGGCAATAAGCATGCGGCCGATGGCAACTGCCGTGCCATTCAAGGTATGCAGATGCCGATTTGTGCCTTTATCATCTTTGTAGCGAATATTGCTGCGCCTGGCCTGGAAGTCCGTGCAGTTGCTGCAACTTGTGAGTTCGCGGAAGCGTTTTTGTGAAGGAATCCAAACCTCCACGTCGTATTTTTTTGCCGCCGGCGCGCCGAGGTCTCCTCCGCAAATATTCAAAACTTGGTAATGCAGTCCAATATCCTGCATAATTTCTTCTTCAATTCCGCGGATCAATTCGTGCTCGTCCTCCGATTTATCCGGATGACAAAAACTGAACATTTCCAATTTATCGAATTGGTGAACGCGCAAAATTCCCTTTGTGTCTTTGCCGTAGCTGCCGGCTTCTCTGCGGAAACACGTTGAAAATCCAACGAAACGTTTTGGCAACTGCTCCGCCGGAATAATTTTATTTGCATACATCATGCAAAGCGGAACTTCGGCGGTTCCAACCAAATATAAATCGTCATCTTCCGGATTCACGTGATAAATTTCATTTCGATCGGCCGGGAAAAATCCGGTGCCATACATGGCTTTCTCCTTTACCAAAACCGGCGGAATCACCGGAGTAAAGCCCTTAGAAACGAGCTTGGCTATCACAAAATTGATTATCGCGAATTCCAGCAAAACGGCCTGGCCTTTTAAATAATAAAAACGCGCACCGCTCATTTCTACCGCGGATTCCATGTCTATAATTCCAAGTTTTTCGCCGATCACCAAGTGGTCCAGCGGCTCAAAATCAAACTTTGGCGGTTTACCAACGGTTTCAATAACTTGGTTTTCGCTGTCGTCTTTGCCCGCTGGGACGCTTGTAGACGGCGGATTCGGCAGCATCACCACGAGCGCGTTTAATTCTTCATCCATTTTTTTAAGTTTCGGTTCAAGCTCGCCCATGCGCTCTTTTACAAACTGCATTTCGCCCAAAACTTTTTCTTTTTCCTCGCCTTTAAGTTGTGGAATTTTTTTGGAAGCGTTGTTTCGCTTGGCCTGCAAATCTTCAACCGCTTTCACCAAATTTCGGCGCTCGGCATCCAACATCAAAATATTATCCACCTGAACCGGATCCACGTGTTTCTTCTTTAATGCTTTTTTTACTTCTTCCGGCTGCTCACGCAGTAATTTGATGTCTATCATATGCACAATTGTAGACGCAAATTATGCAAAAGCAAAGTTCCAGAGAAACACCCTTTGTGTAGGAAGGATTAAGCAGGCAGGGCGTGCTTTTGAAGACAATCAAAAAACTCTTCAATCATACTTGACCAGAAAAAGCTGAGGTAAACACAATTTGTTTATATATGATACAACCTATAGGCCTTGGCTGAAAAAGCATGTACTGCCTGCTTAACATCCATTCCTACTCCACCACATATACCGCAAAAATTTCCCGATTGTCGTTCTCGTTTGACTCCGCAATTTTAAAACTAGAATCCGCGCGGCAAGCAATCAGAATAGTCCCCGTAGTCTCTGGCGTAAAACTCCCACTGAGCGTTATTTCTTTATTTGGTCCGAGTTCTTTTAAATATTTAGAATTAATTTCGATTCGTGGAGTGCGAGCCAGCGACACAAACTCATACGCAGTTTTTTCTGAATTATTCTCAATAGAGCACTCTACGTTTATTGGTTTCCCCATGCGAAAAAAACCATCAGCCTCTTTTGAGGAAACTTCCAGCTTTTTTACTTTTAAATTAACATTTGGGGTGTCTTTTTTAATGTCATTTGCCGCAAATCTTGCGCGCGGCGGCGTAGTGGAAGATTTCTTTATAAAATTTCCTCCGCTAAGCACAAATTCAAAAACGAAAAAAGCGGCAACCAAACAGCCCAATAAAATCACGCCGATTTTTAGTAAAAATAGTTTCTTTCTCATTTGTTTTTTGTTTGTATTTTCTAAATATTATACCTGATATTAACTAAATTTTAAAGAGTATAAGTGTGGAATTACTAAGTTTGTCTATTTGACAAGGGGGCAATATTATTCTACAATGTACGTAGAGTACAAATATGCTACATAAACAATTATTTTCACGTAGAGAGAAGATATTGGCAATACTTTGCGCCGTACTATTAATGACATTTGTCGTTGTCGGATTTGTGTTGGCAAAAAGTGAAACGCAAGAAGACGAATTAAATCTGTCTCCTCATATACAAACCTCTGATACCAAATAATTTTTTTATTTTTTTTAACAAAAACACACATATGGGAAAAAAACACGGAATATCCAACAGGGAAAAAGTAGTAGCCTTAATAGTAGTTACTTTTGTTGTAGTGGTTGCGGTTATTGGCTATGTAAAAGCAGCTTCTGGCTTCACTGGCATTTTGGTTGCGCAGATGCCGACCGCCACGCCGGTTGTCACGCAAGAAAAACAAGAAAAAGATGACAGCCAGAACCAAAGCAATTACCTGAAGGATCAAAACAATTATCTGAAAAATATCAGTCGGGAATTACAGGACGTAAAAAAGGCGGCAAAGACACTAAATACGACCCAAATAGACGGTTTAATCAGCCAGTTTTCAAGCTGCATACAGGCTCGTCAAGCAGAAATTGGCACGCAGGCTTTCTGGGAGAATATAAATAGTACTTGTCAGGATTTACAGAGGAGCACGGAAGATGAAATGAATTTGAATGTTCGTCTGCAAAGAGACTGTGCACAGACATTGCAAAATATTCAAAATCGCAAAAAGGAGAAAAAGAGCAACCTGGATCGTCAATTAAAGGACATACAGAGGAACGCAAAGGGCAGCGCAACATTTGATATCTCATCAGTGACCTCTGCTATGGCTCTAATAGATGCCGAATTAGCCAAGTCGGATCAGCTCGCGACTAGCGCTTGTACAGAAGATTCACGAGACGCTCTGCGCGATATTGAAAACAACCTAAATGATTATTTTAGAGATGCTTACGACACCATGAATGGGCTTAATAGTGTGGCAAACGATGCTCGTCAGTTGCAGGAAAATCTGAAAGATTACGAAAAAGATAAAAAGAAAAGATGCGAAAAAGACAAGGTGCGCGAACTAAAGAATTTTGAAAAAGAAGTTACCAAAGCCGGGAAAAAAGCCGGTGTTGGACGGGAGGATTATACCGCAGTGAAAAGCATTTATGATCAGATGTGCGTTACCGCGCTTGGCACTATGAAGTCGGCATTGGACGCAAATGATATTGATGCATATAACGATGCGCGTTCAACTTACGATGAACTAGATCGTCAGTTTTGGGACACCATGAATGAGTCACGTCAGGGCGTGAATGAAAAAGTGCAACAAGTTCAACAAGTTGAAAGTGCATCGCGTGAGCTTAAGAGATGGAGTAAAGAGCTTATTAAAATGAAAAACGAGCTTAAGAGAGCCAAGAAAACTTATGCCAGCGCGGCCAAGAAATACGCTAACAGTGCGGACAGAAAAGAAGCGTTAGCTACTTTTGCCGAGTACGTTGCACAAGCTGAGAAGTTAATCAATCAAATAGAAGCCGGTGTTAATACCGCCGCGCAGGAAGTTCCAAACGATCCTGACTCTTGGTGGTACGAGCGTCAAGACGAACTCAATGATCTCCAAATGCAGTTCAACGAAATGCAGCAAAATGTTCAAATGATTGGGCAAGTTTTGCAGTCCTTGAAGCAGGCTGATAAGGGATTAAAAGGGACATCAAAGGAACTGGCCAAGATTGCCAAGGAGACCAATAATGATGCTGAGCTGATGGATACACTAAATGCAATCCTTTCCCAAGGACTCGCAACGTATAAAGAAGCTTGGGGCGTTGCCGTGAGCTCACCGGAAGAGGCAATGATCTTGATCCAATCACTGCAGGACATGGGTCAGGAATGGGATGAGGCCGTCAACGAATGGAGAAACAACAATGAATTCCAGGGCGACGAGCGGTAAAATAAACATCAAAACAAAAGAAAAAGACCCTGATGCAAAACGCGGGGTCTTTTTTATTAAAAATCTGTACATTATTTAACAACCGTAATTGTGCAACTAGGAAATTTATCATCTAACATCATAGATGTGCTTGTTGAGGGGCTTGCTTGTCCGGCGACCAAAAACGCAGCGCCGATTAACGTCTGTGCGTACACGGAATTTGTTGTATAATAGCGCAAAACGCTTGCCGCCGGCAAACTCACCGTTGTCAGATGTAAAACAAGTTTTTTATGAGACCTATAGATATCATAAATGTTGCAGGACTTCTCATGGATGGAAACGGGGATGGAATAGAGGAGGAATTAAGAGAAGAAGTAGAACCGCGTTTCCTTAGAACCATTGCTCCTACGCCAATCAGTTCTGTCATGGAACATCCCGCCCATGCCATTGAACGAGCCGTTCTTATGATTCGAAAAGCCGTGCAAGATATTGAACAACAATTTGGAGAGCCAAACGTATTGCTTGTTGGACGATCCTATGGCGCTTTCGTTGCCCTTCTTGCCGCCATCAGGATGAATTTTCAAAAAATATCGAAGGCGATTCTCATCGAAGGACCGCTTCATCCCGACGTTTCAGTGAAGCCACCTCTTCTTCTTCCTCCTCTTATGGCTTGTGGCATTCACTACAAGGCACGTCCAACACTTGCAAGAGAGGCAGTTGAGAGCTTAAGAAAACTTGGCACTTCACGTCTTGTGGTTGTACAAGGCGGGGGAGAAGACGAAGTTGTTCCAACAGCGTCGCAGATTATCCCGGGAGATTTTGAAACCATTGAACTTTCAAGCGATACTCTTCGAAGAATTCACACTGGAGATAGCAAGCGAGGACTTGTTATAAAACTTCCACCGCATATTGGTGGACGGGATGGCGGCATGAAAAGATTATTGCCGGATGGTTATCTAAATCATCTTTTTTGGAGCAAAGGGAAGATGGAAATGATACGGAAAATTATCGTTAAAATGAGATGATTTTGTCGCTTTCTTTTACTATTTCATACAAATCTTTCATTGTTGATATTGGGCACATTTCCGAGCCTTCCGATTCACGGCTCTTTAGGCACGTGCCACAAGCAAAAATTTTACCACCGCTGCCCAAGAAAGATTTTGCCTGTTCTTTGATGTTAAACTTTTCGCTATCGAGAGATTCATACTCGACTCCTTTTGCCAATAAAAATATTTTTACCATATCTCCCTCCTTAAGCGAAAAATTTGCGAAGCGGAAGGCGTTCCATACCGTTTCAGCTTCGTTTGAATAGATGAAGATGCCTAGTTTCATAAATATCTGACGTTGCATTTTAACTTTGTAAAATTGAAATCCAAAATGGCAGGGATACGACCGCAAGAATTGTGCTGAGCACAATAGAACGAGCAATAAAATCTTTATTTAGGTTATATTTATCTGCCAATGCGAATGGTGTGATGGCGAGCGGCATTGCTGCTTGGATTATTGAACTTGGAAATTGTGACAGTGAAACTCCTGAAAATTTTGCGCCGAAATAAAAAATCGCCGGTAACATTGCAAGTTTTAAAATTGAAAATAGCATGATAGGAAGCCATTCCGATAGTTTTCCGAACTTAGACCTGCCAATAAAAAGTCCTATGACAATCAGTACGGTTGGAGTGACTGATGCTGTAACCATATCCAGTGATTTTAACAAGATTGCAGGAAGAGTAATTTTAAAGCTTCCCACTAATATTCCGAGGATAACGGAAATCAAAAGAGGATTTGTGAAGAGATTTTTTATGATGTTCTTGGCAACATCTTTTTTGTTCTTTTCTAATGAATAATCCAAATAGCCAATTCCAGCAGTGAATATCCAGAATAAGTAAATTGCGACTATCAAAGTAGCGGTCGGAAGTATTTTATCTCCTGACGTTTGGGTTAATATTGGGATGCCAAGATATGCAACGTTGCCAAAAACAAAACAAATGAATAACGTTCGGAACATTTGTTTTTCAAGGCGTAAAATTTTTCCTATTACAAAAGCTAGTAATAAGCTGGCCACGATGAATAGTGAGTTTGAGATTATTAGCCCCGCCTCTGTAGAAAACGAGAAGGGAGCTTTAGAGAGTGCAGAGAAAATTAATACTGGAAACCCTATTTTTAGAGCAAACTCATTTAAAACTGTAGACCAGTTGTCTCCGATATTTTTGAATTTCTGCAGCAATGCGCTTGCTAAAATTATAAGAAATAGTGGCGCGATTACAGTTAGTATTTGGATCATACGTTTTGGTTAAAAAGCGAATTGTTTAGCCTTTGTTAGCCGCTATAGTCGAATACTCCATAACAATTATGGGAATTTCTACGCCTCCTCTTATGCATACATCGTTTCTTACTTTTACAAACCCATGTTTTTTGTAAAAACTTTCGGCATTGATCGCCGATTCAACTTTTACTTTCTTTTTACCCTTTGAAGCTATTTTAAGTCCATAATCCAGTAGCAGTTTCCCGATCCCTTTTTTATGGAAAGCTGGATCGACAAAAACGGCAACAACTTCCCCGGGAATTGCATGACCGAAGCCAACTATTTTGCCATCATCTTCTGCTACATACATTTCACCTTTTTTGATACCTTCATACCCCTCTGGTGATCGGCCTTCGAGCCATGCCTTAATTTGCTCGGCGGTATAAAAATCTTTACATACAGTTTTAACTGCACTCGTGTGAATTCTATGCATTTCTTTAGCGTGACTGGTTATTGCCGTTTTTATTTCCATAATTGTTGGAATAAAAATTTTTACAAAAAGATTCGTGTTTAGTGTTGATTAGAGAATACCATTTTTGGACTGGAAAATACTATATGGGCGAACAAAGCGAACCGCATACACGGTGTTCGTATATTGAATCCGTACCTCAATGGTACGCTCTTTGTGGTGAGCAGCTA
>CAYHNW010000007.1:0-43685 GCA_964358095.1 uncultured Candidatus Peribacteria bacterium
ATCGGGGTCAGGATCAGGGTCGGGACCAGGGTCGGGATCAGGATCGGGATCGGGGTCAATTTCGCCCTCGTCAATGGATTGGCAAATGTCCGCGTAACAGTCTTCGCTCCACGCACCGTGGTCGCAAAGCCGTATTCCCGGATTGTCACATTCGTTCACGCAATCCTCGACCAGAGCCTCGTCGGTGAGTCCGTCGCAGTCGTTGTCCACATTGTCGCAAATCTCATACGGTTGCGGCTGGCGCGCAGTGCAATTGATCCACCCGCCGTTTTCGCAGGTTTCGGTGCCGCCTTCGCATCGCGAGATGCATATTCGCGACAGATTCTCGTCGGTTTGGCCGTCACAGTCGTTGTCTACGCCGTCGCACGTTTCCAGACGCCACCAGTGGTCGGGTATCTGACACAAGCTCCACCTGCCATTGTTACAATCCTGACTGCCGACTCTTCCACAGATTGCCACGCACTCGCGTGACAAGTCTTCGTCGGTTTGGCCGTCACAATCGTTGTCTATGCGGTCGCACAGTTCAGATTCCGGCTGCCTGGCATCGCATTCTCCCCACCGACCGTTCTCGCATGTTTCCGACCCGAGCGAACATCGTGTTCGGCATGGGCGGGGAACAATATCTTCATCTACCACTCCGTCACAGTCGTTGTCTACGCCGTCGCATGTGTCCAGACGCCACCAGTGGTCGGGTATCTGACACAAGCTCCACCTGCCATTGTTACAATCCTGACTGCCGACTCTTCCACAGATTGCCACGCACTCGCGTGACAAGTTCTCGTCGGTTCGGAAGTCACAATCGTTGTCTGCGTCGTCACAGATTTCCGGTTGAGGCCGAGGTGCTGTGCAGTTGATCCACTCGCCGTTTTCGCAGGTTTCGGTGCCATGTCCGCATCGCGTGCCACATGCTTGCGTCAAGTTCTCGTCGGTCGTTCCGTCGCAGTCGTTGTCTGCGTCGTCGCACACTTCGCTCGTGGCGCCGATTGGCTCGCAGTTGAGCCAAATTCCGTGATCGCAACTACGCGCGCCCGGCAATCCGCATGGCGTTTCACACGTCTGACGTTGCACGTCATCAACGAACCCGTCGCAGTCGTCGTCGAGGCCGTTGCATGTTTCCGGCTGGGGTTCTCGCGGAGCTCCAACAATCTGGCCGCTTACGCACTCGACAATTCCACTGCCGCATGCGTTTTGAACCCATATGCCAAGACCGTCGTCAATCCATCCGTTGCAGTTGTTGTCACGCCCATCGCATACTTCTTCCATGCGATTTCGGGCTTCACATTCGCCCCACTCACCGTCGGTGCAAACTTGCGTACCGTCTGCGCCGCAAATCGGTTCACAATCGCGACGCAAACCCTCGTCGGTTCGGGAGTCGCAATCGTTGTCTGCGCCGTCGCAGATTTCTTCGTCCGACTCGCACGGCGGTGGTGGTGTCGGCTCTGCCACCGGAATTTCCTGGCCGATGTCTTGCTCTTCAGGGAAGCCCGCATCCGGTTCTTCACACGGTTCCGCTTTGCAGTAGTTCCACGTACCGTTGATGCACCTAGTGGTTCCTTGGTTGTCGCACTCGTTCACGCAGGGCTGGGTCAGATTTTCGTCAACGAACCTGTCGCAGTCGTCGTCGAGGTCATTGCATATTTCGGGCGTTGGCTTTTTTGCCGTGCATCCGATCCATGCTCCATGTTCGCAGTATTCCACCCCGTCGTCGCACGAGGTATAGCACCTTCTCACCAGGCTCTCGTCTATCATTCCGTCGCAGTCGTTGTCCACTCCGTCGCAGGTCTCTTCGGTCAGCACGCAGATTGGTTCGCTCGCCGGCGCTTCCGGTCGGACGGGATCTGCTTCTTCCTTGTCCTCTTGCTGGTCTCTTTCGCGTTCGGCCACTTCTCCTTCTTCGGCCTCCCCTTCGTACGCCGTTACAGACTTCGTATCGCAGCTCAACACCGCGACTGCCGCACAAAGTGCGACAAAAATCCAAAAATCTTTCATCTCTCTACCTCCTTCTGTTTCTCTGTTTCTGCTTCTGTCATGTCAATGACCACCGTGAATTCTCGTTCACAATCAAAAATAGATATGAATAAAGAAATCCCCGGTAAAATTACTCATATCAAACTTAAATTAAATCCCTCTAAACTTTTTGTTAAAAAATTATGAAATGTGCTACCATACATCAGGTATATAAAAAACTTTAACACCTAACCACCATCAAATATGGTAAACAAACTTCGTGCGGTGATGGACAAGAAAAGCGGTTTCACATTGATGGAACTCCTGATTGTCATCGCCATTATTGCGATCTTAACGGTCGCGTTTCTTCCAGGTGCACTCAAGGCACCGGCAAAAGCCCGAGACGCGGGTAAAATAAAGACTGTAAATGATATAGTAATTTTGGTTGAGTCATGGATGGCTGAAAAGGGAACGCCACCGGCTAGTTCTGCTGGTGTGCCGTATTGCCTAGAACCAGCAAAGGTACCACCTGCATTTCTAACATCATTCAAAGAGACACCAACGGATAAGCAGAAACTTGGAAGTTGTAGCGCTCCTGCAGATACAGAGTATTTCTTCTATAAATATCTTGCTCCTGCGGCGTCAGCACCATTCTATGTTGTTGCCGCGAGGGTGGAATTAGGTGCTTCAGCCAATTCAAGTGCTACCCGGGCTCTGTTAGAGGGTGCAGCTACGGGGGATGCTGCAAAGGCATTTATTACTAACGGAATCGCAAGCGCAACCCCTTACTACATGGCAGTCGGTCCGATGTAATAAGCGTTTTGAGTTTGATTAAAAAAAGCCTTCCGCTTGGCGGAGGGCTTTTTGTTTGTGCTGTTAAAAGGCAACCGGGCGCGCTAAAAAAACCGGAGTTTCTCGCGGTATTTTCGTAGCGCCCAAATTAAACAACATCCGTAGAATCCGCCAAGCAATTTTTAACCTGTTATGAGATAAAATAAAAGGTTGAGATGACTCTTACGCGCCTCCAAAAATTTATTCTCGTTCCGCTGCTTGTTTTGACGCTTCTTGGGCCGATTTTTACGCCCTTTGCGGAGAGCTTTAGTTTTCCCGATCGTTATGACCTCGTTGCGGTATTGGTGGAGCAGGGGCTTTATTCCGATGTATCCGATTATGACGGACTCGTTGGCGTGGCAGACGGACCAATTAGCCGCACAAATATAAAATCACGTGTGGATCGTTATGCCACTGACGTACAAACCGCTCTGCCCGGCACGCGCGCTTTGATAATCCAAGTTGATCGTTATGAGAAACCGGAAAATGTTGCGGCGGTGCTTGAGCGCTTTTATTTTGACGGTGATCCGGATGAGCCAACGCGTACGGCGTATTTGCGCGGCGTAGTAATTATTGGTGAAGTGCCGTTGCCGGTTGTGAATAAAGCGGGAAATCGTTTTATTTCTCTTTTCCCTTACACGGATTTTGAGCAAAAAGCATATTTTTGGAATGAGACAGCTAAAGATTTTGAACCGGGTGGCCAGAACGCGGCTCCTCAACCGGAAATCTGGCATGGAGTTGTTCGTCCGCCGGTATCAACGCAGAGCGAAGACGGCAAAAAATTGTTGGCTGCGTATCTTGATAAAAATCATTTGTATCACATTGGTGACGCGCGGTATTCAACTTTTAATAAACGCGTGTTTTTTCAAGATTTCTTTGAAGAGGCAAAAAATATAAATCCGGATTTGTATAAACAATATTTGGCTTTCTTGAGCCATATGGACGACGTGGCTTATAACCGTTATACAAAAGAACTTTATCGAGAATTGGCCGGGCCGAGCGAAGACGGAATTGGCAAGGACGCAGCTGATGCCGCTGCGATTGTTGCAGAAATGAAGGCGCTGGGATTCCCAACGGATTCTTCTTCGCCGGAATTGCCGGCAGACGTAAAAGCGGCGCAAGCAAGCGGTGGCGCAGGACTCAATCCCGCAGTTATTCCGGATATCATGACCAAGATTGATCCTTCGGGCAAAGGGCGCGGCATGACCGACAAATTAATGATGCGTTTTGACGAAATTTTTACGAAGTACCCGAATTTAATAAATGATTTTATAAAATATACCGGCCGCTACATTTTGAGCACCGATGAGAAATATGAATTGTACGTTGATTCGGCGGTGACAATAATCCCAATTAAGGATGATTTTACGATGTGGTATTTAAAAGCGGTAAATACGATGGTGGAAGACAAAATTGACGAGATTGTGAACTCTTTGCAGAAGCCGATTCCGCTCGTGACGGAGGCGAGCATTGAAGTCCGCAGCGTTTTACATAAACCGACTCCGCGAGATCAGATGGATGAGCACGAGAGGGAATATCAGGTTGCGCCAGGGCTGAGTGTTTTTAGTACGCCGCAGGTTTTTACGAATTTTAGTCCGGAAATAACTATTGATCGTGGTATTGGCGCAGATGCGGCTTTGCAGCCGGTTTCTATTTACGGACGGCCGTTTGCGCAAGTTAACAATGTTAATCAATGCAGTTTTTATCGCGGATCAGAGGGTCTCGGCGATTATTCAAAATTGGTTGAAGCCAATCACGCATTTAATGAAAAATCAGGCACTGAGGCGGATCACACCATGAGAGGGGACGGTGCGTACCAAGCAAAGTGCGATAGCGTAGAAGGCCTTGGCGTTGCGGGTTTTGAAAAAAGAAATTGTCCTGGTTTTATGCTTCATGCCGGTTGTTTTTATACGCCGGCGCCTTATGCGTATGATGACTTGGCCAAAAATTGGTGTTTCCCAAATCGCGCAGTTGAGCCGGTTATAGATGTTGCCGGAACTCGCAAGGCCGCTTCTGCGCCGGAAGGTTTTGACGATTTTCGTTCGTGTTTTGAATTCAATAAAAAAGAGAAATTGGCCGCTGCGCTTTTGCAGGTGGACGCTTATATGCGCAAATTGGACGATTACGATGAAGATGATCCGGCAAACACGGCGGATCGCTTGCGGCTAAATAGGCCGGCCGGAATGTATGACCTTTCTTTTGATGCGAATACGTTAAAACTTTTTGAAAGTGTTGTGGTGGGGGACGCATACACAATTACGTTAGGCGACGTTTTGAGATTAACCGGTGCGCGCCTTAATGATTTATTGGGCAACGACAGTCGTCCTCAGGTGCTAAATGTGCCTATAAATACGGACAAATTGGTTTCTGCGAGCGTTGCGGTGAATCGCACGGTTGATCATTATATTCCAAGCGTTTTTTATCACAAAGAGCCGACGAACGAGACCATGAATGCGCAAGCGGCAAATATGATTTCACGTGAATTGCCGATTGATAATCCCAGGTACGTGACTTTTCAAAATCAAACGGGCAGCGTCAGTAAGATTGTTTATCCGGATATTTTTAAAAAGCCGACGCTTGATTCTTACGTTGACGAATTACGCGCTCTGGAAGCCCAAATTAACGCGGTTCCACGTCGGGTGGACGCAGACGCGCCATGCAATTCTTGCTTGAGCGGTTTGGTTGTAAATTTACCGGAGGTTTCGGCAAATCCGCCCGGAAAAGACATCGTAATCTCGCGCGCAAATATTTCTAAAATTCAAGACTCAATCAAATGGAAAGAGATGAATATAGACGACAAGCACGCCTATATCAGTGAGTTTTATTTGGATCCGACAAAGTCGGCTTATATTGGTGAATCTTTGAATGGCTATGAATTGGCATATTTTAACGGTGAAGGAGATTTTGATAAATATGAATTTTCGCTGAACAAAGAAGTGGCGGCAGAAAGCGGGTCGAACGAAGGCACGCCGGAAAAAGAAATTCCATATGAAGATGATCCTAATAATCCTTTTGACAATCCGGCATCGGAGCCAAATAAGGCGCAAGTTGCCAACGGAGGTTATGATCTTTTTTCTTGGGATCCGCCTCCCGTTTCTCCGTGGTGGGAACGTATGAAAGAATGGGCGGCGCAAACGACAGAAACTTTGCAGGATTTTTCTTTTGGCATGGGCGAGAATGAATTTTATGGAAAGTTGGCTGAAGAAAATCAAAAAGCGCTTGATGCGGTTAAAAAAGAAAGCAGTGATGCTGAAGCGCTTGCGTCTGGCTCTGGAGAAAACGTGGCTGCTTCTAAAATTACTGAGATTTTAATAGAAACGCAGTCTACGGTACTGGTGGCAGGCAAAAAAGCCGATGTAAAAATAATTTTGCGAGATAAAAACGGTAAAGTCGTGAACGATGAGTTTGCCAAATTGACGCTGGATTTGATCGGAGGTGGCTCGATTAGCGCCGTTACGGACGAAGACGTTTCTGCGCCCGGGTATCAGCTTACGGCCATGTCCGGTTCGCAAAAAATTGGAGTGATTGCGCCGGAAAACGCAACCACGATGAAACTCACGGTAACGCTTGACGGAGCGAATGTGAAAAATGAAGTGACGTTTAATGTTTTGACCGATGCCAAGCTTGTTTTGCAGACACCGGAAGTGGCTCGCAGGGTTGGAATTACGGCCAATGGCACGAGCCAACTCGTGATGGACGTTTCTGCCATGGATTCGCAGGGACGGGTGATATCTACTATGAATGGAACGGTGGCGGTTGGCTTATCGGATCCGCTTATGGGTAAAGTTTTGGAGGAGAATGTGAGGCTCGTTGCCGGTCGCGGCCGCATAAATTTCGTTGCCGGCAAAAAGAAGGGAAAAGTTGTTGTTAATGCGGTTTGTTCCACGCTTGATCCGGGACAATTAGATGTCAAATTGAATGCCGACGCGCCCGCAGAAATCAGACTGAGCAGTTCAAGCGACGTTTTGCCGACTGAACCGGGTTCTTCTGTGGTATTACGCGCTGATCTTTTTGATATAAATGGAAATCTGGCCGATAACCACAATGGAACGCTAATTACTTTCCGACTCACCGACGTTTCGGCTCCATACGCCTCACTTTCTGCGGCTGGAGTTCCGGTTGCAAACGGTTTTGCGGCGGTCACACTTTCTCCGCGCGGCAAAACGGGCGCGGTGAAAGTAATTGCTTCGTCGCCGAGTCTGCGCCAATCGGAAATTACGATTAAATCAATCAAGCAATTTGGAAAAACCGAAGTTTCGCAGATGCAGCCGGAAACGCTTACTGCTGCACTTCTTGGCATTCCGGCAGGTGATGTGAGCGAGCCTGATTACCTCGGTGGTTGGTTCGTGATGAACGGCAAGACACAGGCTGCGACCTCACTCACGACGCGACCGAAACAATACAAGAAACTTTTTGAAGTTACCGAAAACGGAGCGGTTTTGATTCCGGAAACTTCTCGCATCAGTGCGCATTATGTCCCCGCAAATAATTTCAGCATGGTTCTGCGCGACAGTCAGTTGCAGGTTGATATTGCGGAGGTGAGTATTTTTGCGCTTAAAGAAGGGCAATTTGACGTTACCGATATTGGTGATCCCGAAATGCTAAGCGATGGAATTTATATAAAGAAAACCGTTTCGGAAGAGGCTTACAAGGTGGACAAAGTCAAAGGTGCACTAAGGGTCACAAAAAACGATGCCGAAAAAGTTGAAGTGCAAACAAACGGCTTTACGAGAATTTTTGACAACAGTTTTAATATAAAGCCAAAAAGCGGGAATTCGCTTGTTTTGCAGGTATTTGATCAGGATTTGGCGGTCGCGGAAGTTTTCTTTGTGCAGCATTTTAATCAGAATGTAAAAATTCAGGATCAAATTGCGCCTGCGCCTGGAGTTTATGTGAAACTTTTGCAAACTCCGCCGCAAATCATTAACGGAAAAACATTTAGCGGAAATTCTTCTGCAAATCCGCGAGGTGTGGCCTTTTACGATAAGAGTGAAGATGTCCGCGGGGCAAGTGCACCAGGCTTTGCGTTTAAATCGCTGGAAGATTCGCTGGATCGCTTTGGAGTAGGCTTTACCGAAGATAATAAATTTGCGCTTTCGTTTGCCGCCGGAGAAATGTTTGGTGAGGCAAATCGGCCTTTTGCATCCGATATTGGCATTGTGCTCGGTGATCCGACTGTAAAAGTAGACAACCGCGAGACCGGCACTTTTTCACAAGATATCGGAAAAATGATTTATTCCGGTTCCGCAGAAGTGCGTGGAATTATTTCTTTTGATTACAATAATGATGGTTATGAAGATGTGCTGATAGTGGAGGGAAGCGGCAAAATCCGCCTTCTTCAAAACAACGGCGGCTACGACCAATTAAAAGATCAGGGCTATTTACTGGACGTAAAAAATGGCATTCAGGATTTTACAAAAGTTGATTTTAATAACGATGGACAGATGGATTTGGTGATTGCCGGATCCGAGAGCTGCCGAAAAGGTGAGACGTGTGTGGATATTTATGAAAACAGGGAAGGCGCTTTGGTGCGCAGAAATTTAAATTTTGATCAAAAAGAAAAAATAGTCACAATTCGCACAGAAGACTTAAATAATGATCGCTATCCGGAGCTGGTTTTTGCCGATACGGCCGGTAATGTAAAAGTTTTATATAATCGCCGCGGAGTTTTTGAATCAAATCCGCAGCTAATTGGAAATGTGGGTTTGCAAGTTGATGCAGCCAAAAATTTGATAGCCAGCGTTTTGCTGCGTTACCCCGGCATGAATTCCAAAAATCCAGATGATCAAAATGCTGCGTTAAATTATAGAGCGCTTCCGTTGCGTGAGCCGAATCCTGCTGCCGCCCAAGCCGTCGGCGGATTTTTCCCAGTTGGTGCGGATGTCACTATAGATTCGGCTACAAAAGTGGTTGAACGCGATTTTATTTATGCCGATATGGATGCCGGAGTCTTTGCCACTTCGATAAAATCCGCACAGGATTTGAATGGTGGAGTTGTGGAAAGTGGCGACAGAATTCGCTACACAATCACGTTAAATAACACTTCTGCCGCAACACGTTCGGGCGTGATGGTGAGCGATATTGTGGCGGAATCTTTGGAAATTGATGCCACTTCAATTCACTGCGCCGATTGCGGAGGAACCGAAATGAAAGTGGAGCGTTTGAACGGAGATGCCGCGCGTCCTTTGCTTTTTACAAACATCACAGTGCCGGCGCGAGGGTCTCGCAGGATTTCTTATGAAGCCATTTATAAGGCTTCACCAAGCCAGGCGGACAAAGTGATTTTTGGTTTCAATAACCAGTTTAAAGACGCTGATCCGACGCTCAACCGTTCTCTCGCACAGGATGATTACATTGATATTTCAGTTACAAAAGAAGGGAATCCGACCGGCCGTGTGCGCTATTTTTACACTGCTGGCATAAACCAAGGCACATTGACGTGGAATTCGGCGCTTTCTTCGCCACCCGTACCCGCCGAACAAAATCTCGCCGCAAAAACCGGTTTGGATTTTCCTCCGGCAGACATCGCGGACACAACGATACCGGTCAAATGCACGATTGGTCGCGTTCCAAATCAAGAAACAATAGAGGTTGAGTCTAAAAAAGTCTGCCTTGAGCAAAATGGCATCCCTGGCGAGGCCACCGGTCCGCCACGCGTTGCGCAAGACAAACTAACCGAAATGCAAAGCAAAGATAGCGATGGCGACGGTTTGCAAGACAGCGTGGATGCTCTTAATGGGGGGCTTGATGATCTCGCGGGAGCCACGCAAGCAGCGGTAAGTAAGCTAACTTGCGATGCCGGATGTATTGCGCTTCCCGCAAATGCGGCGCTTTTTGCGCCCGGATTCTGGAGCTTACTTGGTGTTCCAAGCGGCTACGATATTGGTTTACCGGTTTTTGGCTGGGGCGCGCCTTCCATACCACCAACTTATCCGCCGGCACCGCCGCTTTCAACCGCCGGCGGACGTTTTTATATTTCACCCACACTCACCGGTGGAGTTGGCTTCTCCCTCTGTTTAGGATTTTTTAATCAGCCGATCGGTCCACCGCCGATGGGTAACTGTTTCTCGTTCGGCATAAATGCGCTGGATCTTCTGCCCGGCAATATTTGTGACAAAATAAATGGCGGTATTGGCAAGGCTATGTCAGCTGCAAATTCGGTTATTGGCAAAATAAATGAGGGCATGGTTCTCACTATTAATGGCGATGGCATCGGTACATCCGGTGCAGGAGGCAGAGAGGCCACAGGCAGCGGCATGGCCAGTTATTCGCTCGGCAGTTATGATTCTCCAGTCGCCAAGTCGGTAAACGTAAGGATTCCGGGTTTTCCAAGCGTAATCACAGACTGGTGGTCCGCGCAGGTTGAGGAATTCACAGATAAAGTCTTGTCGCTCCCGGATATTTATTTAATTTATCCGAGTGGAGATTCAATCGTCGGGGCTTTTAAGCCTACACAAAATTTTGCGCGCACCGGCGACCTACTCACAAATGTTCTTTCATACGTTAACAGCGTTCCTTTAATTGATATAGAGACTCAGGAAGTTTCGCTAAAAATCCCAACCATCACGCGCAGAGATATTGAAAGATTCAAAGCGGACGCGCGCCAATGGATAGCGGACGAGAGGCTTGAGCTGGATAAATGGCGCAATTTAATGGGTTGCGTGCGCGTTTCCGAGACAAATGCCCGCGAGCAATTCATGAATTTTGATTTGTGCAGATTTGTGGAGGCCGACATGAATAAACTCATCGCTACGCTCACCCAAAATATGCAGGCGCTGGATGAATGGATACTTTTTCCAAAGAAGATTTTGCAGTTCCGCGCGATTGAATCGTATTACGTCAGCCAGATAATTGATTATTTGGATACTGTAATTGAATTTACGGCCGGTTGGACAAAAAGAAACATTGCGCGTGTACAGGCGTGGCGCAAGGCGGTTCGCGAAATGCGCGGCGTTGTGGATCAGTGGAAAAATATTTTGAGCTTAATGGTTGAATACAACGAGTCATGTGATAAGTGCAAAACCGAGAGGTATTCGCTCAAGGATTTGATATTGAAGCTGTTTATAGCAATTCCGTCACCACCGGTTATCCCTCTGCCAAAATTGCCGGATTTGGTAATAGACGTTTCAAAAGTTCAGGCGGGCATAAAAGTTTACTGGCCGGACATAAAATTTAAACCGGAGCCACTCACTATTCCAAAATTGCCGCGCATAAAACTTGGCGTAAATTTGGATATTCCCACATTTAAATTAATGGTGCCCGGCATACCGGTAATAAAATCTCCGCCGGAACTGCCGACACTGCCGGCGCTTCCTCCTCTAAAAATAGGCAAGTTGCCGGATATTCCGCCGCCGCCAAAGTTGCCGGGTTTGCCGCGGGAAATCGAACTCACCATAAGTTTGCTCAAAAAACTTGTGAAAATTTTGTGCATCATTAGGAGCGGCTTTATGCCGACTTCGGAAGCTCTTTTAAAAACCCGCATTGAGGAAATAACTGCGCGCGGGCTAAGTCCGCTTTTGCCGATTGATACGTTATTTACGATCCAATCGCCAACTATATCCGTGACTTATGTGGATATTTTGAAAGTCACCGCATTCACAACTTTGAAACTTGATTTGGAATATGTGAAAAAGAAAGTTGAAGAAGCAGTGGCAAAGGCGAATGAATACACGATGAGCTTCACCAAAGGTGTTAATCGTTATACTGACAATCTTTCCAAGCAGCTGGAAAAAGTCACGAGTCCTACAATTAATATCAATAAAGAAGGCGTAGATGCGCGGTTAAATTACTTGGAAAAGGATGAATTGACGGACGAACTTTCGCAGATTTTGGGTACTGATGCCACCGAGCTCGTAAAAGTTGGTCTTGAATTTAAGAGTGCGATTACGGCCTTAGATGAACGCAGAAAAGCGCAGGCGGAGCAAATTGCACAAATTCCGGATAAATTTAATTTAACCGTTGAGGAATCGCAATTTGTACCGGGAGCTTCTCCTCAAATCTCAGATGACGATTTGGTTTTTCCGCAGCAGAAACGGCTCAAAGCCTATCGCGATAATTTGGTGGCTTATACTAAAAACACAGAAAAAATGTCTTCGTTAACGGAAGAATTTGATGACCTGGGCAAGTTTATAGCGAGCCAAAAATCGCCGTTTGAACAAGGCGGCCTAAAGAAATACATAGCCGCATCCGATTTGGAATTCACAAAAAACAATGGAGAAAATACGCCTGTAAAAGTTGGCGAGTTCGACGCGGAAAGTGCAACTTGGGCTCCGGAAAAAACGGAAGATGATAGCAGACTTCTTGCATTTGCAATGCCGCAGATGCCGCCAACACCAAATATTCCAGGTCTTGCCGGCGGTGGTGGTCCAAGCGGAGATGGCAACACTCGCGATGTTGGCATTTTCTATATAGACAATAGTGGACAGAGCAAGAGGTTGGTGAGGTATACGCTCGAGGCAAATAGCTCTTCTACGCTTGCAGATTTGGATGTGGACAACGACGGAGACAGCGATAAAATTTATTCTTACGGCTCGAATGTTTACCTGAAATTAAACGACAAAGGCCGCGCGCCGGAAAACAGAAAAACATTCCGCCCGGTGGATATGGAATTCTGGACAATTTACGAACTTTTGCCAAAAGGTCGGAGCTTGAATTCTCCAAAAGTGCTCAGTGAAACGGCTCACGAAACGGTTTTTGCAACGGAAAAACCTTCTGCGCAAAACGTAGCGGGCTTTGAAGTGATTGCCCGCAATTCTCCATATTATTTCGAAAATCATTCTTCAAAAGAATCCGTGAGAGCGCATGTTTTGGTTGATACTTCCTCTTCCGCGCCGTCGGTTCCAAGTCAATTTGAATTGGCTGAACCGGACGGGGAAGTCTTAATCAACGATGAAGCGCCGAAAAACTTTACCGTGAATAGTGGAGACAAAATTCGCACAAAAGAAAATAGTTCGGCGACGATAAAAGCTCCGGACGGCACAACTTTGCATATTTACGAAAATACTTTATTCAGACTCACGACGACCGGCACATTCACTCTTGAGCAAGGGCGAGTCGAAATAGATGGCGTGCCGCCAAACGGTGCATTCCTGTCCTCCGGCACTGCGTTTACGGCACAGGATGGAGCAATTCGATTACGATTTATTGATGGTAGCGAAGTAGCCATTGCTTCAAATAGCTCGTTCACCGTGCCTCAAGTCCAACAAGTTTACGCGCAACTCGCCGCAGTTCCGGGTTCCGCCACATATATCGGTCGCAAACGACAATATATTACGCGCAGAGATTCGGCGGTTCACCTTGCCCCGGGCGAAATAATTCATCCGCTGGAAGTTTCAAAAATAAGATGGAACGCGGGTCAACCCGGCCAGCAAGACTTGGTGCTTTCAAAAGACGTGATGTTAACCGTTCCGGATAGTTTTGCCGCCGGTATGAATATAGACACGCGTGAAGGTTTTGTTGAAATTATAAGAAATGAAAATGCGACTCAGCCGGTTGCAGCCGGAATGGCGCTGCTATTTGGCGACAAAATAAAAGTTAACACGGGTTCAATTGCCATTCATTATGCAAAGGGTGGAAATTCGACCGCGTATGCAAATGAGAATTATGTTTTAAATAAAACTTCCGGCATAGACAGCCCATCATTTACGTTGGACATTGATCCGGCTTTCTATTTTGCAAAAGTTTATTCGTTTGATTCAGAAGGCCGCAGATCCACGGCTTCGGAAAAAGTTTTGTTTGCACCGCAAGTTTGCGGAGACAGAAATCCGCCGCTCGCAAATGCGGGCAAGGCAAAATTCCAAGTTGCAGTAGGTAAAACTTTGCAAATTGATGCCGGAAAATCTTACGACGCAGAAGGCAAAGTCGTTGGTTATTGGCTTGTGGAAGCGAACGCTAATCCAAACGCCGAACGCGCGCCAAATAATAATCCAATACTAACCGTTGGCCCATTTAATGAAGTCGGTCAAAGAAATATGAAGTTGATAGTGGAGGATGAAGCCGGAAGCGTCGGCTATCAGGACATTACTATTGATGTTATTACGCCGCAAATTGTTTTGGAAGCGCCGCCACTGCGCAGCAATGTGATTGCCGGATATGTTGAGCCTTCGGAGGGCAATGTGCCAATTACAATTGCGCGTTTGAGGCCGGGAGAGGGCAGCGAAGGTTGGCAGATTTTAAAAACTCCGTCTGCCGATGCCGATGGTCAGTATCATACAAATACTGATGGAAAATTCCGAGTTGCGGATTTGGATATGCGCGATAGGTTGGTGGTGAAAAATCAAGAAGGCAAGATTGCGGCGGAAATAAACGAGCAAACGGGACGAATAACGATTTTGGATGATAGGTACGAGGTGCGTGTTTTGCAAAGTTCTCCGCCGGCGCTTCCAACGCGTGCTGGAATTTTCCTAAAAACCGATCAATCAAATAATAATCCGCTCACTTTCGTGTATTTCGTACCGGACGTAAATACAGATGTGGAGATTGATGGAGCGACTTCCGGCATGAGTGGAGTGCACGTTAAGCCTTTGCAGAAATCAGGTGACGTTGGTGTCACCTTTGGAATTGTGCCGGGCACTGATCAAGTTATGCCGGGCGCCGCAGAAGCCAAGAAAAACGGCGCTAGAATTGCTTCGTTTGATGTAAATGGAGACATTGTGCTTTTGGACGGCGCACTTGGCTTGCGAGTAAAAGCTGATGTCGCAAATATGCCGGTCGTGTTTGAATTGTTGTTTAACAACCAGCCAATTGCAGAAATATTTATTGTGACGAAGAGCACCCAAAAAGTTAGAATCGTAAACGAATCAAAAACGCCGACGCGTCCGCGTCCACAACCTATTGTTGCCAAGCCAAATCCAAGTCAGCCGTTTTCGGACATAGCTCCAAACGATCCGTTTGCAAAAACAGTCGAAAGATTATTTAGGCGCGGGATTATTGCCGGTTATCCAAGTAATGTGCGTGGAGAATTGTTGTTTAAGCCGGAAAATTTAATAAATCGCGCCGAATTCACCCAAATTGCGCTCAAGATGCTCTGCATTGTCCCGCGTGAAGAAGCTCACAAATTGCCGACACCATTTTATGATGTTCTGGATCCCAAGCTTTGGTTCTATCCGGTTCTCAAAGAAGGAAATATCCGAACATTTATAAAAGGTTATATGGGAGAGGCAAAAACAGATGCAGTCGGCGTTACAACTACGCCATTTAAGCCGGCAAATAAAATAACTCGCGCAGAGGCGGCTACGGTCGTGCTGGCGGCGTTGGCGGAAGAAAATATTATAGATCTGAGCAAGATTAATTTCGCGGTTCCTAATGGTGTCGCGTGGTATGAGCCATATGTAAAAATTGCGCAGGATTTGAAGCCTTATCTCATTAATAAGGACGATACAAAACTGTCATTCTTATTAACGGCTGAAGAGGCAAAAAATCCGACCATCCAGATTACTCGGCGCGAATTTGCAACGATGGCGGATCGCGTGCTTTTGATGTATGACTGCACCAATCCATCGGGTCTGCCGGAAGATCAAATTGGGCAAGGTGATCAAGGACAAAATGTGCCACCGCCCGGTGAACCGGAAGATCCGGGAGGTTCGGGCGATCAAGGACAAATTAAACCCGAGGATTTAATAAAAGTGGAAGAGGGAAGTTACGTTTTGAATCCGAATTGTGGCGACATTTGTCCGTGTCGCGCTACTATAACAAACGGTGCAGATTTGCGATCTGGTGACATAATATTTGCCGCAATAACAGGCAGGGGCGGACTGCCAATTTATGCCAAATCAAATGAAGAAACTTATTAAGGATTGGCCAAAAATTGTGAATTATGTGATCTTTCTTTGCATTGGGCTCACTCTTGCATATGAAGTGAGACTACTTGCTCCGGCTGGCAATGTAACGGCGCAAGACGCACCGCAAAACCCGCCTGCAGCAGCCGGCGAGGCAGCGCAGCCGGAAATTGCGCCGCTGGATTATACGGGGCGTTGTGTCACTCATATGAAAACCTTTATGGAGAAACGCCGCATTGAATTCGGTGATTTTATAAATACGCATTTTAAATCAGCAAAACCAACTTCAGATTTAATCCCGTCCGCGGTTGAACGTTTTAGAGAATATAAAAATTCGGTAAAGACCGAAATGGAAAGCTTTTTACCATACAGCCAAACCACAACTGCCGCCAACCAAGAGCGCACAGCTTGCGAGGCTGTCATGAAAGAAGAA
Source organism: uncultured Candidatus Peribacteria bacterium (assembly GCA_964358095.1). Taxonomy (GTDB): domain Bacteria; phylum Patescibacteriota; class Gracilibacteria; order UBA1369; family UM-FILTER-53-11; genus JBAYHN01. The sequence continues at coordinate 15,988 of CAYHNW010000007.1, forward strand.
TTGCAAATAATGAAAGAACTTTTGATGCAGCATATAACGGAAAATGCATACGCAAAAAAATCCACGCGTTTGATTGATAAATATAAAGAGATCAACGGAAAATTGGAAAAACTTAGTTTTACAATGGCGCAAACTTACGGCTATTTTGGCGCACTTTCACAGAAACTTCCTTGTTACGCAACTAACTGTGTAAAACAATAATGAAAATCACAAGTTCTATAATTAGGAATTCGATAATACTGGGGATTTGCCTTCTGGTGGTTGTGGCAACGCAGGCGGCGCGCACTTTTGTGAAAGCCGACGATGCGGAAAATCAGCAGGTAAATCCTTATTTGGAAATGCTTGCGGACGACGACGACATCCAGGTTGTAATCAGCGAATATCACGACAATGTTAACGAACTCTTTAATGACAAAATTGAGGAAATGATGAAGTTGGGAGCTTCAAAGAAACCGGAAGATTTGGACAAAATGCTAAAATTTGTAGTTCCTCCGCCGATAAAAACGGATGCCTCCGGCTCTATTGGGCGCGAGGGCTGTGATGGTGAAGCCGGGCATTTATCCACATATTGTCTTTCAATTTCGGCTCTCAATGAATATTTCAAATTTAGAGAAGCTATGATTCGGGCACGCGGGGATTTGAAATATAAAATTGATGATAAAATCGCGGCAATTACTCCCGCAAATGAATCGGGGAGCCAACAAAAAGCGGATATATCAATTAGTGCCGGCGCCGTAATGAGTTACGGAAACGAAGTTGCCACTATTGATCGCGAGATTGATGTTTCCAAAGAAGCTCTAGACCAAGCGCTCGCGGCTTACAACGAAATCCAAATGGCTTTGCCTCTTCATCAAAAATACAAACAAGTTATAAGTGCTCTTGAAAAATATCGCGATAAAATTTCGGATGTTCGACAAGAAGTTGATTTGTATCCGGTAACTTTCTTAGATGTAACAACCACGTCATGCAATTGAAAAAATCTCTATTATCGGCGGTTATATGCGTTGCGTTTGTGGCGGTAAATACGGCAAATGCCGCAAGCGAATACGATACCGATGCAAATGTTGCGGCTGGCGTAGTTGGAACCGTAAATACGAATGCTTCGTTTGAATTGTCTCCGCTAAAGTGGTTTGAGTCCGAGGAGGATTTTGGTCAAGATATGTATAACAGTATTTATGAACGCATAAAAAGCGAAGGCTCAAATATTGCCGTAAAACGCGTGCTGCAAAGTAGAAATATTTCGCAAGAAGAATTGGTAAATCTGATTCCGGGGCTTAGCGTTACAGAGATTACGCAGAAAACTCCGGGCGAAGAATTGACACCGCAAAGGGTTGAGGCTCGCAGAAAAGAGATCCAGGCGTTTGTGGCGGAAGAAAAACAATTGGCGGATTTGGAAGTTAATGCGCTGCTTGCCACTCAGCCTACGGAATTTTTCTCAAATGGCGATGAAGGAGATTCGGGTTTTGATTTAATTTCCGATTTGGATGTTATAGAAAAGATTTTGTTTGGGGAACAAGAAACTCCGCTTGGTAATGTTGGACCCGGCGCACCGAACGATGCCAATGTTGCAGATTTAGCCGGAGTGCTCGGCGGCAATAATGGTGGTGCTGGTGCAAATGGCGGGCAAAACGCAGGGAACGCAGGTGCAAATGGCGCTGATTCCGGCATAGCTGGTAATGGGTCGGAGGAGACTGGAATTATGTGTCCGGCAAGCCAATCGTTTAATGACGCAGTCGTCGCGGAGCGTGCGCAAGAGCGGCAAGACGGACAGAATGCCGACGGGAATGGCGGTGGCATCTCAAGCCGCGAAGCTTTGATAAAAAGAGGTTCTCACGGCGAAGTTTTGCCAGAAACTCCAGGCAATTATTTGCGCGAGCGTCCATGTGATGGAATATTCTGCATAAAATATGAAGCGGTTTATAAAACAGATAGCTCGTACGTCGCAAATGCTAACTGCATTGCGTGCCATTTTGAAAAGATAAATGACGCTTTCAAGAAAACTCTGGATCACAATATTGTGCCTTCAAAAGCAACCGGTAACTTTTTAGAGGGACCAAAGTGTAAGCGCTCAATGTTTAATCTAAAACAGAATTTTATACTTATTCCGCAGCCGATAATGACGCCGCCAAACGATGACTTGATAGTAAAAGGCGATTTTGTAAAAAATATGCAGGACTTCTTCACTAAGTATTTTAGCGCCAGAACAAGCCGTGCCGACATTACAAAGCGCGTACTTGAACAGTCCACTGCTGGCACGAGTCAGAAAGAAATAAACGTAAAAATCAATGCTGAAGTCTCTGCGGAGAAAAAGAAAGCCGCCGGTTTATTAAGCCAGCGCAAGATTGAAACGTCCGCAGAGGATCAATCCTCTCAGTACAGAGTTTTAATGCAAGAAATAAATCAGATGAATTTGTACTTTGAAAATTTTGAAAAACTTTATTCCGATTTAACTTCCGGCGACGGTGATTCGCCATGCAAAGTTTTGCAAGAAAAATCCGTTTGTTCATAAATTATGTTTAGAAAAAATCTTACAACTTTCGCTATCTTTATCTCAATTGCCTTTACGGCAGTGATGCCTGCGCATGCGCAGTTGATTGAAAATCTGCAATTCTTCGGTTCCGAGCCTGCGGCCGGTGAAACAGACAAAGGTCGCAGTTTGGCAAATTGCCTTTCTGGCCTGGGACAGTTTTTATCGGCGATGATTGGTTACGAAGATTTTACGGATTATTGGAGGGATTTTTACATTGGTTTTCGCTGGCCGATGTATTATGCGGATATTGCAAACGTAGAGAGCCAGGTGAACAAGGCGCGTTATGGAGTCGTCGCTGCATTTTTGCGCTGTGATTTAAACAGGCTCAAGTCGGTGACTAATGCTTATTACCGACTGGAGGGAGAACTTTATTTCGTGCGGCATTTTATTGATGCGAGCGGAGGGTTTGTTCGCAACCGTGCAGATGCCACTAATGATAAAAATAATTTCATGAACGAAATGATGGATTATTTTACGTTACGGGTACCAAGTAGTAATCCCGACCAGGATCGCGCACTTTATAGCGGTTATTTTGATATGTTTGCGTCCAAATACAGAGCTCGTGCTGCACAATATGCCAGTTACGGAGCCGATCCTGTTTGGAGTGAACTCTCAGCCAAATTCGAGCAGCTACTGGATACTTTTAAAGGTTTCCAGAAGCTTGGCAGCGAACTTGGTCAGTTGGGCAAGGAGGTCGGCCAGATTCCGGTTGATATTGGCAGTTCTCTAAAAAAGGCGGCAGTGGATTTTTACAATAATCCGGACAAAAGCGTGACAGAAGCTTTATTGAACATTACCAGTCGCTTCAAGATCTGTCCTTCGCCGGGCAGTCCGGATGATTGCAGGACTCTTGGGAATGGAATGTTTGGTGTTTTTGAACTTGATACCGGTGAGAAAAAAACTTTTGAGCAGGTTCAAACGGAGATTGATACCCACAATTTGCAAATTGCCGAGCGCGACGATAAAGCGGATATGCTACAGAAGTATGAAGTGTTGTACGGACAAGCTGGCGGCAGTGGTTCAGAGGCTGTAGTGAGTAAAATGGATAAACTGCTGGCAATTTTAGGTGTCGGCAGACCGGCCAACGCCGCCTCCGGTGAAAAAGCAGTGCCGGGGAGCCTGCAGCCGTTGGAATTATTGGGAAAATGCGCCTACCACGTACAAAACAACATGTGTAAATAAGCTGCGCACAGCGGGCTAAATTATCTTACGCGCGTAGTTTTCCACAAAAACGAAAGTAATGTTCCCGTATATTTTTCTTTTAATTCGCCCAGCCCTTTTACGCCGACTGTCTGTCTCTGTTTGTTAAATTCCGCCGCAAACTCCGCCGTATCCGCTTTGCAATAAACGCAATAATCTTTTTTTGTAGAGATTGATCGTCCGCAATTGAAACAGTTGAAGAGCATTGGGGGAAATTCAGTTGGAATATTTATCCATAAAATCTTCTATTGCCTGGGTTCTGATGCGATAAACGCGGCCTATTTTGCTCGCCTTAAGCTTGCCCGCCCTTATTAGTTTTAAAATCGTGAAGGGGTGCAGATGCAGTATTTTTGCCGCGTCCTCGACCGTAAGTATTTCCATTTATTAAATTCTAGCAAATTCTACACAGCTTTTCAAGTTTCTACGCAGTTCGATTACTTTTTATCAAATTTAATCTTACTTAGCAAGGCTTTCTTATATTAAAAGTTAATCTATTAATCTTGAGTGAATTCTACAGATTATTGTTTAAGTCTACTGAATTGTATTAAATTCTATTAAACTTTATTAAACGTATCGCCTACTTTTGGCAGATTGAGGTCGGTTTTAGGAGACGGAATGCGGTCTTTTTACCCTTGCCCGTCTATTTCTTCTTGATCGGCAAACTCACCAATTGGATTTACCGGAACTTCTGCGGTGGCAAGCGGTGGAGTTTGAGAAACCGCGCCCGGCATAACCGGGACTTGCGCCGGTTGGTCAGTTGCGGCTGCAGCCGCATTTGGAGCCGGAGCAGCGACGGCCGGTAGAGCACTTTCTTCCATCGCTTTGGACAGTTTCATTTCCTCTCGGCGCTTTTTTGCGCGCTCTTCATATTCTTTTGTCCAACCCGCCGTGTCTTGTTCGGTTTCCAGGTGAGTAGTGTTGTATGGAGCGTATATTCCAGCTTCGTCTAATACCTCTAGCATTTCGTGCATTATGTCGCTTTTTACTTTAAACCAGCCGTCGCGGGAACCAACCCAAAAACGAACAGCCAAGTCAATTGTAGAATTTCCGTAGTTTGTAATAATTATAGAAGGCTTTGGTTTTTTCATTACCTTCGGATGTTTTTTGATAACGCCAAGCGCAATTTTCATCGCGTATTTAATGTCTGTATCATATGAAATATAAACGGGCACAACCACGCGGCGCATGGGGTTTGTGGTGTAGCTTATAACCTGGCTTGTAAAAATTTCCGAATTTGGAACTATGACTTTTGTGCCGTCCACAGCCTTCAAAATAGTGGCGCGCGTCTGGATTTCCATAACTTTTCCAACCGTATTGCCGACTTTTATAAAATCGCCGATTGTAAATTGACGGCTCACCAAAATGAGCACGCCAGATAAAAAGTTCATTATTAAATCTTGCAGTGCAAAGCCAATGCCAAAGGCACCGGCGGCTAGAATTGTGGTTAAATCTATGCCGGCGATTTTTAGCGCGATAGTAATGCCAAGCACAAGCGTGCCAAAATATGTGACGCGTCCGGCCAAGACCATTACTTCTTGATGTTCTTCGTCTACTTGGCTTTCAATGCGCGACTCCACGGCATTTTTTGCCAATTTTGCCACAAAGATCGAAAGCACAAATATAATAAATGCAGCAATCCAGCTTGGAACTTGGCCAACCATATATTCAAAAAATCCGGCAACTTTTTCGGTTAAACCTGCATTTGCGGCGTCGCCAGTTCCGGACGCAGTTTGCGCAGCTTTTGCTATCTGTAAAAACATATCTGATTATTATACCAGAAAATGGGGCTTTTGAGAAAGAGGTGGGGGTTGAGAAAGCGAAGAGATGTGTTGTTAGTCGGGCTTCATGAACGCCAGTGTCCGGTTCATAATTAAATTTTTGGCTTCGTTTTTGACAAATATTAATAAGGATGTATTATTCGGGTATGAGAAACGTCGAATCACAACCAGAGATTAGCCCAATAACCACAAGGGCAGTTGGGCTCCTTCGACTTGGCATGGTAGCAGCCTTAATGACAGGATGCGCCGCACGAGTGCAAACTGTAACTGCCGAACCTTGCGGCTCCTGGGTGACTCCCGCTGCATGCGATTTAGTAACAAGAAGTGATGCCGCGATGGCAGCGGCAAGGGATGTTTTGGATGGAATGGGTGAAACTATTGATCCTGCTACATGTCCAAGAACTCTAGCGACAATGGAAGCCATTAACGCTCAATTAATTCAAGTATGGGATGGAATGCAGGGCATATTGGCGAGTCGCGGGATGCCATATGCAGATAGGGAAGCTGTCGAAAGGCGCGTTTACGACCCGCAAGAAGAATTAACAATAATGGCTCTCCGTGGAGCCATTATTGGAGCACGTGCACGGTGCGGTACTCGCGGCGAATAATTCGATCGCCTTTGGGTTCGTAATGACATAGTGATATGAGCTATAGTTCATTCAATAGTAATTCTTAATTTTAATTTTTATGGAAATTATAGGAGGCCTTATGCCATTTTTTATTTTCATCGGGGCTATTTTGTTTGCCAGCATTCGCCAAGTGAACCAATACGAACGCGGCATTAAATTCACGATGGGTAAATTTAGTGAAATTGCGGAGCCGGGTTGGCGCATTATTATTCCGGTTTTTCAATCAATGAAAAAGGTTGATATTCGCATCAAAGCGCTGGATGTGCCGGATCAAGAATCTCTCACGAAGGACAACATACCCATCAAAATTAACGCGGTTATTTATTTCAAAGTCTCCGATGCGGCAAAGGCAATTTTGGCGGTTGAAGATTTTATGTATGCCACAAGCCAATTGGCGCAGACCACGATGAGAAACGCGGTGGGCGAAGTAAGCTTGGATCATTTATTGGCGAATAAAGAAGAAGTTTCAAGTCGCATTCAGCAAATTGTGGATAAAGTGACGGATGAGTGGGGGATTGATGTGCAAAATGTGGAACTCAAGGACATTGTTTTGCCGGATTCCCTCAAACGCGTGATTGCTCGCCAAGCCGAAGCTGAACGCGAAAAACGTGCAGTCATCATTTCGTCGGAGGGCGAAGTCGCATCTGCGGCAAACATGGCGCAAGCGGCGAATATTCTTTCTGCGGCTCCTGGCGCACTTCATCTGCGAACACTTGCAACCCTAAACGATATCTCGAGTGGGCCAAACAACAACACGGTTTGGATGTTGCCGATCGAAGTTTTACGCGCGGTGGAAGCGGTAAAAGATAGGATCAGCGCAAAATAACTATTTTAATCGCCACCTACAAAAATTGACATATACCAAATAGGTGTGTAGCGTTCGGCGTACAGATATCACTTAGCCACTTAATTACTATGGAGAGATTGAGTTCGGAACCAAGAACTATAACAGCGGAAGCGGCAAAACTTAATGCAGTTTTAAGATTAGGTATAGTTGGTGCTTTGATATCTGGCGCTGGTTGCGCAGGGGTGCAACGGCCAGGAGAAGAACACGGTGATGCGTTGGTTGGCGAACAAGCAAGTGTAGAAGGGGAAGTTAAGTCAGTAAGAGATCAAGCCCTAGTCTGTCTTCTTGAAATCGGTTCCATTAATGCAGGATACGCTCTCTTTGTGGCATCGGGGGCTATACTTGAGGGTAGATGCGACGAAGCCCTACCCCTTATTGTAGATGCAGAAAAGCTCATAGATTCCGCTCGTGCATGTTTTGACGGCGTGCTCGGATCAGTAAGGACTACTGCTGACGCAGAACTACTTAGTGGTTACTATAGAGATTGGGATGAAAGTACGCGTAGACTGCAATCTGATATTGCAGAGACAAGACGGGAGTTTAGAACTTATTGTGGTGATGCTCAGACTCGTCACACTGCGTCTGCCGATGGTCGTCGTTAATATTCTTTAACAAACTTATTCTATGGAGAACTCTTTACAATTACAGGCAGCTTTGAAACTGGGAGTTGTTGCTGCGGCATTAACAGGTGTGGGTGGGTGTAATGAAAGAGCGCCGTGGAAGGAGGGGGCAGTAAGCACAGAAACGCAGACCGCTGCCGATCAATGCGATGTTAATGAGTTGCGTCTTAGAACTAGAGTTGAATTTGCACAATTTTCGCTTGATGAAGGTACGGAAGATGGATGTACAGCAGCTATAGATTCTATGGAGGAAGCGCTTCAAGGGCAACGACGGGCAGGTGATTGTTATGGTGCTGTTCCAATTGGGTCGCCACTGGCTGGTAGTATAGAATACGTAAGAGGTCAAAAAGAGGAAGCTCAGCAAGCCTGGGGCGCATTGAAAATACCTGACTTGCGTGCACAAATTCGTCGTCAGTGCTATGGTTCGAGAGGCCAATAAAATTTATAAATCTGCGATGAAAAAATATTGCGTTATCGGTTATCCGGTAAAATATTCGTTGTCGCCGCGACTTTTTAATACGGCTTTTAAGAAAGCGAAATTGTCGGCGAAGTATGAATTTGCCGAGGTAGCGCCGGGTGATTTTGGCAAGTTTATGCGTAGTTTCGGTGCGAATTTTGCCGGCGCAAACGTGACAATCCCATATAAGCAGGATGTTATTAAATATTTAGATAAAATAAGTGAGGAAGCGCGCAAGATTGGCGCGGTGAATGTAATTGTAAATAAAAAAGGGAAATTAATTGGATATAATACCGATGTCTTTGGCGCAATGGCGGCGCTAAAAACCGGCATCAAATCTTTACGTGGAAAGCGCGCAATAGTTCTTGGTGCCGGAGGCGCGGCGCGTGCTGTGGTTTATGGCTTAAAGAAGGCCGGAGCATATGTCACGATTTTAAATCGCACGCTTGCTCGTGCAAAAAAACTTGCACGTGATTTCAAATGTGAATTTGGCGGGCTGGAAGATTTTGCGCCGTGCGATATTTTGATAAATACAACGAGCGTCGGCATGTGGCCAAATATAAAAGTAACGCCATTTCCGGATTTAAAAAAACAAATCGCATCTGCGCAAAAACGCCCCGTTGTGATGGACATTATTTACCGTCCGCACATTACAAAATTTTTGCGCGATGCAAAATCCGCTGGCTGCAGAATAATCACAGGCGATAAAATGTTCTATGCACAGGCTGCTAAAACATTTAAAATCTGGACTCACTTTTACCGATTCAGAAACTCCGACCCGCTCACATCCGGCGGTGGTGGAGCTTCTTCCACTTCGGTCTCTCCATAATCCTGTCCAAAACTTGTCTTGCTCATCAAAAAGTCGCGACCATATAGCGTGTAAATCCAGCGGTAAAGCATTTCCACAATCACAGTCACAAAACCAAGCAGAGTCCACATAATCGGCAAAGCGGAGAAGAGGACAATCGTAGTATTTTGCTGTGTGAATTGGTAAACGAGGATAATTATTCCAGTCGCAGCCATAAGCGCAAAGATCACGCCATAAATTCCAACAAGCGCATACTTTATATTGCCTACAACTTCCAAAATCATAACGCTGGCAAGAGCGGCAAGTAGCACATGGAAACCCGCCAAGAAGCCAACCATGTTCATCGTACCTTGGCTATCCATAATGATATAAAACGGCGCCATAATCACGAAAATAATCAGGTTCACAAAGAAAACCTGCCCCATCGCGGTTGTGGTGCGCGAATATTTTTCATGCTCCACAAAAGAGAAAAAGAGAGAACCAACTATGTTCGCCCCCATCGAAGTCAAAAATATCATTACCATAAAAATGAAAATGAAAAGCGGACTTTTCTCCGCAGATTCACCGCTCAACATATCCGGGCTCCAGGCTGATTGCAGGATTGTAGATGCGCCCAAAAAGATCAGGAGCAAAATCAGCATACCCGCGATGCCGCCTCCAAGGCCGGCGAAGGTTTTTAGCACGAGTGTTAAAAACGAAGGTGATGGAGGACCGACTTCTTGCTCCATTTGTTCATTTGTTGCCATGCGCTATTATTCTACCATAAAATAAGATAAGAAGGAAGGCCGCGATTGTGAGAAAACTGTCCGCCAAATTGAAGCTTGGCCAGTATTTTAAGCTCAAGAAATCAATCACGGAGTCAGTCCAGAAGCGGTTTATTAGGTTTCCGAGACCTCCGGCCAAAATCAAAACAAGGCTGAGTTTTGTGATGTTTTTTGAAATATCGCAGAATTTTAAAATTACAGTTGCGAGAATTGTGATAAGTAATGGGGATAAGATCATCATGACGGCATTTGGAATTGGGATGCTAAATGCAACGCCGGGATTGAAACTCAGTGCCAATTTAAAAACGCCCGGCAAAATTTCCAGCGGATTTGTAAGATATGTTTTCGCGAGCCACTTTGTGCCTATATCAAGTGCAATAAAAACCAAAAATAATGCGATCCAAAACGCGCGGCTTTTAAAAAGTTTTTTCATCGTACGTTTGCAATGATACCACTTACTCAAATCTCGATCCTGTTGTATCCTTTTACCACCTATGCAATCTGAATCACGAACTGGCCGCATTGATATGGTTCTCCTTCTTACGGTCTTCGTTTTGCTCGTATTCAGCATAATTATGATTACCAGCATCGGCGTGCCAAAGAGCATCGCGCTCACAAAGCCTGCCGGTATGCTTTTCCCAAGCTGCGGAGAAGAAGGTGTGGACTGCTTTTTCTTGTTACGTCGTCATATTGTGAGGATTGGAATGGGACTCATAGCCCTTTTCCTGCTTTATAAAATTCCGCTGCGGTTTTGGCGCAAATTTGCGGTGCCTCTTTTTGTTTTTATATTGTTGGCGCTCGTGGCGGTGTTGATTGTTGGCTCAACGGTTAATACAACAGCCAAAGCTTGGTTCATTTTTTCCAGCACGTCAATTCAGCCGGCGGAAATTGCAAAACTTATTCTCATTTTTTATTTGGCCGCATGGATGGAACGCAAAGGGCGCGAAATTTCGGATTTTAGGAATGGTTTTTTGTCGTTCTGTGCGGTAACCGGAATAATAATAATTCCGGTTTTGTTACAGCCGGATTTTGGCTCAACGCTCCTATATACGGCGATTGCAGCGACAATTTATTTTGCCGCCGGCGCGCGAGTTCGTCACCTTGCGCTCGGACTTCTTGTACTTTTCCTTTTTACGATTTTAGTGGTTCCAAGCGTAGGTTATTTGAGGCACAGGTTTACCGCCTTTATAAATCCGACCATTGAAAATTGCCAGCCGGAGGTAAAGACCGGAGAAACGCGTCGCAACTATTGCTGGCAAACTGAACAAGCGCAAATAGCTGTCGGTAGCGGCGGTTTCTTTGGAAAAGGTTTAACCCAGGGAATTCAGAAATCATATTGGCTGCCGCAGGCAACGGATGATTTTATTTTTGCGGCAAGTGCAGAAGAGCTTGGCTTTGTGCGCATTGCGCTAATTATTATTGCATATATAATAATTGCTTATCGTGGGCTTATGATAGCCAATTACGCGTCTGATAAATTTGCGTCCCTCGTGGCGGTCGGTATTACAATGTGGTTAGTGATCCAAGCCTTTATAAACATCGCCGTGAATGTTGGACTCTTCCCTGTCACGGGCATCACCTTGCCATTTATAAGCTACGGCGGAACGTCAATGCTCGTCACTCTCGGCGCAATAGGCGTTCTGCTCCAAATTTCTAAATCCTCAACACCATACTATGCGAGTGGCATTCACAGGCGGCGGGACAGGGGGGCACATTCTTCCCAACATCGCCATTATAGATGAGTTAAAAAAGATTTGCGGCAACGCCTGCGAGTTTTTTTATGTTGGAGAAAAGAATTCGTTTGAAGAGCGAATGGCTGTGGCGCGCGGAATCCCTTTTTATAGAATCCACGCCGGGAAATTGCGCAGATATTTGTCTCTTAAGAATGTTATAGATATGTTTAACGTGCCGTTTGGTCTTATTGAAGCCGTTTTTGCGTTACGTAGAATTAAACCGGATTTGATTTTTGCAAAGGGCGGATACGTGAGCGTGCCGGTTGTTTTGGCCGCACATTTTTTAAAAATTCCGGTGTGGTTGCACGAGTCCGACGTGAGCGCGGGGCTTTCAAACAAAATTTGCAGCCGTTTTGCGCAGAAAATTTGGTTGTCGTTTGAGGAGAGTAAAAAGTTTTTTGCCGGAAAAAACGTGGAAGTGGTCGGTAACCCGATTCGTGCGGAAATTTTAAAAGGTAATGCGGATAGGGGATACGAACTAACGGGATTCTCTAAAAATAAACCGGTGATTTTGATTGTCGGAGGATCAACGGGCGCCCGGGCACTCAATAAAATTGTTTTTGAAGCTCTGTCGGAGTTGTTGAAAAAAACGCAAATTGTTCACATAACCGGTGCGCTTGCATCACATACTGAAACTAAAAAAGGCTACAGGCGTTTTGATTTTTTAGAAGAAGATTTGGCACACGTTTACGCAATTACGGATTTAATTGTGAGTCGTGCGGGTAGTGGAAGTATTTTTGAATCTCTCGCTTGTGCAAAGCCATTGCTCCTTATACCACTACCAACAACCGCAAGTCGCGGTGATCAAATAGAAAACGCTCAAGTTTTTGAGCAAAAAGGTTTTGCTGTAATGTTGGATCAAAACGGCTTGTCGTCTAACCGATTTGTGGAGGCGGTTTTGGGTCTGCTGAATAATGAGAGCCTGAGAGTGCGCATGGTAGAAAATCAAAAAAAAGCCCACTACAAAAACGCGGCGGAGAAAATTGCCAAGGCAATTGCAGAGCTTAGACTTTAGTTGCGCACCTGGTAACTCAAATTGACTCCCATAAAGGCCATAAGCACCAGCACCGCGCTCGTTTCTTCAAACGAATGTGTAAATAGGCCCGTTATCGCAATACCGAATAAACTCAAAAATAGACCGATGCGTCGCCAATCGGTTTTGTCGGCTAAGAGTTTTTTTGAAAGCACCACAAGTAGACCACAAAAAAGCAGGAGTCCAAGTACGCCCATTTCCGCTCCAATTTGCAAATACCAATTTTCGGTTAAAAACTTCTCATTAAAGCGCACAGACGCTGGACCAACTTTTCCAAGTCCCATGCCAAGCGGGTGAGCTATAATTGTCTGTAAGCCCTTTTTGGCCAGTTCGACGTGTTTATTTGATGATGCCGTGCGTACAAATATTGAGTGTGCAAGCTGCGGCACATAACTGTTTTTTTCTTCAACCGAAAATCGCCATGCAAAAATCCCCGCAGAAATAATTAAGAGAACCAGGACGACGAGCCCTGCAATTATTATTTTTTTGCGATATTGGACTTTTATATAGGCTGCCCAAAAGAGCGCGAAGATAGCCGCAGTCGCAAGTCCGATCCAAATGGAACGCGAATATGTTAAAAATACGCTCGCAAGAGTCATTGCAAAAAGTGCCACTGCAACGCCTCGCCCCCGCTCGCGAGTTTTTTGCAAAATCGCCGGCAAGAGCATGCCGAGCACCAGCAAAAGAAAAACGCCATACCTCGTTGGCCCGCCAAAAGTGGAAGTTGCGCGGCAAACGCTCGTCGTGTGCTCAAGGTATTGGCAGGCGGTTAAGCCATTTTCGGCATCCGGCACGGTGTTATAAGCCGGATACCCGAAATGCGTTAAAAAATCCTTCGGCAAAGACGTTGCATGAAAAATTCCAAAAAGAACAACCACTCCGGCGGTAATAAAAAATATGCGATAAAGCCACGCCGTCATTTTTTCGCTGTCCCATTTTGCCTGTCGCAAAAACAACAAAAACACAAATGGCATCACATCAAATCTCACACCAAGCGCCCACTGAGCCACTTCAAATCGCTGAAACGGCAGCCAAAAAATCGCCACCGCTGCAAACGCAATAATTACCCAATCAAGCGCATCAAACCTTGGCCAGCGCTTTTCTAAAACAATTTCAACGGCAATAAGCCCACAAATGGCCATCACCAAAAACTCCCGCCACATGCTCAAAACCACAGGTGCACCGGCCCATGTAATTAAAAATGCATGAAACGGTGTCAAGCCAACAAGCAAGCCCATTAGTACCCATCGAGTTCTATATAAGTAAGTCATAGTCTGACAACACATTCGAGCCGCAAAAGCTTTTAAAAAGCCAAAAATCCACTATAATCTAAGATACTTTTTAGTTAGGGTGCTCGTATGACTACTTTGTGGATACTTTTTGCGGTTCTCCACTCGGTGTCAGTGGGATTCGCGTTTTTGACACTTTGGCGTCTATATTATTACATTAAGCGTTACCGATTTGACGAGTCAAAATATACTCTGCTTTTTGGGTTTGTTCACCTGCGGTGGATTGCGGCCGGGTATTTGGGCTTGGTTATAGTTTGGATTCCGGTCTCGTACATTTTATTAACTCTCGTATAGTTCAATGGATGATACTTTTGTAAAACCAGTTTTCGCACCCCCCGGAGAAGAAGAAGCGAAAATATCTGAGACTCCACGGATTTTGCATGCGGAAATAGATAATACCAATCGTAATTTTAAGGGGCAGCATAAGCACGAGACGGTACTTTGTTTTACCAGGAGACATTGGATAGTTCTTTTACCTTATATTATTGGTTCTCTATTGATAATGGCAGGCCTCTTTTACTTGGCCATTTCAACCTTTCGTACAGATATGGCGGATTTTATCTCTCCAATTGCTTATAAGGTGGTGGCCGGTGCTGTCATCGCGGTCATCACATATTATCTCCATCGCTTCTTTGTAAGGTTCCTCAATTACTATCTTCAAATCATTATAGTAACGAATTTTAGGGTGATAGAACTGGATATCACCCTTTTCTTTAATAATAATAGAGATTCAATTGATCTGCCTGAGATCCAAGACGTGGTCATTCGCCAGGAGGGAATTCTTAAAACCCTCCTTAATTTTGGTGAGCTGATTATCACCTTGTCCTCGGTCAACGCCAGCAAATCACTATATTATGTGCCCAATCCGGAATACTTCTTTAGGAAGATAAATAAGACAAAGAGGGAATATATCATCACCAGGCGTCTACAGAAGGGACTCCATGAACCGATTGCGCAGTCGGAAAAGTAACCTTATGATAGTGCCATATGGTTATCCTTTATGTGACACTAATAGTGGTAGCGCTCTGCTTGGCAATCTGTTTTGTAATCCTTAGATATAGATCTGTTGAAGTGCGCAGGCGTAAAGATAAGCTTAGAGAAGCTCTGTGGTTCCGCAACCATAGGATCCCCTTGATAATAGAGATGGCCGAAAGAGGCGGGCTAAAAAGTGAGGTTAGTCAAAAGATCATTGAGCTTCGCGCGGCAGCTGCAAACGGCGCGTATTCTCTGGCCGAACAGATGGAGTTAGAGAGAAAGTTAACCCATTTACTATTTGAGTTTTTAAAAGTTACCAAAGCAACGCCCGGTTTAAAGTCAGATCCGCTGTTTTTATCCCTTGAGCAGGAGCACTCAAAGGTACTTGAACACATAAGAATTACGCTCAACGATTACAATTTTGCACTTCAACAATTTCATGGGTACGCAAGGTTGCCGTGGTTCGCCATTTTCGCCTTTTTGTTCGAAATACGCCGGGATCGGGTACTCGAACCGGTATGAGTTTCACCATTTTTAATAGATATCGCAAGGCTTAGGGTCTTGACAAAATATAGGTTTTATGAGTATACTCGGTCTCCTGAATACGCTAGTGCTTTAACCTGTTGGCTTAACAATACTACCCTGCAATGATTATTACTAAAGTCAAACATAGGTACTTGCGTTCATTCCAAGGTGGCATAGACTGGAGCCGATCCTAATAGAAAGCCCGTCCAAGAACCTTCTTGAGTCTTTTATATGGAATCACCCAACTACGACAATTTGGAACCGAACTTAGAAGCCAGAGCCAGACGCCACAAGCGAGTGTTTCTGAAGTCAGTATTCTTCAACCGTGGAGTCTTCAGACTCGTGCTGGACTTGAAGAGCTTCCTAAGAGGTATACAGGCCAAACTATCTAAGGCGAATTACTTTAGACGCTCTTATATAGATCAGCCCGTAATAGTTAAGGATCCCTTCGGTAAGTTCCTTAAACAGAGCGTTGCCATCGCTGCGGCCATATTGGTTGTTACCTCCGTTGGCCCAATGCGAGCTCTTGAAACAGGTTTAACTGCGGATGCTTTTGCAGATGATCCTATTATTGCTGAAGAAGATCTTCCCATAGATTCTCCAACCTTCATTATTAATGACGAAGGTTACATTATGAAATCTTCTCCTGTTACTCAGGATGCCAACCGCATTGGGTATACAGATTACCTTCAACATACGGTTGTGAGCGGAAATACATTATCTGGAGTTGCTGCTCTATATGGTATCAGCCTTAAGACGTTATTGTGGGAAAATAGCCTATCTGAGGATTCTACCCTCAAAATAGGTCAGACATTGGTTGTTCCGGCAATTGATGGCGTTAGTCATATAATTAAGGGAGATAAAGAAACATTGGAATCCATAGCTAAGGAATATGGCGTTGAGATTAAGCTTATAAAAGACCACAACAAACTTTTGACAGATAACATTCAGAAGGGTCAAAAATTGTTTATACCCGGTGGTAAGAAAAAAGTGGAAGCTATACCTCAGGCACGCGTAATTGTTCGTTCTGGTACTAGAACAACTTATAACTACGATACCTTTGATGAGAAGACTTTTATGGCAACGGAAAATGCGCCAAAATCAGGTAAAGAGTTTCTTTATCCTACCGTTGGTACTCTGACTCAAGGTTATAGAGCTGGTCACTATGCAAGTGATATTGCCAATCCGGCTAAACCGGATGTCTGGACTGCCGCTTCCGGTACGGTTGTTAAGGTAGTTGGTGGTTGTACACCTAGAGATGTTAAGATTCAGCGCAATTGCGGTGGTGGATATGGTAACCATGTAGTTATTGATCACGGTGATGGATTACAGACACTTTACGCTCATCTTGAGACTATATATGTTACAGAGGGTCAAGCCGTGGATCGAGGCCAGGCTCTTGGTAAGATGGGCAATACAGGTAGATCTTATGGTGTTACCGGTATTCACCTTCACTTTGAAGTTTTCGACAACGGTGTTAAGAAGAATCCGGCGAATTACTATTGATAAAGCTCACTTCGGCTCAGAACCCCGCTAAGCGGGGATTTCTTCCCCATTGCTAGGAAGTCTCTCTTTACATGCAACCACCCTTCTCGTAAACTACACGAGGCTGTTTTCTTATGCTTGATAGAATCAGAAAGGCAATTAGGAGGCCGTTTTTACTCCTGATCAGGCTGTACCAAAAAACCATTTCTCCCGATCATGGGGCGTTTAAAATCCTTTTTCCAAATGGGTATTGCAAATACACTCCAACCTGTTCGGAATATACCAGGCTCGCAATCGAGAAATATGGCGTAATTCCGGGGGGCTTAAAGGGCTTTTGGAGGATTTTGAGATGCAATCCGTGCAGCCATGGCGGACAAGATAATCCATAAATCTCTCATATATGATTAAAAGGGCACTTATATCGGTAAGCGACAAAATGGGACTGGTGGAATTTGCCAAGCGGCTTTCAAAAAAGGGGATAGAGATACTTTCTACGGGCGGTACCGCCAAGGCACTACGTGACGCTGGAGTTGAGGTTATTGATGTTTCGGCCTATACGGGCTTTCCGGAAATTATGGACGGGCGGGTAAAAACTCTGCATCCGCTGATTCACGGTGGGTTGCTTGCACGGCGCGATAACAAAGAAGACGCTGCACAGGCCAAAAAAAACGGAATTTTGATGATTGATTTGGTGGTGGTGAATTTGTATCCGTTTGAGAAAACGCCGTCTATTGAGCAAATTGATATTGGTGGTCCGTCGCTGCTTCGTGCGGCGGCCAAAAATTTCAAATTTGTGACGGTGGTGACGGATCCGACTGATTATGACTCTGTCGCCGGTGAAATTGAAAAAGAAGGAGATACCACGCTTGAAACTCGCAAAGATTTGGCATGGAAAGTTTTTGAAAAAACTTCGGCGTATGATGGTGCGATTAAAAAATGGTTTAGGGGAGTCTTGAATAAGCCGGAGATGCTGGATCTTCATTATGAAAAAGTGTGCTCTCTCCGCTACGGGGAAAATCCGCATCAGAAAGCGGCATTCTTCCGTAATCCGGAAAATCATGATGCCAATGTTACCAATGCAAAAGTGCTGCATGGCAAAGAACTTTCTTTTAATAATATTGTGGATGCTAATTCCGCGCTGGAGCTGGTGAAAGAATTTGAGCGACCAACGGTCGTGTTTCTTAAGCACAATAATCCGTGCGGAGTCGCGTCGGCAGATTCGGCAGAAAAGGCATTTGACCTGAGTTTTAACGTGGATAGCAAGTCTGCTTTTGGGTCCGTTGTGGCTTTAAATAAGCCCTTAACGGTGGCGATTGCCGAATATATCAAGGAAAAGAAAATCTTCATCGAGGTTATTATTTGTCCAAAATTTGAAAAGGCGGCGCTTGCAATGTTGATGGAACGTCCGAATATTCGTTTGCTTGAAACCGAATCGTTAAAATTAGATAAAGAAAAGCGTGACATTAAAAAAGTTGCCGGAGGAATTCTGGTTCAGTCCGCAAATACATATACGGTTACGGAAAAAGATTTGAAAGTTGTGACAAAAAAGAGCCCGACACCGCAGGAAATTCGCGCAATGCTTTTTGCCAATAAAGTTTGCAAGCACGTGATGAGCAATTCCGTGGTTTTTGCAAAATCTTATGATGATGTGGACATCACGACAGGCATTGGTGCAGGCCAAATGTCTCGCGTGGACAGCGTGTGGATTGCCGGCCACAAAGGAGGGGAGGCTGTAAAAGGCTCTGTAATGGCTTCGGATGCGTTTTTCCCATTCCCGGACGCAGTAGAAGAAGCCGCAAAGGCCGGTGCAGTGGCGATTATTCATCCGGGCGGCTCTGTGCGCGATGCCGAAGTTATAGATGTCGCCAATAAACTTGGTCTTTCCATGGTTACCTCCGGCATCAGATTGTTCAGGCATTAGGCCGGCCCCGCTTGGCCGCATTTGCTTAATGACGGCATCCGGCCTTGGCCTTGGGCACGGCACTCGCCCTTAGGCTGCGTAGTTTCAGAGGGGGAGCTTCAATACCATTTTGATCGAACCATTGAAGAATTGGTTAAGATAATATGATTGCGAAGCCTTACCCCGCGGCTTGCCGCGGGGACGCAATTTTCCGCTGGACGGCCATCATTTTTCCCCGTACAATAACCCAAAACCAACCAATAACTCTATGCCAAAGAAGGGAGACTTTAAGAAATACTGCATTGCAACGATCGGAAGCCACACGGCTTTGCAAATATTAAAGGGCGCAAAAGACGAGGGTTTTAAAACTATCTGTGTGTGCCAAAAAGGCCAACGCAAGCCATATGATAGCTATCGCGTGGCGGATGAAATAATTGAAATAGACAGCTTTCAGCATTTTTTTAAAGTTGAAAAAGAATTGATGGCGAAAAACGCGATAGTTATTCCTCACGGTTCTTTTATTAGTTATTTGGGCTGGGAGCGCGTACAGCAACTTAAGTGCATGCACTACGGCACCAAAGCCATACTTGAGTGGGAATCGGATCGCACAAAGGAGCGGCAGTGGCTACTGGATGCAGGGCTCACGATGCCGGCGATTTTCCAGAATCCGGAAGACATTGATCGCGCTGTTATTGTGAAGTTTCACGGTGCAAAGGGAGGTCTTGGCTATTTTATCGCAAATACACCGGCGGAATTTTATGAAAGAATGAAGGATTATCCGCAGGAAAAAGATTATGCGATTCAGGAATATATTGTTGGTGTGCCGGTTTATGTGCATTATTTTTACTCCAAACTTACTGGTGAATTGGAAATAATGAGTTTTGATAAACGCTATGAGTCGAATGCGGATTCAATCGGTCGAATTGCGGCAAAAGATCAGATGGATGTGGGAATAAAAACCAGTTATACGATTACCGGCAATATGACGTTGGTGATTCGAGAATCTTTGCTTCCGCGATTATTTGAAATGGGAGAAAACGTGGTTAAATCCTCCGAAAAGTTCTGCAAAGGCGGACTTTTTGGCCCATTCTGCCTGGAAATGATTATAGATAAAGATTTGAAGTTTTATGTTTTTGAAATTTCTGCGCGGATTGTGGCCGGCACAAATTTATATATTAATGGATCGCCATATACGGATTTGCGCTATGGCGAACCGATGTCTACCGGCCGCAGAATTGCACGGGATATCAAAGAAGCTATAACGGCTGGAAAGCTGGAAAAAGTGCTAGGCTAAGTTCACCGCGATTCAGTAGCGGCAATTACCTCCGCTTGTGTCGCCCCTTCAATCTTTTTAATTGGCGGCGGATTAGCTTCACTTGTCATCTCCGAGCAGTACATTAAATCGACTGAAGGATCAACCGCTTTGATTGTCATTTCTACTTGCGAGTCTATCCAATAAAAGAACATTTGTTCGCCGGGTTCTATTGGAATAAGGCGTGGAAGAAGGCAAAAACTATCCCCACCAAGTGGAACGGTTTTATTATAAATATAACGCATCCTTTCGTTTGGTAAAGTATCCTTCGGTGTCGGACTAAATAAACCTTTCGGTGACATATGCGGATTCCAAGTAAACCAGATTTTTTTTGCACCGCGCCTCAAAAGATTGCGTACCGTTTCGAGGATATCGTCAAATCGCCAGCCTATATTGCTTATATAAATCAAGTCGTAACTTCCAACATCCAGAGTTGGATCCGAAATACTTTTATTTCTTATTGACCATTCGTGTTCACTAATCTTTCCTTGAAAGCAGACCGGCATCTGCTCAGATGACCAATTGTGCTCACCCAAGTAAGCTCCCTGCTTCGAACGGTATCTGTATACGCCGCGACTACGCAAATAGCGGATATTATCAGAATCGTCATAAAATAAAGTGGAAAGATGACCACCATCCGGATCCTGCGCGACTGCGTCACAAAAAGAGCGGGCATGCTGCGAAAGTAACGGGCGAACTTTTTGGTAAAGTTCAGTGTCAAATATGCGTCTGCCGCTTTTTAATTTATCTAAGATTGCTATAGAAATTTTTCCATCGAAATCCGGCGGATACGCCGTTCCAAATAAGGCTTTAAATTGATTTTGGCTCAGGACTTCGACGGCACGAAGTTTTAATTCCGTAAATAAACAAGCTGTCATGGATCTATCAAATATATCTACTTGAGCTGCACCGGCATCTATAAACACAGATGGTATATCTCCGCTACCGGCTACGGTTAATACGCGTTTCCCCTTCACTTCTTTTAATGGAAGTTCTTTAAGTGGATCGGATGAATTTACATATAGAACTACGTCATCGGTTCCTCCATCTTTAAGTTTTTTGTCTCGTCGGTATTCCGTTGACCGATCCGTAATTATTTGCGGGATTTGCGCCACTCTTTCGAGAGTCATACCATCCTTCTCATAAATTTCCTCTTGAAAGCGGCGATGCATTTCTATTCCTTGATGATTGGTGCAATCTGTTGTAGCTGTTTCATTTGCGGAGGTCATAAGAGGTGAATTTAGCACCAAAAGGCTCATCTGTCAAACAGTTGGCGTTTTATGTGATATAATCTGGTCATGATTAGTTCAAAAGACATACGGGATATCTTAAAATCCTATGATTTAGATAAATTAACTATTGGTGTGCTTGGGGGACACAGTGCGCTGGATGTTTGCGCGGGAGCCAAGAAACATGGCTTTAAAACGCTCGCGGTTTGCCAGAGTGGGCGAGAAAAAACTTATTCCAAATATTTCAAAACTCGCGATGCTACCAATAGGGTAGGTGAAATCATTGGCTGCGTAGATGACGTGCTGCTCGTTGATAAATTTAGCGATATAGTGAAACCGGAAGTGCAGGAGCAGTTGCGCGCGCGCAACACGATTTTTATTCATAATCGTTATTTTTGGGTTTATTTCCCAGATTTTTCCAAAATTGAAAAAGAGTTTAGAGTGCCGATTTTTGGCACGCGCGACATGCTCAAATTAGAGGAGCGCGACCAGCCAAAGAATCAGTATTATTTGTTGGAAAAAGCCGGAATTCGCATCCCGAAGATTTTTAAGAAACCGGAAGATATTGATAGACTGGTGATTGTAAAAGTGAATGAGGCGACGCGCGGATATGAGCGTGCATTTTTTAAGGCCGCGAGTTTTGAGGAATATAAATCCAAATCGCACGAAATGATCGAGAAGAAGATTATTACAAAGGAAGCGCTGGATAAAGCCGTAATCGAAGAGTTTATAGTTGGCGCGCAAGTTAATTTTAATTATTTTTATTCGCCGTTTGCTGATGAAGTTGAGCTTCTTGGAACAGACACAAGGCGTCAAACAAATTTGGATGGGTTGCTGCGTTTGCCGGCCTGGGAACAGATGGATTTGCATGGTTTAAATTTTGAACCAAAGATGATTGAAACTGGTCATGTGGCGGTGACGATGAAAGAATCACTGCTCGAAAAAGCGCTCGCTCTTGGTGAAAAATTCGTAAAAGCCACGCAAAGTGAGCACTCCCATGGAATTATTGGTCCATTTGCTTTGCAAGGCGCGATTATTGCCGAAGAAGGCAAAGAAGACATCGTAATTTTTGATGTAAGTTTGCGAATCCCAGGTTCACCGGGCACGCGTTTTACTCCTTATACAGGCTATTTGTATGGCCAGGACATAAGCGTTGGCGAAAGAGTAGCTATGGAGATTGCAGAGGGCATTAAGCAGGGAAGATTGGACGAATTGTTAACTTGAGATTTATTCGAAATTTTAATTTATGAAAATAATTTTACTTGCAGCGGGAAGAAGTGTGCGAATGCAGCCAATAGCTGATAAGAATTTTCTGTGTTTTTTAGGCAAGCCGCTAATAATCCATCAGATTGAAGCGCTCATAAAAGCTGATTTTAATGAAATTCTTGTGATGGGCGGCGCGCATAATCTTGCACGGCTAAAAAAAGAAATCGTTGCGCATGGCTTCACGAAGGCAAAAATAAGCTTTAAGGAACAGGAAAAGCTTGAACTTGGCATGGCCGGTGCAATTCTAAGCGCGAAAAGTTTTATAAAAAAAGATCCATTTTTGGTAATGAGCTCAAATGACGTTGTGGATCAGTCGGCATATGAGCTTTTGCGTAAAAATATTAAGAAGGGCGAAGGAATGCTTCTGGCCAAGCGCGTTGAGAAATATTTCCCGGGCGGATATTTGAAAACGGACTCGCGCAATAAAATCCAGAAAATTGTAGAAAAGCCGGGGGAAGGCAAAGAACCGAGCAAACTTGTAAATATTGTCATGCATTTTCATCCGGATTCGCAGGTTCTTTTGGAAACGCTGGAGAAAATTTCCTCTAGGTGTGACGATCGCTACGAATGCGCTCTGCAAAAGCTTTTTGACGATGGCGTTACCTATCGCGCAGTGCCTTTTTTAGGCTTTTGGCAGCCGGTTAAGTATCCATGGCATATCGTTTCGCTTATGAATTATTTCTTGGGTGGAATTAAATCCAAAAAGTCAAAATCCGTGAAAATTGCCAAGTCTGCGACAATTAAAGGCGAAGTTTATTTAGAGGACGGCGTGCGCGTTTTAGAAAACGCCGTAATAATTGGCCCGGCATACATCGGCAAAAATACCGTAATCACAACAAACGCCCTTGTTAGGCAGTCTCACATCGGTGCAAATTGCGTCATTGGTTTTGGAAGTGAAGTTGCCCGCAGTTTTGTTGGAAACGGCGTCTGGACGCATACAAATTACATTGGTGACAGCGTAATAGGGGATGACGTTTCTTTTGGAGCTGGTGTCGTGACAGGTAATTTGAGGCTTGATGAAAAGAATATCATGGTGCACATAAATGGCTATAAGCTGGATTGTGGGTCAAATAAATTTGGTTTAGTCACCGGCAATCACATTCGCGTCGGAATAAATACCAGTTTTATGCCTGGCATTAAAGTTGGTTCAAATTCTTTTATTGGCGCGGGAATTGTAGTTGATCAAGATATTCCGGAGTCAAGTTTTGTAACTGGGCAATGGGACTTGAAAATTAAGCCAAATAAAGAGAAAATAGCTCCTCGAAAAGATTTATGAAACTATCTTGCATTATCGTAAATTATAATCTCAAATACCTGCCGCGCCTTTGCATAGAAGCTATCAGCCGCAGCGTATGTGATTTTCCTTTTGAAATAATAGTTGTGGACAACGATTCTCACGATGAGAGCGTGGATTATTTGGAGCAAATGCATAAGAAGGGCGAAATTACACTCGTTCACAGCGGAAGCAATCTTGGCTATGGTCGTGGAAATAACCTCGGTGTCAAATATGCCAAAGGAAAATATATTTTAATTTTGAATCCGGATGTTTCGGTTGAAACGGATACTTTGCAAAAGATGGTGAATCACATGGACTCCCATGGGGAAGTTGGATTGCTCGGACCTCAGCTGTATTTTTTCAACGGGCAAATTCAGGACTCGTGCAGGCGTTTTATGATGCCTATTGATCTTGTTATTAAGAGAACTCCTTTGCAAAGACTAAAGTTCTTTAAGAAGCGTATGGATGAATACGTAATGGCAAACTTTGATCACAGTATGACGCAAGAGGTTGACTTGGTGACCGGTGCCTGCATGATGCTTCCGCGTGAAGTTTTTAAGAAAATTGGCGGTTTTGACGATCGTTACTTTTTATTTATGGAAGACGTGGATCTTTGCAGGAAAGTTTGGGAGTCAGGCCATAAGGTTTTATATTTTCCACAGGCGCGCGCGCTTCATTATCATAAAAGACTTTCTGGCGGCAGTGTGTTTTGGTTACTTGGCCAAAAGGTTTTCTGGATACACATGAATTCAGCGTTAAAGTATTTCTGGAAATGGAAGAATAAGCCTTTGCCGCGCCGCTAATTATTTTTGAGCCGGCTGAGTTTGGGCGGGGATTTGTTGAGCCGCTTGTTTTGCGCGGTAGTCTTTATCCGCAATTATGCCACGTGCCACGAGTGAATCAGATCCTATATTTTCCCAATAAACAACGCTTTCTTTTGGAAAGTATAGTTTGTCCGTTGGAGCGTGCATCTCGTCAATTCCTCGCTTAACCACTGTGTATTTTGGCACTTGATTTTGTAAATCTTTTTGCTGTTGAAGGGTTAGAGGCCTGCCCGGTATCGATACTGGCGCGACTGGTTTCTGAGGATTCAAATAGTAAACGTCGGTCAGGTATGGATATGGGGAAAAAGATTCATGCAACTTTCCATAAAAAGCTTGATCATTTCTTAATAAAACAACCTGATATAAATTAGCATCCGGTGCTGCATAGCTAAGCCTGTAGGTTTTCCATATAAAAGCTACCGCAACTATCAATAAGACAAAAATTAAGAATTTCAGAAATCTCTTTGGGCTTGATTCCATAAAAGAATGGTTAGTTAAGAAATAACTTTCACCGCTTAATATACACTAGGGACATGCCGAAAAACAGAATTCCATTGCGAAATTCTCTAGCTGATCACCTTGTTACGGGTAATTTTCCGTCTGCAAACATCTGGATGACTTTTGGATACCACTCCTTCTCTAGCGCTTGAACCCGTTCTTTTAGGGTCTCAGGCGTATCTCCAGGCAAAACCGGGCAGGTTTTTTGTATTATTATGCCTCCACGATCAATTTCGTCCTCCACAAAGTGGATTGTCATGCCGGTTTCTTTTTCGCCTGCCGCAAGTACGGCTTCATGCACGCTTGCGCCGAAAAAATCTTTACCGAAAAATTTTGGAATGATAGCCGGGTGCACATTGATAATTTTCCCTTTGAATTTACTTACGAAATACGGAGTCAATATTCGCATATAGCCCACAAGCACAACCAAATCTACATTTTCGTTTTCCAGAATTTGTGCCATTTCGCGGTCAAATTCCACTCTAGACTTTTCTTTTGAGTCCACGAAATGCGTTTTAAAACCTTGCGTGTGCGCGCGCTCGAGCGCGTAACATTTTTTCTGGTTACTCACGACGCAAACCAATTCCACATTTTTCAAATAGCCGGCCTTTATCTCGTCAATTATGGCTTGCAAGTCTGTGCCGCGCGTTGAGGCCAATACTGCAATCTTGAGTTTTTTATTATCTGCCACGCTTCAATCTTACCAGACAGGCCGTAGAGTAGCGAAGGCTAAGGACATGCTGAAAAACATCTTACAAGCTACAATTTTTGTATTTTGGCTGCAAACGTCTCACCGCTCATCGCCGTATCTAACCTGATACGTCTCTTTCGCGCTTCGACGTTTTCGCACAAAATACAAAAATCTCGCTTCAATAATCTGTTTTTCAGCATGTCCCTAATTAATGCCACTGCGTAGAGGGGCAATCATCTTTAGGAATTTTTTATTGTAAATTGAGTTGAATAAACAGGCAGATGGTTTTATAAAGATTTCGCGCTGTGATTGAGTGCGGTTTGTAAACTTCACCGGCGCGTCGCGCGCTATCACAAAAGGGATTTTTTCATTGGCTTCGCCCATCACCACAAGAGCTGCGGAAGCCAAGTTGTCTGCAACCGCTTTTTTTGTGACCTTTAATTTTTTGCCGTAAATATCGCGTTTGCCGCGGGCATCTTCAATCCCAAAGAATCCGGACCACGCTATTGCAAGGCCTGTTACACCCCATCTCAAAGGTTGGCAGTGAGAGTCGCACAAAATTACTCCAAGTTTTTTTAACCCCAAAAGTTTCTTTAGTTTGCGCAAAATTCCATTTGCGCTTTTTTGTGGATTTTTCGGCCACCCAATTACAAATCCTTCTTGAATATTTGAACGATCCAGTCCTGCCGCCGGCACCAGCATTCCATTTTTTAATGTAGCCATTATGGATCCGGGCAAAATGGAGTCCGCTTCATGCATAACCAGTTCGATAAATCGCGGATCCTCTTTTTTGCCGTTATAAGCGTGCAGTTTTAGTTCTTTCCCGTCGTTACTTGGTTTTATTTTATCCAAATCAAATATCCTTCCCTCTGCAAGCGCAATTATTTTTGAACTTAAGACCAAAATGTCCCCTTCACATATTTTAATTTTACTGTCTGCCAAAACACGCTTCAAACCTTCTAACAGGTTAAAATTCGCTTTTAGCACGTCGGTTTTTAGAGGAAGAATTTGCATGAATAGAAAAGTTGAATATGTCTACTATAATAATTTGCGTAAAATTCTGTACGCGATACAATGAACTGAATTTTTGAGGTAGGGTCTTTGACAACTAGATTTTCAAAGCAGAGAGAAGCGCGAGGTCAGCATATAGCCAGAAGCTTAGCTTCTCAAGCTGAATATCTCGCTCTTCTCTCTGCTTTGTATTCTCCCTTCAGGCCGAACCAAAGCGGGGGCAACCTTCACGGGGGAAACAAACACAAAAAAAGCCAATAGTCTCTATTTCAGACTTCGATCCGGAATCTCAAGAGACTGCGGCAAGTCGTGGTGACGACGCAAAACCCACCAATATGAGGCAGATAGGTAGCGTAGCGGGGCAAGAGCATTCTCTCAATTGCATTAAATTTTATTTACATCGCAATAGATAGAGAATCTCAAAACAAACACAAAAGGGTTCTCTGAACTGAGAGCCCTTTTTGCGTAGTGGAATTAAATCTCACACCTACTATTCCTCCACGAAAGCCTGGTGAAACACGAAAGTCAGCGCCATTTCTACCTGTGAATAATCGAGTCCGCTGCGTTCCTTTTCGAAAATCATTTTGCCTTTTTCGTCGTGTACCGTTGCGTGCAAACCATAAGAAAGTCCATTTTCTTCCCGATTCACCGCAAAATCCGCGTAATAATTTTGGTCATCTCGACTGAAATCTACTCTAATCTTTGATGTTGCTTTGGTTTTCATGTTTATTATTTTATTCGTTCTATTTTGTTTACTTGTACGACTTTGCCAAAAGTTTGACTAAGGCGATCAACGCATTCTGATGTGAAATAATCTGTCGGAGCAAGACTCTCGTGACCTTCGCGTCCGCCTTCTTGCCTTCTATCGAACCCTTTATTAAATATTTTGTCTAGAAACATTGTTTTGTTTTTATTGTGTGTGTTTTGGTAATTATAGGGTAAATTTGAAGTTCTGTAAAGGGCTTGTTCGGTTCCATAGTCTCAGGTCCACCCCCTGGTGATTTCTAGGGGTATAGAA
>CAYHNW010000008.1:0-2188 GCA_964358095.1 uncultured Candidatus Peribacteria bacterium
GCGGTATCCATCCACGTGCCGCCGTTTTTTGCGCAGTAATCAGAGAAGTCGCCCGGTGGTGGCGCTGGTGCCAATATGGTTGGCGGCAGCTTGATGACCCGCCCAATACTACGAGTACTTCCGGTATAAAGGCTGCTTTGCCCAATATATATGTACACCCCGACGACAAGTAGAGCCAAAATACTCAAAGCCCCAACTATAAGGCGCTTCTTTGATCTTGGACTCGCCATTTCTGGAGTTGGCACATTTATTTCTGGTGTCGCGTCCGGTATTTTAGGTTCGTTGCCTTGTGGTATTTGAGGTTGCTGTTGTAGTTCGGACATATTGGTATTTGTTTTAAAATCTATTCATCCATTATACCACATAGATTAAAAATAAGTCAACTGCTGCAGCCTAAACATTTGTCTGTTATTTCTTCCTTCTTCTCACCAAGAAATATGCCCCGTTTGCCATTGCAACCAAGAGCGGATAAATCATAATTTCGGGACCTGCGTTTCCGCGTTCCGGGGCGCTTACCAATCTTTGGCTTCCGGATAAACTTGAAGTCGTTGCGCCGGATGCTGGTCTGTAGCCTTGATCTCCTTGAGCTGTTTGATTTGTCTGTGAATTTTTGGCTGCTGCTTCATCAAGATTTGGAGAGGATTCGCTTAAGTTTGTTGAGTCATAAGTTACTTGCGCAACTTCACATGTTCCGCCGTTTGCTATATAAGCGTCGGTGGAGCAGTCAATGCACATGCCAGGAATTCTGACGCCGGGTTTTGCCGGACCTGTGTATGTGTATTTGCCCCGAGCTTCGCAAGTTAGTACCTGATTTTGGTTTTGATTTTGAGCCACCGGTCTCACAAGTTCATCTATTGAAAGTGCACAACCGGTTGTTCTAATTACATCCGGTAGGGCGCTTTCCATTTGAGCTCGCGTGACTCTTCCTGCGTCAAAGTCGGCTAACGCCATTGATTTTATTGCTATACATAGTTCATTTTGTTCAAAGCACTGACCTTCATAACTCACCGGTTTATTTGCCGGACATTGCTCTGCGGCCGCCACCACTGATTTTGTTGTAAATTCGTTGCCCATTATTGGGAATGCGCCGCCGATTGTTGAAGCTCCAACCGTGTGAATGTCCGCAGCCGCTTTTATTCCAAATGCAAATTTCTTGTCATTGGTTGCGTCGGCTTTTAACTTTGCTTTGATTACCAATTTTTGGGTGCGTGGATTGTGTATCCCCCAATTTATATTGTTAAAAGTGATTCTGCCCGAAGCGTCCATTTGTTTCTCTTCGGAAAGTTGATTCTGAGCGATGTCGCCAATTTGTGTAAAAAGCTGAAGTGCTTCAATATTTGAAATATCCAATGCGTTTGCAACTCCTTCTTTTGCGCTTACTGTGATGATATTGATATCAGCGTCCACTTGATTTGTGACTGCGAAATCCAATTTTGTAGCCGTGAACCACGCGCCTTTTTCTGTAATGTCTCCGGCTTGTGGAGTGTCGGCCGCAGGTGTGATCGTGAGTTGAGGGACGACATCCTGTGGCTGCTGCTGGTTTTGTATGGTTATGACTCTATCCTGCGAAGTAACATTATTCTCATTGTCCCAAGCAATTATTTTTAATGTATGCCGGCCGTTAGCTTTAGTTGTGGAGTCCCAAGTAAATTCGTAAGGAGCACTGTTGTCTATACTAACCCTGTTCTGAGGGCTTGAACCGTCAATAAATAGCGCGGCGGATTTTACTCCTTTATTTGCGCCATGTGCGTCTGCAATATTTGCCGTTACTGTAATTCTACCTGATACGGTATCACCTGCTTGTGGGCTTGTGACTGCTATAGTTGCTCCAATTTTGGACTCATCTTGGCCAGCGGGTACTACGACTGAGCCTCCACTTGGCATACATCGGCCGTTTTGCCATGTGCAGTTCAGTTGAGTTGCGGTGCATGCAGCTTGTTCTAGGATGTCATCACAGCTTCCAAATTGGGGTTGACCAACTTGTGCTCCAACTTGCGCCCCAACAACTTGTTGGCCTGCGTTAACCCTGACGTTTCTTACCACGTCCCCGAGCACTAAGTGTTGGCCTGCGTTAACCCCGACGTTTCTTACCACGTCCCTGAGCACTGAGTTTGAACCTTGCTGTTCGTTCGCTGTTGCCGCCGCCGCGCCGCCATTAAATTGTGGAATCCCTGCCAGTGCTCCCGCT
>CAYHNW010000008.1:2288-9802 GCA_964358095.1 uncultured Candidatus Peribacteria bacterium
TTCCAATCGATTTCAAACTCATAAGGGGTACGATCTCCAGTATAATCGCGGTGAGTTTCCACTGCTGTTAGAGTCCTTCCTTCTGAGGAGAAAACTATATTTGGTGAATAATCATCAGCTTCCTGGTCTCCGTCGTTTGAGACTTCGGCTTTTAGTTTCTCAGTGCCAAACATTGTGCTGTTTTGTGCGGGTTCAACGATAGTAATGGTTGGTGAGGCTCTCGCCAGCTCTTGTGGGTTTATTACTACTGGTGCGGATAGTCCTGTTTTTCCTACAATGTCAGTCACTCTAGCGTAAAGATTAAGAGTGGGATGGTCCTTAAATAACCTTTGAGCAGCATTTGGACTCGCTCCGGAATAAGGCTCATCTAAATTCAAAACCAATAATTTGAAATTAGTACTAGCTTCTGCACGTACAAATATTTGTGAATCAATAGCTGGTGTACCTTGAGCTGTGCCATCAACCAATAATTCAACTTTAACTAAGCCTTTATCATCTCTGCCGTTAACTTTAATCTCATATCTATTTGCAATATCTCTACTTAGAGCGTGTGAATCAATATTTATAGTTGGATCGTGAGCATCGGTAGCCCAATCTTCTGCCCCCGGTAATAGGGAGCATGTTCTGTCTTGGGAATCCCAGGTGCAATACTTGTGATCTGTGCAATCCATGGACCTAGTAAATTTCGAGCACGAGAGATCTACGCTTTCTGGAGCAGATCCCTTAAACAGGCCGGTGTTTTTGCTCATCAATGCCGCCAGGCCTCCCGCCACAGCCAAAGTTGCAAGTAAGATGATCGCCCAAATTTTTATTTTGTTTTTTTCTTCCATGGTTTTTTATTTACAAGTCCTGCCCGATTCCAGGAATTTTTGTGTTTCGCACGGAATGCAAGTCCCATAAAGCAGACCTTTTCTGTCCGGGCCGGTGTATGTGAATTTGCCTTTTGATTCGCAAGAAGGGGAGTATTGGGTGGATTCTTTTCTGCGAATCTTTGCTTGGATTTCTTGTGGCTCTTTTTCTGTTTCGTCAGAAAAGAGTACAGAGGCTCGCATTGTTGAAACGTCTACGCGTTTTACACCTTTATAAAACGTCTTTTTTTGCGATGCGTAAGTGATGCCGCCACCGACCACCATAAGCGCAAGAACGCCGACCAAAAGAAAATTTTTAATTTTTGTTTTTATCATTTTTAATTTTTGTTTGAATGTTTTTTTAGTAATCTATCGCCGAACTGAGTGGCGCTATAATACTTGCTACCATTCCCAAGATCAGTATTGCTGCCATAATTACAATTGCGATTTTTTGAGTTCGTTTATGCATAAAATTTTAGAAATTATTGTTTAGGTTGAATTGTTATTTTCTTTTTAATGATGTCAATGCCGCCAGTGGCATCGGCGGTTTCGAGCGTTATCTCAAACTCTCCGGCATTTGGAAAAGTGAACTTTGGTTTGCGTTCGCTGCTCGTGCCAAGCCCCGCAAAATTCCAAGTGTATTTTTGTACGCCTCCTGTGGAACACGTTGGATCAAATTGAACTTCCAACGGAGCCACGCCGGTTTCCGGGCTTGAACTGAAACATGCTTTTAGCGGAACGGATCTCACGTTGATGGAGATTTGAGCCGGTGCGCGTTTGTTGTCAGAAGAGATGGCAGTTACTTTTGCCGTAAACATTCCGATTGCGCTGTATTGATGTGCGATTTTTGCGATGTCTGTCTTTGGAGCAGTCCCATCGCCAAAGTCCCACTCGTAGGCCACAATTGTTCCGCTTGGATAACTGGAACCGGAAGCGTCAAAGCTCACCGTGAGCGGAGCAACGCCCGCAATTGGGTCGGCCTTGATGTCGGCCTTTAGCCCTGCGGCTTCCACTTTTACCGTGATTTGCGCCTTTGTGGTGAGATTTGTGGTGTCGGTTACAGTGAGAGAAGTGTTGTAAGTTCCCGGTGTTTGGAATTTATATGTGGATGTTATGTTTGAGGCATCCGTCTTGGCATCGCCGTCAAAATCCCAGTCGTATTGAATAATATTGTTGTTTGGATCTTGGCTTCCAGAAGCGTCAAATATGACTTCAAATGGAGCTGATCCTTTGATGGTTCCGTTGACCGCTTCCGGAGTTGTTTTTATTGCTGCGAGAGGAGCTGCGTCCGGCGCTTTTACGGTAAAACGCACCGTTGTTTCGCCCTCCTTTTTAGAAGAATCGGTAATTTTTAATACAACGTCATATTGGCCAACTTCTTTAAAAGAATGAGTGGCGGTTCTGGTTGCTGCCGACTGGCCATCTCCAAAAGCCCAAGAATATTTTTCAATTGTTCCGCTAACCGCCGTGGATCCCGCTGCGGAGAACATATATGATTTATTTGCCTCCAAATCGGTGTCCTGTACTCCTTCTATAGTGATTACCGGAACCGGATTATCCGGCATCGTAACTTCTATATCAATAGAATTTGTGGCAAAAGTGCCGGTTGAATCGGTGACTCGTAGTCCGATTTTATATGTGCCGGTTTTATCAAAAGTAACTTTTGCAGTTTTTTCTGTGCCGTTGTCATAGAGCCCGTCTCCATTCAAATCCCATGAGTAACCGGTGATTTCTCCGTTTGGAGAAGAAGAATCCGCGCCGTCCAAATTTACCGTTAGCGGAATTCCGCCGGTTGTTTTATCGGCCTTTATAACCACGCTCGCTAAAACATTTTGTATGGTAACGTCACGCGTAAACGGCACGGTTTGTTCTTTGCCGGTTGCGAGTTCCTTTACGGTAACCAGTAATTGTACTTTGTAATTCCCAAGGCTGGTAAATGTGTGTGTTTGTACTGCGCCCGAAGCCTTTGCTCCGTCGCCAAAATCCCAGCCGTAACTTAATATGGAGAAAGAATTCTTATTGATAGGCGCTGCCGAAGCATCAAACTTTACCGTGACCGGCGCCGTCATATTGATGGTATTTGCCGGAGTTGTAATGATTGGCATTTTTACAACAGTTGCCGTCCTCTTTGGTGCCAAAAAGAAGTAGGCCAAAATCCATAAGAAGACGAACATTACCAATAGAGCCAAAGCTATAAAGGTGAATGTTGTAGCTTTTCGTTTGCCGTCCTTGTCTTCTTTCTTTGTGGCGCTGATCCTAAATATGCCTACAACTACAAGAATGAAACAGACGAAGACGAGGAATAAGAATATGAAATTTATTAGAGTGATGAGAAAATTCACCACTTCACTTGACGGCACTCCAAGGAATCCGAAAATCGGGTTTGCAGTATCGCCAAATCCTAAAAATGCAAAAAGTACGCCTATAAATAGGAGTAGGGAACAGCCAAATGCCGTTACGCAACCAAGTAACATCTTCCTGTTTGATTTTGTCTGATCTTTTGGAAGAGGCATGCCGGGTTTTGCAACCGGAGCGGGGACTGATGCCGGAGCCGCCTGTGGTGCAGCCGGTTTTGGAGCGGCTGGCTGAGGAGGCGTTGGTTGTGGCACTGGTTGCGCTGGTTGTTGGTTATCCATAATTTGTTTGTTGTTATACTTCGCGTTCTTGGCCTCTGCGTACAAAAGTCGCAAGTCCTCCAATTATCAATACCAATATAACTCCTGAGACTACGCTTAGTAAAATGGTATTTTGGGTTCCAAGCGCGGTGAAAAGTGAGCCACCGAGTAGTGAAGGAGTTCCGCTGCAATTTCCTCTAATCATTTGAGAAGAGTCGGTTGACCCATCAAAGATCACGTCCATTGTGTCTGTTGAAGTTTTGCCGGCGCGATCCGTAACGGTAAGTAGTGTTGTAAAGTTACCTGCGCCGCGCGGATCTCTGGTCCATGCGTATCTTTGGTAATTTGTTGTCCAGCAGTTTTGAGCTGCGGCTCCGGTGCTGGCAACTTGGCACGATGCGCTCATTCCGCCGGCATCGGTGTCATTGGAAGAATTTCCGTTGCCGTCGCTATCGCACCAAATATTTTTATCTAATTTGTAATTGGCGACGTTTCCGGTTGAATCGCCCCAGAAAAGAGTCACGTTTTGGCCGTTAGAATTGGCCGGAATGCGCAATACTTTCTTTTGCTGACCTCCGATCGTTTCCATTCCATACATCGGGTCGGATTTCAAAACGGCCTGTAATATGCCTGAATTTGGATTCTGATCTCCTCCCGCTGCGCCAGCAATTAAACTAATAGTTGCGGTTTTTGGATCGGAAACATTGCTGTCGCTGTCTTCCACCGTAAGTTTAACTTGATATGTGCCGCTTGCCGGGTAAACGAACACAGGATTTTGATCGGTTGAATCTGCATCATCCGACTTGTTGCCGTTGCAATATGCCGGCTTGTTTGCCGCATCAGTGCAGCCAAATTCCTGAGAAGTATCAAAGTCCCATGTCCATTTTGCAGGTTTTGCACCGTTGGCGGAGTCAAAAGTGGAAGAGTCAATGAACTTCACAGTTCGGTTGTCCTGCACGTTGTAGCTAAAGTTTGCAGTTGGAGAATTTGATTTTGGCTCAATAATTATGGCCTGTTCTTTTGAAAAGCCGGCCGCGCCCCTATTATCAATTACTTTTAATTTCACTCTATATCCGCCGCGCGGACTCTTCTTCTTATATTGGTATGTTACCGTAGAAAGTTCCGTTGGGTTGTCATTTTGAAAACCGTCGCCTTCCAAATCCCAAATGTATTTGGTGAGTTTTCCGTCTTCATCTTTTGAACTGGAAATAAAAGTGACTGCGTCGTTAACTTTTGCACTGGTTCGGTCAACGCTAAATGAAGCGACCGGTGCCTTGTTTGGTCCGTTTTTAACGCGGACGCGCGGTAATTCATCTTCGCTAAACATTTCATTGCAACTAGAGACTGTGTTTTCGTTATCAGTCACGCTAACGCAGAAATAGTATTCGTGTTCTTGGCCTTCTTCGCCCTTTGTCTCAACCGTCAAAGTTGCGTGGTCAGCCGGTACGTCCGCTATGCCGAGCTGCTGTTCTTTATCGGACGGATCGTAGTACCAGAATTGATAATTTGTGATTCTGCCGTCTGGGTCAATTGCGCCTTCGGCAGTGAGGATTACTTCAACCGGCGCGGTTTCGCCCGGGGTTTTCTTCTCCAGTGAAATTGTATTTACCTGTGGTTTTTTGCTTGCGACCACTACCGTAAACTCCGCCGTGCCAACTTTTCCCGGATCGGCTTCTTCGCTAACCGTGAGTTTTACTTTATATGGTTTGTCTTCTTGAGAAGTTTCCTCATAACTGTGAGTAACTTCCGCAGTTGTGCTCTTTGCTCCGTCACCAAAGTCCCATACAAAGGAAAGTCCTTTATTTTGGCTTCTGCCGGTATCATCGTTTACTCCGTTTGAGTCTACAGATTTCTTTGCGCTAAATTTGATTGGTTTGTTGCGTATTACTTCAAGCTCTGTGCCGTCCATAACAAATGGAACGCCATCTACATTAACTTCCATAATCGCCAGTGGCACATCTCCACCGCTTACGTAGACTTGTTTTTTTGTGGTGTTTTCGCCGTTGCCGTCATTGGATGTGGCGGTTATGCTCACCGAGTAAGAACCGGCTCTTGAGTAGCTGTGTGTGAATTCGAATAACCCCTTACCGTCTTTGTCCGAAGTTACGCTGGTCTCATTACTTTCACCGTCGCCAAAATCAATTTTTACATCGTTTGCATTTGTGGTTGTGCCCCTGAATGTGAAATTGGCTTTAGCGGGGATGCCTGTCATTTTTGCAACAGTCGCTTGTGAATCATTAAACTTTGCGCTGACTATTGAAGTTACTTCTATTGTCTTATCTTTGATATCGGTTTGCTGAAGTTCTTCCGGCAAATCATCTTGGAGAGTAAGTTGAATTTTATATTTGCCGATTTTTGTGAATTTTAAATTTATTTTTTTTGCGTCTGGTCCAAATAAAGGTTTTTTTGGAGAGCTCGCTTCGCTAAAAATTGTGTCTTCTTGTTTTTCATTGCCTTTGTCGTCTAACACGATCCACTTATAAAGCAGAGTGTCTTTGTCCGGGTCAAAACTTGCGCTCGCATCAACTTCCACAATTCCCGGTTCCGATGGAAAAGGGCAGTTTTCCGGACAAGCGCGCACCGAGAAATTTGCTCGCGGTTTGCGTGACTTTATTGAAATATTTTCACTGCGCGTTGCGTTGGTTGAACCGTCGCTGACTTCGAGAGTCACGCTATACATGCCCGGAGTTTTGAATTTTGCGCGAAAAACAGGGGAGCGATTGTCGCCGATAATTGCGACTACGTTTTGAAGATTTGTTACGTCATCTTCGCCTTTCTTGATTTTCCAGCTGTATGCCGCAATAGGTCCGCGGTCGCTGCGCGAAATGCTGCCGTCGAGTTCGATTAATTCATCCGGTTCCGCGATGCTCTTGTTTACCTGCATGCGTGCCGCAACCGATCCAACAACTACATTCACGAGTTTGCGATCTTTGCGATTTCCGTTGTCTGTGACCTCGAGTCTTAGAGGGAATTTTCCTTCGTTTTTATATTTGTGAGTGACGCTTGAAGTTGTCTCAACTCCCGTACCGTCACCAAAATTCCATTCATAAGCTTTTACATCCAGACCGTGTCCATCTTTTGAACTCGCGGCGTTAAATTTAACACCGGGATTTTTTGCCTCCGCGGTTGTGATGTGGAACTCGTTCAAATCGTTTTCAAGTACCCACTTTGTACCGTCTTGCTTATAAGTTCGTAATTTTTCTGTAATGCCGCCGGCTGTTGCATCGAGTGTAATTCTTGCAACGCTCGGTTGAACCGTGATTGGCAAAAACGCTTGGCCGGTCGCAACTCTGGCAGGGTCGCTGCTCGTGACTTTTAATCTTACAACATACGTGCCGGGTTGGCTGTATGTGCAAACGATGGTCGGTCCTGTCCTTGTTGGACAATCAACATTTCTGTTTGGACCATTTTCTCGTTCTTCGCTATATGTGCCGTCCGGTTCCCAGACGTAGCGCGTTTCCGCAATCGTGTCTCCGGTTGGATCGCGAGAATCTAGTCCGTTTAACTCAACGACCAGCGGAGCGGAGCCTTCTTTAACCGATGCGCGAACTTTCACGAGTACGAATTCTACGTTTTTCACAATCACGAATAGGCGATTGAGAGATTGCGCCACTTTAACGACCAGTTGAACTTCGTTTGGACTGTTTTTGAGTCCGCGTGCGTTGTCTAGGGCGTTAACTGCGTCATCGAAAATTTGTTTGACCGGCACTGTTGGGTCAACACCCGCAAATGCGCGTTGTAGATTTTTGTCCGAATTGAAATTGCGGCCCACGTAATTGCTGGTCTGAGCTTCGGCTACGTCCCCAAGTATTTTTCTTACACTGCCAATCTTGCCGCCTTGCTTGTTTTCGCCGATCAAATCGTTGATTGTGGCCAAGAAATCTTCTTTGCTCGCATCTGCGATGCCGGATTCGTCCATCGCGGTTAGGAATTTTCCTTTTAATTTTCCATCTTCAAAGTCCGCGCTCGTTAGATCTTTAACGCTGGTTTTTGTTAGCCAGCCGTCCAAAAAGCCGCGCGCGGCCATTTGAGTTTTGCTTAGCGAACTGGA
>CAYHNW010000008.1:9902-43238 GCA_964358095.1 uncultured Candidatus Peribacteria bacterium
TCCAAACCTTCTCCGGTCGGTGGCGTAAGTCCGCCCTCAAAGCCAATGAAGCTAACAATGTCTTCGCTTCCGCAGTCCAAGATCGAAACTGCATCGTTGATGTCGTTACAAAGATCTCCGCTCGTTGCAGAATCCCACGCATCGCTTGCCATGTCTGCAATGTCCGCCGCTTGCGCAACTTGCAAAGTTGCAAAAAGCCCACACAATGTAAGGCTCAAAAATCCAAGCGTCAGAATTTTCTTAATTTTTGTCATTTTTTGTTTATTTTTAATCTATGAATTATACCTTATTTCGGGGTTGTCGGCAAGCCTGGAACCGAGCCCGGTAATGGTATCTCTGTCCTGCTTGTGGAGAAGGTTGTTAATGTACTCACTATGCCAAAAGCGGCCAATGCTATTAATATGCCGATTACGGCGCTTATAACTATCTTTTTTGCTTTGTTTGTTGATTCTTCATTGCCAAATGAAACCACATAAAGCCAACCTCCATAAAAAAGCATGCCAAAAGCCAAAGCTCCAACGAATGCAGCTATGAAATTCGTGAAGTTATAAACGAGTTTCTGGGCTGCTGCAACGTCAATTCCCTTTGCGCCACTGTCTGGGAAAAGTATGGTTTTTACAACAAATTCTCCAAGTCCCGCCACTATCAAACCTACGATCGCATACATGATCCTGTTTTTTTCTGTTTTTATGGTTTCTTCATTGCCGTACGCGGTCACCATGCGGAATGCCGAAAGTACGATTATAAAAATTGCAACGGTACCCATAACAGCCAAAATGAGGCTATAAATGCCTTTTATCAGGCTTCCGCCCATTTTTGCGCATTCTTTTGCGTTTGAAGCACTGGCAATACACTCGCCATAATCTCCAAAAAATACTCTTGTGACGAGTTCGTCGGCAATAATTATCAAAACGAGTCCGTAAATTATTAGCTTTAAACTTTCTTTTTCTTTTGTGGAAACTTCATCTATTTTTTTGCCGGAAGTCACTAAGTGAATACCGGTAATTATCGCAAAAATCACGGCTAGTACGCCGATTAAATATTTCATAAAATCAATGACTCGGAATATCACAGACGTGATTATGTCTGCGCCCGGTTCAACGCTCGATGACTTGTGAATTTGTCCCGTAAAGTCGCTGAGTCCGCTTTTGTTTCCGCCCAAAATATCGTCTATTTGTCCCAGAGGATCCGATGGCGTAAAAATTTTCTTAACTTGAGTAACGTCCAGGTCAATAATCGTCTCGGAATCGCCCAAAGTTAAACTAACTTGTCCGGTTTCTTCGTCAATACTTTCCACAACTCCCTCGCGGCTCGTATATTCTCCTTCGACAACTTGAACTTTGTCTCCTTCTCTAAAACCTGTTTCGGCCAATGCGATTGAATTTATTCCAAGCGCAATGATTGAAAGTGCCAATACGATTGCAAATTGTGCGAGAAGTTTTTTCATAAACCTTCAAATTTACGCATTATGAAAGTACTCACGAGTGCGAACGCACCGTAAATTAAAACGATTCCAATGAGTGACCACATGATGATCTTTTTGGCTTTGCCAAGCTTTTCTTCGTCGTTGCCGCCGAGGATGTACATTATTCCGCCGATGACGAGTGAAAGTATTGCGACAGGTCCCGTAATCGCCGCTATCAAATTCGTCATACCCGCGATTTCCATCATCAAAGCTTGCGGATCTATGCCGGGCTGCACAGGGCCTGTCCCGGGAAATTTGCTCGTATCTATTTTGAAGAAAACATTGTTGATGATCGGGTCGGCCAGCAAAATTACAACCAAACCGAGTGCGCCCCACAAAATATTTTTTTTGTCTTTTGAGATTTCTTCTTCA
Organism: uncultured Candidatus Peribacteria bacterium; assembly: GCA_964358095.1. Taxonomy (GTDB): domain Bacteria; phylum Patescibacteriota; class Gracilibacteria; order UBA1369; family UM-FILTER-53-11; genus JBAYHN01. Next base: position 11,740 of record CAYHNW010000008.1, read on the forward strand.
CTGCCGCCCGTGACCACCAAGTGAATACCGTTTCTGATAATGAAAAGCACGGCAAAACTTCCCACTATGTATTTTATAAACGTAATTACTATTTCAACCGTCCTGCTGAATAATTTTGCCCTTTGAAGCATTACGTTCGGATCTTTCAAAAATCCGCCTCGATCAACGTCAAAAATATTCGCAATTTCACCTGCCAGGCCAATTATAAAAAGGCCAATCATGCCTATGATTATCGCGCTTGTCTGTTTAGTGAGAACTTCTTCATTGCCACGCGCAAACACTAGTTTTACACCGGAAATTACGATCAACAATACGGCCGTTGCCCCGATAATGTAGCGGGCATTGTCCACTAACCTTCCAGCCAAACTTTTTGCCATTTCCACTCCTGTATCACCTTCCGGGCAAGGGAATGGTCCACATAGGCTGCTTGGCACTTCTATTCCTGCGGCAAGCACACTTGCGGCTCCTCCAAAGATTGCCGCGGTTACCACTACTGGAATAAACGCCAAAAGATTACGCAGAATTTTTGTTTTGGTCTTCATTTTTTATTCTTAATATTATACCTTAAAAGTCTGCTTTGGGGAAGCCGAAGTTCTTAAACCCCGCCAAGTGGCGAGATAAAGGCATAACAGATCAAAAATCCCTTGCTAACTGTTAACGGATAATGTAATCTGACTCCCGTCGCTGGGCGCTTTTTAGATTTAAATTCATATATGACACAAAACCGCATCGTTCAATATGTTCTCGATAGTTTTCATGAATTGGGCAAAGTTGTGTGGCCCACAAAAAATCGCGCGATCAATATTTGCGTGCTTGTCGTAAGTTTCGTACTCATATCGGCGTTTGCGGTGGCCGGCATAGACTATTTATTCCATGCGGGATACGCCTATTTACTAACATTAGCTCAAAACTAATATATGGCAAAACAAGCTGCGGGTACCGGTCGTCACTGGTATGTTGTCCACACTTATTCTGGTTATGAGGACGCGGTTCGCGAGGCTCTGCTCCAACGTATAGAATCTACCGGAATGCAGGATTATATTTTTGACGTTGTAGTTCCAAAAGAAAGTCAGATTGTGATTAAAAAAGGGCAACCGAAAGAAGAAAAAAAGAAGCTTTTTCCGGGTTACGTTCTAGTGGATATGATTGTGACGGATGAATCTTGGTACGTTGTGCGCAACACGCCAAACGTCACCGGTTTCGTTGGTTCCGGCACAATTCCAGTTCCGGTTTCGGCTGAAGAATGGAAGGTTGTAAAGACCCGCATGGGCGCCATTGAGCCAAAATTCAAGATAGATTTCCAGATTGGAGACAATGTTATAGTGCTCGATGGTCCGTTTGTTAATTATGACGGCGTAGTTAGCAGCGTGGATGAAGAAAAGGGCAAGGTGAAGGTCATGATTACAATTTTCGGACGCGAAACTCCGGTGGAATTGGACTTCACGCAGGTGAAGAAAAAATAACAGGCCATGAACAAATTCACGATTTTTACCATCATTCTCGCTGTTTCTGTCGTGACTGTGACGGTGGATTTAGCGGTTCGTGATTATTTTGGGGCGGGGAGTCAAGCAAGTGTTTTAAGTGCCCAACCGGCTGTCCAACCGGATCAGCCAGTTGCCGAGCAGCCTTTGCAAACTCAGCCTCAGGCAGGTCAGCCTGCTGCAACCGGAGAGCCGTCTATTCAGCAATACACGCCGCCGTCGTCATCTACCACCATTACTCAAGCATTAGTCGAAAAGGCGGGTTTAACCGGTAATCTCACTGAGAAACATTTTGATGGAAAGGTATATCAGCTTCTGGATATAACCAAAATTCCGGTTGAAGCCATCAGTTTTTATGAAATTCCACAGGCTGGATCACCAATAGCCTCGGTTACAGAGATAGCCCTTAAAGATGAGATCAGGGCGCTTCAGCTTTATACCCTCTTGCAAAATAAGACAAAACCGTATATAGATTTATCACTCAACGAGACAAACGCATACGGGGATCGCTCATTTTATATCAATCATACCAAGAAACCGGATGAAGCCTTCCTCACCGTGAAAATCGGCAGGATGATATATGCGTTTGCCTACATCAAACAATTTCATCCTGAAATCAAGAAAGTGATTCAGTTGCTTGTGCCGTGAAGCGGGCGCTTCTCCAGTTTCCGCGGCCATCTGCAACATCTATAACTTATAAACTAATTTTATGGCAAAGAAAGTTCTAACAGTCGTGAAGCTACAAATACCTGCCGGAAAGGCTAATCCAGCACCACCGATCGGTCCTGCACTTGGTCAGCATGGCGTGCAGATTCAAGATTTTTGCAAAAAGTTTAACGACAGAACCGGCAAAATGGGAGATACGATCGTTCCTGTGGAAATTTCCATTTACGAAGATCGTACGTTTTCATTCATTACTAAAACTCCTCCGGCTTCGTTCTTGATTTGCAAAGCGCTCGGAATTCCAAAAGGTTCCGGCGTTCCAAATAAAGATAAAGTCGGCACGCTCAAAAAGGCGGATCTTCGCAAAATTGCAGAGACAAAGATGCCAGACTTAAATGCAAACGACATTGATGCCGCGATGAGAATCGTGGCCGGTACGGCTCGTTCAATGGGCGTAAACATCGAAGAGTAATTTATAATTTTTAAATTTTTATGAAAACCCACGGAAAGAAATATAACGAAGTAAAAAAGCTGGTTGATAAGCCAACTTATACACTCACTGAAGCAGTTAAACTCCTCAAGAAAACATCGCCAACCAAGTTCGATGCTTCTTGCGAAGTTCATATGAAACTCGGACTCGATCCAAAACAGGCGGATCAACTTTTGCGCGGCACGGTTGTTATGCCAAACGGCACCGGTAAAAAAGTGCGCGTAATTGCTTTTGTCCAAGAGGCAAATCAAAGTGTTGCAAAGGCGGCTGGCGCAACCGAGGCCGGAGCAGACGAGTTGGTTGAAAAAATCACAAAAGGTTGGTTGGATTTTGACGTTGCAGTTGCTACCCCGGACATGATGAAGAGCCTTGGTAAGGTCGCAAAGACGCTTGGCCAAAAAGGTCTTATGCCAAATCCAAAGGCCGGCACTGTGACGACGGATGTTGCCAAGACGATTGGTGAAATTATTAAGGGCAAGGTTGAGTTCCGCATGGATAAGCTCGCAAATGTTCATAACATTTTTGGCAAAGTTTCATTTAGCGAACCTCATCTTGAGGAAAATCTAAAAACCTTTATTAAGGCCATCAACGTTGCAAAGCCGAGTGGTGCAAAGGGCATCTTTATTCAGTCCATCACTATTACCACGACAATGGGGCCTGGCATTCGATTGGATACGAACGAGGCGATTGCGGCGGCTGGGGTTTAGTTTGAAAGCCGCGTTAAGGCACCTTAATTTCGCCTTCCGCTTGCACCGCAAGCTCAAGCGCTTTTAGTGCGACTTCGAGCTGTGTGTCGTCCGGTGGTTTTGTGGTGATTCGTTGAGTCGCAAGTCCGGGAGACACGATCATTTTTACAATAAGTTTGTCGGTGTGTTTTGCGCTCCACTTGAGCAGTTCATAGCCAATCGCCGCTATTAGAGGAAGTACAGCAATTCTCTGAGCCAGATTTAGCCAAAAAACCGGATTGCGAGGCACAAAGGTATAAATGATGATGCTGATAACAAAAACCGCCAGCAAAAAGCTGGTGCCGCAACGCGGGTGAAGGCGAGACTGTGTTCGTGCATTTTCAACAGTCAGTGGCAGTCTTTTTTCGTAAGTAAAAACGGCCATGTGTTCTGCGCCATGGTATTCAAAAATCCTGCGAAAGGTTTTAAAAAGACTTAGGCTAAAAACGTAAAGCAAAAAAATCCCGATGCGCAGAGCGCCATCAACCAAATTAAAAACAATGTAATTTTTGGCGATGAACGGGAAGTTTTTTCGCAATAATTCCGTGATGCCAAGCGGAATGAATTTGAATAGAAAAATGGCCAGTGCAAGGGATAAAACGATTGAGAACGTAAAGGTCATAATCTCAAAGAGGCGATTTGTTTTAGCTTCTTTTTTTGTCTCGGTTTTGATTTTTGCCCCCGGCGCTTCTTCATAATCATCTGCATATTCCTGCGCTGAAAAATTAATTGCATTCATTCCCACTATTATCATCTCAAACAAATTTACGATCCCGCGGATAAGCGGTAATTTGAGCAGTTTATAACGTGCCGTAAGCGAATTAAACGGATCTTTCTTGGTTTTGATGTGCCCGCTTTTTTTGCGTACTGCGAGCGTAATAAAGGACGGCGATCTCATCATAACGCCCTCTATGAGAGCTTGACCTCCAACTGCAAAATCTATTTTATGTTCCATGTGGCTTTGATTTTAGCTACTATTGGGGCGTTATGAAAGTTAAAATCCAACGAGTTGATAAAGCCTTGTCACTACCAAAATACGAAACCGCCGGTTCCGTGGGTTTTGATTTTGTGGCGCGGGAGAACACAACTATTGCGCCAAAAGCGATCGCGCTGGTGCCAGGAAACGTGGTAGTGGAAGTGCCGGCAAATTACATGTTGGTTGTTTCATTAAGATCTTCAACTCCGCGCAAAAAGGGACTTTTAATGCCGCACGGAATCGGCGTAATTGATCATGATTATTGTGGTTCTCAGGATGAGATAAAAATTCAAGTTTATAATTTTACAGACCAGCCGGTCACGGTTCTTCGCGGTGAAAAAGTGGCTCAGGGAATTTTTGTGCACATTGATAAGTTTGAATGGGAAGAAGTAGCACAAATACGAGAAAAAAGCCGTGGTGGTTTTGGTTCAACCGGCTGAAAAATCAATTTATGAAAGGAAAATTCATTACACTTTACGGCATCAACAATATTGGAAAGACGACGCACGCAAAACGTCTGGTGGAACGCTTAAACAAGCTTGGGAAAAAAGCGGTTTATATAAAGTATCCAATTTATGACCAAAACCCCACAGGCCCGTTTCTAAATGACCAGTTGCGGCGCAAAAAACATCAAACGATTGGCGAAAATGAATTGCAGTTGTGGTTTGTTTTAAATCGCTATCAATTTGAGCCAAAGCTTAAAAAAATGCTTAAGGAAGGCAGAATTGTAGTGGCCGAGGACTACACAGGAACCGGCATTGCGTGGGGCACCGCAAAGGGCGCAAATCGGCGCGAACTTGAAAATATGAACAAATTTTTAGTTCATGAGGATTTTGCAGTTTTTATGAATGGTCAGCGTAAAATGAGTTCAAAAGAGAGTAAACACATTCACGAAAGTAATGACGCGCTGGTGCACAAATGCCAGGCGGTTTTTAGAAATCTTGCCAGGAAATATGGTTGGCATACCGTTAAGGTTGCAGAGGATAAAGAAGTGACCGCGGCGCGGATATGGGAAACCGTGCAGAGATTTCTGTAATTTTGTCTTTCGAATTCAACCTTTTACCCTTATAATAACGCCTGCCCATGTCAGCAAAAATACTCGACGGCCGGCTAGTTTCTGATTTTATACTCAAGGGAGTGTCGTGTGCTGTGCCGTATGCCGTGGCTGAGGGCGTTTTACCCAAACTGGTAATTATCCTGGTTGGCGATAGTCCGGCAAGTTTGTCTTATGTCCGCCAGAAAGACGTGGCCGCCCATAAGACAGGAATTGCGTACGAGCAGATGAATTTGGCGGAAACCATAACGACTGGGAAACTGGTTTCTGTTATTGAGAAATTAAATAAAGATAAATCGGTTCACGGAATATTGGTGCAGCTTCCGCTGCCGCGTCATATAAGCGTGCCGATAGTTATTCGCGCAATTGATCCTCAAAAAGACGTTGATGGATTTGGCGCGTATAACATTGGCAAAATGTTTTTGTCTGCAGAATTTGAGCATTTGGCACCGTGTACGCCAAAAGGCATAATCAGCCTTCTTGAATATTACAAACTCCCGGTGGCTGGCAAACACGTCGTGATCGTTGGTCGCAGCAACATCGTTGGCAAGCCGCTCGCGGCGATGCTCACAAATAGAGATGCAACCGTTACACTCTGTCATTCCAAGACCAAGAATTTGGCAAAATTCACTCTTCAGGCCGACATTTTGGTAGCCGCCGTTGGCAAACCAAAAATGATCAAGGCAAATATGGTTAAAAATGGCGCTATTGTTATTGACGTAGGCACCACAAAAGTTAAAAATAAGCTCGTTGGCGACGTGGACTTTGATAGTGTGAAGGCCAAAGCCAAGTGGATTACTCCGGTTCCGGGAGGTGTGGGGCCAATGACAGTCGCCAGTTTGATGGAAAATGTAATTCGCGCAGCAAAGCGCTTAACTGAGAAATAATTATGTGCGGCATTATAGGAATTTCAGGAAACTCGCCAGCGGTTCAAGATTTATACGACGGGCTCGTTGTGCTTCAGCATCGCGGGCAAGATTCGGCCGGAATTATGACTTATGATGGGCGTTTTTCTCTAAAGAAAGGCAATGGCTATGTGCGAGATGTATTTAAGCCAAAGCACATGGCGCGGTTAAAAGGTACGCTTGGAATTGGCCATGTTCGCTATCCTACGGCCGGTTGTTATGACGAAGCCGAAGCTCAGCCGTTTTATGTCAATTCGCCGTTTGGAATTGCGCTTGTTCACAATGGAAACCTTACGAATTACACCGAACTAAAAGAGCAGGTTACAAAAGGTAATAGTAGGTATCTGAATACCGATTCAGACTCGGAAGTTCTGCTCAATGTTGTGGCAGATGAAATTGGGAGAATTAGGTCAAAGAAGCTTAATGCAGTCCAGATATTTAGAGCTTTGAATCATGTTTTTAAGCGGCTTAAGGGCAGCTACTCAGTTATGTGCATAATCGCTGGCCATGGGCTCGTGGCATTTCGCGATCCACACGGCATTCGTCCTCTAATACTCGGCAAAAGAAGTACGTCAACAGGAGTGGATTATATAATCGCTTCTGAAAGCGTTGCGCTGGATACTTTGGGTTACGAAATTATCCGTGATATAAATCCAGGTGAGGCGGTTTATATAGATTCAAATAAAGAACTTTTTACAAAACAGGTGGTGAGGACCACTTGGGCACCGTGCATCTTTGAATACGTTTATTTGGCCAGACCTGATTCGGTAATTGATAAAATAAGCGTTTATAAGTCTCGTCTTAGAATGGGGAAATTTTTGGCGCAAAGAATTAAAAAAGCGATTAAAGCCACCGGCGAAAAGATTGATGTGGTTGTTCCTGTACCGGACACTGCACGCAGTTCCGCTTTTGAATTGGCTGCCGAACTCGGTGTGCCTTGCCGCGAAGGTCTAATCAAAAATCGCTATATAGGGCGTACTTTTATTATGCCCGGGCAGGGGATGCGCAAGCGTTCTATTAAATATAAATTAAATCCGATTCCGCTGGAAATTCAGGATAAGAATGTTTTGTTGGTTGATGATTCCATTGTCCGTGGAAACACTTCGCGAAAGATTATTGAAATGGTACGCGAAGCCGGTGCCAAAAAAGTTTTCTTTGCTTCTTGCTGTCCGCCGCTGCGAAACCCATGTGTTTATGGGGTGGATATGCCAAGCCGCAAAGATTTTATAGCTCATAATTTGAGCATTGAGGAGGTTGGAAAGGCGATTGGTGCAGATGCTATGTTTTATCAGAATTTGAAGGATCTTGAGACGGCTGTAAAAAAAGGAAATCCAAAGATTAAAAATTTCTGCACGGCGTGTTTATCCGGCAAGTATCCAACGCCGGATATTACGGAAGAAGTTCTGACTCGCGCCGAAATTACGCGTGGCGGCATAGAAGGTGAAGATGCCACAAGTCAGGACGATCAATTGGTTTTGCTATAAGGCCGAGCCGCAGCGAGGCTATTAAATTATCGCCCCGCTTGCGGGGCAACCATATGTAATATATGAAAAGAATCTTACTTATTGGTTCCGGTGCACGCGAACATTGCATTGCCGAAGCTTTGACTCGTAGCGGTAAAGTTGAGCTCTATGCGTATGCCAAGGCAAAAAATCCGGGCATTTTTAAGCTGGCGAAGGAATATTGCCTGGGTTCGCTCTCGGATTTTAAGCCGCTCTTGGAATTCGCGCGCAAAGTTAAGCCGGATTTTGCTGTAATTGGGCCGGATGATCCGATTGCAGACGGTGCTGCGGACGCGCTCCTGGAGCTTGAGATCCACAGCGTGGCGCCGCTAAAAACAGTAGCTCGCTTGGAATCTTCAAAATCTTTTACCCGCGATTTGGTGAAGAAATATAACATTCCCGGCAATCCAAAATTTAAAATTTTTTATGATGAAAAAGGTGTGCGTGAATTTTTAGATGAACTTGGCGGGAATTTTGTGGTGAAGGCCGACGGACTCACCGGTGGTAAAGGTGTAAAAGTTTCAGGCGATCATTTGAATGGAGTTGAAGAAGGTGAGGCTTACGCCCGCGAATGTTTGCAAAAATGCGGCCGCGTCCTTATTGAAGAAAAATTAATCGGCCAAGAATTCAGTTTGATGAGTTTTGTGGACGGGATGCACGTCGTGGATATGGTTCCGGTTCAGGATCACAAACGCGCGTTTGTGGGAGACAAAGGCGCAAACACGGGTGGAATGGGTTCTTATTCAGACGCAAATCATTTGCTGCCATTTTTGACTAGAAAAGATTTGGAAGATGCTCACGAAATTACGGTGCAAGTTGCTGCTGCGCTTTTCAAAGAAACCGGCGCTTTGTTTAGAGGAATTATGTATGGCGGATTTATCGCTGTTAAAAACGGCGTGAGGCTCATTGAATATAATGCGCGATTTGGAGACCCGGAGGTCATGAATGTTTTGCCAATTATGAAGACGGATTTTGTAGAAGTGTGCGAGGCGATTTTGGCCGGTACTCTTGATAAATTAAAAATTGAATTTGAGAAAAAGGCGACAGTGTGCAAATACATTGTGCCGGAAGGCTACCCTGATAAACCCGTTTCCGGCCAAAAAATTGAAATTTTGCCGCCGAACGATTCGGCAAGCGCGCCGGTGAAAATGTATTACTCTTCCGTGGATTTGCGTGACGATGGTTTATATTTGAGTTCGTCGCGGGCAGTGGCTTTTGTGGGAATTGCGGATACTTTAGTAGCGGCGGAGTGCGCGGCGGAGTTGGCTTGCGGTTCGGTTAAAGGTTCGGTTTTTTATAGACCAGATATTGGCACTGACGCGCTCATTCAAAAGCGCATCAACATGATGCGTGAGCTCCGAAAATAATTTTTATTCGCTCCCCATATTCGACGGAAGCTGCAGCCATGGCCCCCAGCCAGTATCATCTGTCAGCGGTACAACTTGTTCCACAGAAATATCCACCACTGCGGCCTGGCGTGTTTGTGAGTTATTTCCCCATGTTGTTTCGATTGAATATACTAACTTCGCATCGTTGACACATCCTTTTCGCAAATCCTTAAGAAGTGTTTCGGCTCGCAAATATGCAATTGCATGATTCATTGCCTCTTGCTGATCTTTTATTGGGAGGACGTGAATCGCCTCAAGGTTATTTGCAAAATCTGCGCCCTTCAAGTTTGGCAATGTGCCTTTGACCTGAACTGCTGTCAACGCGCGGAAGAAGTCCGTTCGCCATTTTGCGTCGCTCCTGTGCAAATCAACCTTGTTTTTGTCTTTTGAGTCCACGCGGAACAAGGCGCTGTCAGCCGTTCCTCGGATAGACACATTAACTCTTGCTGTTTTTGGATCTTGGAGTCGAGTTCTCAAACATGAGCTGGCCTTGCTGAACTCCCCCTTATTTGTTTTAGGATCAGGTATTTCATAAACAGAGCGTGCGTAAAGGTATTTGGCTTTCGGTATTTCGCCCGCAGTCTCAACACTGCTACGCAAAGCCTCCAACCGTAATCTCATTACTCTCGTTGGTGCGCTTCGTTTTTTTTCCGGTGTTGGTGGTAGTTCCGGAAGAGGTGTCATATGTATTTATTTTTAATGTCTTTGTTATTATAGCACAAAACTTACTCTTCTGTAAATGGCGTTGATCCAAAGCTAACTGTCTTACCTTTAGTTTGTAATTTGGCATCGCGAACTATTGTATCACTTACGAACGGTGTACCATTTAGGTCGAGAGTTATTTTGAAGCCGGTTGTTATGAGTCCAGATTCATCGGCAACAGGACTAAATCCTACATTGCTAACACTACCGCCATTCAAAGGTGGATCGCATTTTACCCTAACGCCGACACCATCATCGTTAGCTTCTGCATAACAGTCCAAAACCGCCTGTCTCAGAGCCTGTATAGTAGCGTCCGCTGAGTCTGTGCCCAAATCTGCCGGTCTTGGCATTGGCATCGTTCTTACGGCAGCCTCGCGTTCATATAACTCAGTATTTAAACAGCCTTTAATATAGCCGGTCACGACTGTTGTAATCGCTGCAACGGCAATAATGGCGGCGGTAGCTGTCGAACCTAGGAGTAATTTTCTTTCTAGTGGTAAGCCGGAATATCTGCGAGTTTGAGTAGTTATTAGGAGGCCATTCCCCGTTCCACCATCCGGTGGAGGTTGCATTAACGAGCCTGCTGGGGGCGGCGCTGATGCCTGTTGCTGCACAGGTAGTTCTTGAGTTTTATCAACTGGATCCACGTGAAGCCTAGCTTGATCTACGTACCAACTTTCCTCCGTTCTACCGTCCGGTGGAGGTGGCGTTAACGGGCCTGGGGGAGGTGCCTGTCGCTCACATAGTTCTTGAGTTTCCGCTACGCCAATGGCTGCATCAGAATCAGGCGGTGGCAAAGAATCGCGCTGTGCCGGAAATCGTGCTGGTAAAAACGGGAGTGGAGTGGTTCCAGTAGGACCAGCTGCAGGAGTTAATGCTCTCACGTCTTCTGCACGAGATGCCGGTCTAGCTCTGCCTGAACCAGGTATAACGTCAAGTTTTTCAAGCCGCCTTGCCACTTCTGCTTGTGACGGTGGATCCATCTGCGGAGGAGCTGTCCTTATAGTTGGTTGATTATCAGGTATCGCACCTTGTGCCCCTCCGGTAGCAATCGCCCCTAACTCGTTGCCATCGAGTTCGTCTAGAAAATCTAACAAGGAAGACTCTGGTGTATCTGTAGTATCTGGTGTAGGCATAATTTTTTAATGGTAAAAGAGGTGCTAGACTACATTGGAAAATGCGTTATTGTCAAGACTTTGTTGCATTAACCATATTTAACCTGTTTCCAAGGTGGTCAAAATGACTAAAAAATGCTAGAATTACAAGAATGGAAAAACCAATACCAGTCTCAAAAATTCTGATGTTTGCCCTGTATTTTGTGATTCTCTTGGTCGTTACAGGGGAACTTTTTTTCGAAGAACAGTTTAACTCCATGCTCGGCAGGCTCTTTCCGCAAAGAATTGCTTCTGCGGATATCCTAACCATTGGACTTTCGGAGGCAGCGGTTTCAAACGATCCTCTTGCAAACGATACCGGCACTCGCAACCGTTTGTTACACGTTTTTGAGCCGCTGGTGAGTGTGAATGCGGATTTGCAAATAGAACCGGCGCTGGCGATTTCTTATGGCTCACTGGATGATTTGACTTGGGAATTGCGGTTGCGTCCCGGGGTTTTATTCCACGGTGGCACGCCACTGGATTTTGAAAAAGTATTGGCATCATTAGAGGCTGCTCAGAGCCAAAATTCCGGAGTTAGAGATCTGGCTTCCACTATTAAAGAAGTTACGAAAGTTGATGAAAGTATTTTTAGAATAACTACAAATTCAATTGATCCTTTATTGCTCCAAAAATTATCTTCAATTTTAATCTTTTCACAAAAAGCTGATGGAAGTTTTGACGGTACAGGTCCGTATGAATTGGTAAAAAATGAAGGTGGTGCTCTTACTCTTTCGCGTTTTGAGAAATATTGGGGAACATTACCGACGTTTAAGACAGTCATTTTAAAAACTGTTCTACAAAAAACGGAAAAGGTCGGCATGTTGCGCGATTCTCAGGTGGATATTTTGGCTAATTTGCCGGCGGACATTGCCACGATGTTTGATTACAGAAATTTTGAATTAAAGGCGCGCCAGAGTCTTGAGGCAAATTTTTTGATGTTCAATTTTGATGGAGTCTTTGGGTCTAGGCAGTTGCGTGAGGCGGCCAAGTTGGCGCTTAATACGGATCAGCTTTCCCGCTTGGCGCAGGGCTTTTCTAGCCCAACGGATCAATTCGTTGGCAATGGGATTTTTGGCTTTAATCCAAAAATCCCCAAAAAAGAATTCGACGTAAATCGTGCGCTTGCACTTTTTGCCGAGTCAGGACTGCAAGCTCCGGTTAAAGTCGTTTTGGATTTGCCAAAAGGCCTGGAGACGTTTGGCAACGGCATAAAAGATCAGCTAAAAAAAATTGGGTTAGAAATTGAGCCGCAATATTTAACGCCTGCGGAGCTTGGGCAGAAAATTATAAACCGAAAATCGGATTTCTATTTCTTCGGGTGGAAAAACGACCTTGGCGATGCGTCTGATTTTTTGACCTCAGTTGCCCACAGTGCGGGTGGAAGTTTTGGCCAGTTCAACGGTGGCAATTATAAAAATCCGCAAGTGGATGAGCTTATAGAATCGAGTCAAAAAACCGTTAAACAGGATGAACGCTTAACTAGCCTGCGCGAGGTTATGAGGAAAATTACGGCCGATGACATTATTGGCGTTCCGTTATTTTCTCCGGAAGTTCTCTATGGCGTTTCTAATAAGCTCAAATGGATGCCGCGCGTTGATGGTTACGTGCTGGCTCAAGAAGTGAAATTATGATAAAATATTAAGACTCAAAAATGCACTCAATAAAAACAAAACTCATAGTCGGTCTAAGCGTTCTCGTGATTTTCTTGTTCTCTGTCACGGCGTTTTTGTTGATAAATGAAAAATCAAAAGAACTTTCACGCGATATTTATTTGAAAGCGCGGGCGTTTAGTGAGCTTACAACGCCAAAAATCGTTGATTTGTATAAAACTTTACTGGCCGAAAAAAGCTTTGTAATTTTTAATCGCGAGATCAAAGATGTCTTTGGCAAGAACGAAGATGTTGCCGAGATAAAAGTTTATAGTTTTGCAGGTAATGTTTTTTATGATTCGTCGGCAGAAAGGGAACGCTCTTACGAAGGGGCGGAACGCAAACTGGACGACCTCGATGTTCTGGCCAGGGTTCGCGCAAATTTGCAAAGTTATTTATTGGAAAGCGGACGCACGGTTTATTTAAAGAAAGATGCGGACGGAAATTATGTGACGGTAAATGAGAATGAAAAATCAGTGGATGTAATCTCTGACACTGATCGCATCGTAAATATTATTTCTCCGCTCGATGGAAAACATGTGGTGCAATTTGATGTGACTTATAAGAATTTGAACGCGCGAGTTGCAAAAATGGCAAACCGCATAGTACTGCTCCTTGTGTTTGGCGTTTTATTGGGACTTGGGTTCGGCTGGTATTTTGCGCAGCGCATCACCGATCCTATTGAGAAATTAAAATCAGGCGCGCTCGTGATTGCAAAAGGTGATTTCTCCGCAAGAGTGAGCGTAAAAACAAAAGATGAAGTAGGCGTTTTGGCCGATACTTTCAATAAAATGGCTCAAGATTTGGAAGTCTCCACCAAGGCGCTTGTTTACAAAGAACGAATGGCAAAGGAGCTTGAACTCGCGGCAAAAATGCAAAAGCAAATTTTGCCGGAAAAAATGCCGGTTATAGCAGATCTCGACATTGCTGCGGCAATTGTCCCTGCGGCGGAAATCGGCGGCGATACGTATGACTTCATCCAAGTTGATCCGGACACGCATTTATTTTACCTTAGTGATGTAACCGGCCACGGAATTCCGGCCGGCATAGTTGTGTCCATTGCGAACGCGCTCATATATAGCTATTCAAAATCGCCGGAATTGAAGGATATTTTAGTAAACGTAAATAGTGTGATGCGCGACAAGACTGCAAAAAATATGTTTATGACGATGCTCATGGCTCGCTATAAAAAGGGCAAACTCACATATGTTAGCGCCGGTCATCCGGAAATGCTTCACTACTTTGGTTCGGAGAAAAAGGTCGCAATAGAAAAAGGCGGCGGAATTGCTCTCGGTATGTTGCCGGACGTTTCAAAAATGCTAAACGAATGTTCTGTGAATTTTGGAAAAGGCGACAGTGTGGTGCTTTATAGTGATGGAATTCCCGAAGCTCTTTCTGAAAAAGGGGAGCAATATGGCTTGCCGCGCTTTAAACGCGCACTCAATGATGCCGGTGAACTGGAAACTGCTCAAGCAATCAAAAATGCTTTGCTTGCCGATGTTAAGCTCTTCATGGGGAATGCAGTACAGGCCGACGATATTACCATGGTTGTGATTCGCAGGAATTAGCGAGCGCCATTAACGCGTCTAAATGGACACGGGCTATATTTTTGGTTTGGCCGTAGAACCGCTTTATATGCATCGTAGTTTGCTGCTCCAACTTGTCCCTTTGAAAGAGTCACTGCCGTCTCTGCAGAATTGTAAACTCTGGTAATTGTAACTCTGAATCCGTCTATCTCACCTTGCACGTCAATTAAGCGTCCTCTGCCGCGGCTCGTATCTATTCTTCGTAATCTCAATTCACTTGGGTGATTATCCGCATCTTCAACCAATACGCAATCAAAAGGTTTTAGGCTGGCGTAAGAAGGCACATCCTCCTTAGCTCCAGCATCGGATACAGCACCGCCACCGCTTACACCCGCATCTCTGCCTCCACTTTTTGCACCACTATAGTCACCGTCACACGGTTTCATGGCCGCCAACAGCCTCAGCCTAAAAGGTTCTTCTATATAGTATTTAGGATCTTGTGAAGGGGCTATTTTTATAGTTCCACAGAAATAATCACCTTTGATTTCGCCATCTATAATTTCAATCGCCATATCAGTTTCTGACATTCCTCGAATTACTTCTGCTGGAGCGCTGCCCCAAAGAGACATTTTAAAAGGCAATTTCACTTTGCCCATTGAGAGAGTCCCCTGCAGTATGCCGCCTTTAACTGTACCGGTTACTTTTTCACCAAGTTGTGGTGGACAGGTTGAACATACCGGAGGTGGCAAGGATGTTGGGTACTCCGGACATGCTTCGCATGGAGGACAAGGTTCGGGGCTGCATCCGGCAACGGCAGTTCCAATAACCACCGAAATCGCCCCGATCATTGGAGCTAATCTTGTTAATTTCGCCGGTAATCCGGCAGTAGATGAGTTCGGAATATTTAAATCTCTTCCCATAAGTATTAAGTAAGGGAGTAAAATATATGCCAAATCCTGCTTTAGTCAAGCTCTCTTAGGGATGCGTAACTTTTTGGAACGCTTTTCTACAGAAGCAAAATCCCCATACATATCTGGTGTATTGCGATTATTGAAAGCGACAAAGCATCTAACTTATTCTTCAACACCTTATGTCTACCATTTCACCCAACCTATTGTTTAATTTAACCGGTGGCACACATCACTTACTCCGCCGTTCTATATAGCGCATAGTTGAATACCGGCAAAAACGTATCTCTCTTTATGCTCAAATCCAGACTTTGTGTAGTATCACCAACTTTGCCATCAGCAGAAATTTTAATTTCCGGCAGAGTTAATTGTGCCAAACCCTCGTCGTCAATCACTCGATATCGGATTGTCGCAATTTTTTTCTTGTCAGTTTTAGAAATTGCGCCGGCGATTAAGTCAATGTTTATCATGTTGGTAAGTACTAAAAAGTTTTGTTTATGTGTTTCCAGGAAACTGGTTATTGGGTAAGGCGAAACAATGTTGTATTCGATAAAACCGTCAGGCGATGGCATTCTTTGGTAAAACTTTGAGGCATTCCAATACGGGCAGCTGGATCCTGTGCCAAAGCACGAAGGCGTAGACGCAGAATTGCCGCCAGTTAATGGCACAAATTCGTTAATAATTTCCATTTTGCCGTCCGGTGCAATTCCAAAAATTTTCCAGCGCAAAATATCCAGGTCTTCATAAATATGAGCGCCTCCCAAATTTAATTCCGGAGCTAAATAATAATCCACGCGAAACTTTTTTACAGTATTTTCCGGCTTATCGCCAACAAATAAAGGAATAATTACAGACTGGCTTAGGCTCAAATTCGCATATTTATCGCTTTCGTTTGGGGTTTCATAAACTTCTTTTTTGGGCACAACCGAAGACGTGGCGTGAATCTCATACGAATAATTTGTGCTCACGTCCAGCTCGGTATCTTTTTGTTCCTCAAACCCAGGCGGATTATCGGCGATTTTTAACATTGCGGTTTCTATGCCGCTTTCCGCCGCATACCAAGCCTTTGTTTTTTCGATCAGCAAGCGTCCGTCGCGCATTGTTCCCATCAAAAGATTACTAACTCCCACAGACAAAGTGAGCAATATTGACATTATAATCAGCGCAATAAGAAGTGAACTGCCCTCGTTTTTTGAAATGTTTTTATTAGCTCGCATAGAGCGTTTTGTTTCCATAATTACGTGAAGAATAAACCGTGCGGAAATTGTAATTGCCCGCACGAAGAGAAACGGTTACGGAAGGTTGAAATTGGATATTATCAAAAGATTCGTTGCCGGATTGATATGGGTTTTGCAGAGGAAAAATCGAGAATGAAAAATCTTCCAGAGGGAACGCATCCGAAGTCAGCGGCTGGATTTCGCCGGGGCTCCAGGCATAAAGTTCGCCGAGGGCGGTTTGATGCTGCAAATATATTTTTTTATCCTCGGAGTTAAACGTAAAAATGGAACGAGTGCGTCCATTGTCACGCAAAATGCAGAGAGTCTTAAATTCAGGATCAACGCAAGAATAATCAAGCGGCCCGCTGCGAATTTCGTTTGCCAATGAATCAAAAACGAACCGGACTTCGGAATAGAGTTTTTGCGTATTGTTAGCCTTTCTATTTGAAGAGACCAGGGAAGTGTAAGCGCTCGCGGCCAAGCCTATAAACATCATAAATATACTCATGGAAATGAGCATTTCAATGAGGGTGAAACCCGCGTGCGAATTTTGATTTCTGGATTTTGTCATCTGAGTTTTTTACAGTGGTCCTTTTTTCCAGTTAGTGAGATCTGCGGTTAAAAAAAGTTCTTTTGCCTTATTTCCGTCTTGGTATTTTACAATGCTTTTTACGCGAATGCTCAGATTTTCACCGCCTTTGCCGAGCGAACTTATTTCTATTGTCCGTTCAAACTTTTCATTCTCATTTAATGCGAGTTCCGGAACAGAATCGGCAGTCAGTACGCGAGATAAGCTCCATTTCCCATTTTCGTTTCCAAAGTTTTCTTGGATTGTATAAACGCCATCGGCAAGCCCCTTTTTCCATTCTTGGTTTTGCAGCCAATTGCTGTCGCGCATGTTGCGAACTACTTCCAGCCCCTCTTCGGCCAAGTGGTTGGCTATAAACTGCCTCATGCTTTTGCCGCCAATGCTTATGGAACTTTGCGTCAGCTGTGCGGTCGCCGTTATAACAAGGCTTATAACCGCGATTGCGATTATTGTTTCTAACAAAGTGAAACCGGATTTTGTGTTTTTGATTTTCATTTTGTGAGCTTTTCAATTTTGCCGGTTTCCGTATTAAAAGAGATTGTGCGCACGGAATTTGTGCCGTTGTAATTCAAAACGATTTGCGCAGTTTTGGCTTCAGGGTCGAGTTTCATGGCTCCCTGCGGCGGTATAAAAATTACGGTTAAATCCTCGCCGACAACAATTTCTTTTGACCATTCAACGTCAACCAGCGCAAACTCGTTGCTGCAGCCGTTAACGTAATTTGCATAAATGGAATGAATTTTTCTCGGTGCGGAGTTTTTGGCGAATCTTATGCCAAAGCATTTGGCCGTTTTTTTTGATTCATCCCGTGTGGAATTCAGCAGGGCGACCAATTTATCCGTTTCTAAATCCATTACAATCGCGCGCCGAGCTATGCTGTAACTGCCCATGCCCATCACGGCGAGAATTAGAATAATCCCGACGACAATAATGATTTCCATTAATGTGAAGCCGGACGTTTTTTTCATAAAATTGAAGATGTGAGCGAGAAGATTGGCGAAAGTACCGCGACCGCAAAGAATGCGACGGCAACGCCTATTAGCAATATTAAAACCGGCCCAGCGACGGTTGTTAGATTTTTTAGCGTGTGGTTAATTTCGCGTTCATAATGAGCGCCGATTTTGCCGGACAGTTCGCCAAGTGAGGCTGATTGTTCTCCAACGGCAATCATGTTTGTAACCGTTTCCGGGAACAAAAATGGAGCGGTAGAAAGAGCAGAAGATAACTTGCGGCCTTCTTGAATCGCGCCAAGCGCATCGTAAGTTTTTATTCTATAAACTTCATTACCGACCGCGCCCGCCACAAATTCAAGCGCCTTATTTATCGGAAGTCCGCTTTCTATCAGCAAACCGAGCATATCCACAAAACGAAGCACTGCCATTTTGCGTAAAATTGAACCTGCAAATGGAATCTTTAGCTTGCGGAAATCCCACGAGAATCGGCCTTCTTCGCTGTTTGTGTAAACGTGGAAACCTATAAATCCAAAAATTAAAAAAATCAAAATCATCCACCAGTAATTTGCCAAAACAACGCTGCTTCCAAGCAAAACGCGAGTTGTGATTGGCAACTCTATCGTGTTGCCTTTGAAAATTTCTTCAATTCGCGGAACGACGTAAATGAGCATAACGATGGTGCCAACCAACAAAGAAACAAATACCGTAATCGGATAAACCAGAGCCGACTTTAGCCTCATATAAAGCCTGTTTCTGCGTTCCAGTGAACTGGAGATTTTAAACAAAATGTTTTCCAAATTACCTATTGCCTCGGCCGATTGCACCATTCCTCGTTCGGTTTCATCAAACACATCAGGAAAACGATCCAGCGCTTGCCAAAGCGGTCTGCCATGTTCAAGTTCATACGAAAGCGTGGCGGTAACTCTGCGTAGCCTCAAGTTCTCTGTGCGCGTAACCAGAATTTGCAGCGAACGATTGAGCGGAATTCCGGCTTTGAGCATCGTTGCTAGCAATTCAAAAAAATACGCTTTTTCTTTACCGGGCACTTTGCTGTGGTCTATAAAAAAATCGTTTACGCGTTGAGCAAAAGTGCGACCGGCGCGATTGGTGATGCCATAAATAAATTCCTCACGAGCTTCTTCTTTTTGCACCTGAGAAAGCAAAGCGTCGAGCTTTTCCTGCTTTTTGTTTTGCATGTCGTCGGTCATTGTTCATTGCGATAAAATGCCTGCAGCGTGAGATTTAAATTCACCAAGTCAAGACCTCCTTCACTCTGCAAATGTGAAACACCGGCATCTTTGATTAAGAATTTTCTGGGATTTACTTCCAACATTTTCATGAAACGAAGAATGCTTCCCGAAGTTCCTTGAAAACCGGCGGAAATATTCACCGTTGGCAAGTTCCCTTGTTTTTGAAGGCCAAAAGTCAGCGCATTAAAAGAAACGTCCGCGCTTTTTGAAAGGGTATTTAAATTGGAAATAATTATGTCCTGCTCAAGATTTGCGGGAATTGCTTTGTCTAATTCCTTTTGCTCAACCTCCGAAAGCGTGCCGGCTGGAGCCAATTCCTCGCTCCTTGCGCCAAGAGCTTTTACTTCGCTTTCCAATGCAGAAATTTTGTCTGCCAATGCGTTCGTTTGTTTTTGAGCGGGTCTTGTGTGAAAAGCCAAGAGCAGCACGGTCGCTGTCAAAAAAAGAATCGCCAGGAGTCCCGAATTTATTTTTTTTTGTGTGTACATTTTTATTTTTTTTAAAGGGTTGTTTTTTGGTAATTAAAGCTAATTGAGAATGTCAAAACGGTGTCGCCTTCGGGCGTTAAGCTTTTTGTGATGACCGGCACAAATATATTTTTAAAAGTTTTGTCGCTTGAAAGGGACTTGATTGTTAGCACAATGTCGCCAAACGGATCAAATGCGCCTTTGCGGGTAGTGCCGCTCACAGAAACTTTTCCATCTTGAGTGCCGTTGTATGAACGGAATTGCACAATCGGTGTAGCGTTTTCTTTTGTTTTTGGCACTGTATTCTCTATTTTTTCCACAATCTTTGACCACATCAGCTGATCGGTTTCTATCTTTTTTAGCTGGGATTTTATCGCAACCATAGAAGAAACAGAGGCAATCTCGCCCTCCTTGTCTTGGGCGGGCACTGTTAATTCCTGCTTCTGTGCCGTTAGCTTCTCAACCTGCGATTCCAGGGAAGATTGCCTGATGGTGAAATAGACCGAAAAAATGGCAATTATTACGAAAGCCACGGCTGCAACGGGCAGAAAAAGTGAAGACTTTTGAACTGGTTGAGTTTCGATCATAAGTTATTGTTATAAAATTCATAATAGTATATCATTTTTCCCTGTTAATGGCAATCCTGTATGTCGCGAAAAGACTTTAAAAGACACAATGAAGGTTTTAAATGTCTGGAATGCGGTGCAATAAATGAGCCGGCTGTCAAAAGCGAGCGGAATCATTGTGCAAAATGCCTTTATTCACTGCACGTTGATGGTGAAACGCCGGGTGACAGATTGAGCTCTTGCGGCGCTCTTATGATGCCGATGAAATTGGATCACAACGGCAAAAAAGGTTTTATGATTTTACACAAGTGCGACAAGTGCGACAAAGAAATGTGGAACCGCGCGGCTGCGGATGATGATTTAAGTAGATTATGATCAATCAAGTTTTTCCAATTTTGACTCAGTATTTTTCTGAAAAAGTCGCCATTGTGGTCGGCGTTTCTGGCGGGCCGGATTCAACGGCGCTGCTGGATTTGTTGGTGGAGTTTTTTGCAGAGCCTTCTGGAAAAACAGACAAGCCGGGCAAAATAGATACCGCATGCAAAATTATTGTTGCACACGTGAACCATGGAATCCGCGGAGTGGCCGCAAAACATGATGAAAATTTTGTTAGAAATCTGGCGAAAAAATACGAATTGAAATTTGAAGTTAAGCGTGTGAAATTGGCCGACAGAACGCACCAAGAAGAACGTGGCAGGCAAATTCGCCGCGATTTTTTTGAAAAATTGCGTGCAAAATATAAAGCGCGCTGGATTTTTACGGCGCACACGGCGGACGACCAAGTTGAGACAATTATTTTTAATTTTCTGCGTGGTAGTGGAGTGAATGGTCTTGCAGGAATGGATGCCGTTTGGGGAAATTACCAGAAACCGCTTTTGGGCGTTACCAAGGCCGAAATCCTCTCATATTTAAAATCTAAAAAGCTCAAATATTGCACGGACGCAACAAACTCCGACACAGAATATAGCCGCAATTTTATTCGCAGAAAAATCATTCCGCTAATTTCTAAATTAAACCCAGCTTTCAAAAAAACGCTTATTCGCAACGCGGAAATTTTCCGCAATCTGGAAGTTTTCTTAGAAGACGAGGCGGGAAAATTTTTGGCACGCCAAAAATTTTCCCAGACGAACCCGACCCTCACCGCCAAAGAATTTCTAAAACTCCCGCGCGCAATTCAGCAAGCAGTAATCCAAGCGGCGTTTCTCAAATTTACAAAAAATCACTATCAGCTCAGCGCAACGAAAACGGGTGAAATTCTGAACCTAATAGAGCGCAATGTTGGCAATAAGAAAATAATCACCGGCAAAAACGGAGCAACTTTTTCCTTGTATAAAGGGATAGTCAGCATCGGTTGATTTTTGACCCAATCTGTCCCATAATACTTTAGCTTATGGACAGAGTTCCTTTGTTTCAAAAACCACGCAGCGGACTGACGACGCTAATAATTATCGCGCTGGTTTTGAGTGCGCTTTTTTTGTATTTAAGCCCGACCGAAAAAGAGATTAAAGAAATTCCGCTTTCCACCTTTATAGACAGCGTAAAAATCGGTGATGTCACAGAGGTGAAAGTGAGCGATAATCGGCTGAACGTCACTTTGAAAGACGGTAAGCAGGTGTATGCCATTAAGGAACCAGGCCAGAATATAAGTGAAATTTTGAGTGGTGTCCCCGTAGACGTAAGGGCAAAGGTTAAAATCCAGATTACCGATACGGAGTCCTCAGACTTTTGGATGAATTTACTGATCAGCGTTGTTCCTTTCTTGCTGATCGTCGGATTTTTTCTCTTTATGTTTAGGCAGGCGCAGTCAACTAACAATCAGGCTCTTTCGTTTGGCAAAAGCCGCGCCAGGCTTTTTGATAAAGACGGGCGCAAAACCACTTTTGCGGATGTGGCAGGGGCGGAGGAGGCAAAGACCGAACTTGTTGAAGTTGTGGATTTTTTAAAGAATCCTGCAAAATACCAGGCAATGGGCGCAAAAATCCCAAAGGGAGTTTTGCTCATTGGAGCGCCGGGAACCGGCAAAACTTTGCTGGCTCGCGCAGTTGCCGGTGAAGCGGCTGTGCCTTTCTTTAATATCTCCGGTTCTGAATTTGTGGAAATGTTTGTTGGCGTTGGCGCATCTCGCGTTCGCGATTTATTCAAGCGCGCCAAGAGAAATGCACCATGCATTGTCTTTATTGATGAAATTGATGCAGTTGGACGCCAGCGTGGTGCGGGACTCGGCGGCGGTCACGATGAACGCGAACAGACTTTGAATCAGATTTTGACCGAGATGGACGGTTTTGAGACCGATACCAATATAATTGTAATGGCGGCCACTAATAGGCCGGACGTGCTTGATCCCGCCCTACTTCGCCCGGGACGTTTTGATCGCAGAGTCGTTGTGGATCAGCCGGATTTAAAAGATCGTGAAGCGATTTTAAAGGTTCATTCCCGCACTAAACCGCTTAGCCGTGATGTTGATTTCTCGAAGATTGCGCGCTCGACTTCCGGTTTTGTTGGCGCCGATTTGGAGAATTTGATGAACGAAGCTGCGCTTCTTGCCGCACGTCACAATAAAAAGAAAATCGGGATGAAAGAAATTGAACATTCCATTGAAAAAGTTTTGCTTGGCCCTGAACGCAAATCAAAAGTTATGTCCAAAAAGGAGAAGGAAATTACGGCGTATCACGAAGTTGGACATGCGATTGTTGGCTATATGATGCCGGAATGTGATCCCGTGCATAAAGTCTCGATTATTTCTCGCGGCATGGCGCTTGGGGTCACTTGGTTCATGCCGGAAGAAGATAAACATTTATATTCAAAGTCAAAATTTGAAGCGGAATTGGCGTCATTGCTCGGAGGTTACGTTGCCGAGGAACTGACGTTTGGCCGCGAACACGTCACAACAGGTGCTTCCAACGATTTGGAAAAAGCCACGGAAATCGCGCGCAACATGGTGACGATGTACGGTATGAGCAATTTGGGTCCTGTGATTTATGGTGATCACAATCGCGAAATTTTCTTAGGTAGAGATTTTGGTCACGTGCGCAATTATTCAGAAGAAATTTCTTCACAAATTGATGCAGAAATCCGCCGCATAATTGGCGGAGCATACGATAAAGCAAAGGAAGTTCTCACAAAGTTCAAGCAAAAGACGACGGAGATTGCTGCGGTTTTGCTCGAAAAAGAATCGCTCACGCGCGAGGAATTGTTAGAATTCTTGGGTGAACGCAAGATGCCGGAAAAGTATGTTCCAGATGCCGACGAAGAAGAAACCGCTTAACCACCATATCTATGGCAATTTTGCGAAAATCTACGCCAAAGAAAACGGAATCGAGAATTGTGCCTGACGAACGCGATGGCACGATTCCTTTTGTAGATGAATCGCCAAAGGGCGATCCGCTATTCTCGTCACAGCAAGACGTTGGTGAACCTGGTTCAGAAGGCCAACTGGCTCTGGATGTTTTTCAAACTGCTGACGAAATTGTGATTTTGGCGCCGGTTGCCGGAGTAAAGAAAGAAGATTTATCTATCAATGTTCACAGAACCGATTCCCACGACGAAGTTTTGACAGTCAAAGGCCGCCGCGGTTTTCAATTCAATGTCGAGTCGGAAGATTACTTTACTCAAGAGTGCTTTTGGGGAAGTTTTACTCGTTCGGTAATCTTGCCGGAGTACGTGGATACGGCTAGAATCAAAGCTTCTTTTAAAAATGCTATTCTCACTATTCGCGTCCCAAAGACCGAAAGAATCAAAATACGAAGTGTAACTATAAAGGAAGAATAATTATGAAGATTCGCAAAGCAGTTTTCCCCGCCGCCGGTTTTGGCACCAGATTTTTGCCCGTCACAAAAGCTCAGCCAAAAGAAATGCTGCCGATTGTGGATAAACCGGTAATTCAATATTTGGTTGAAGAAGCCGTTGCTGCCGGAATTGAAGAAATAATTATACTCACCGGACGCGGCAAACGTTACATTGAAGATCATTTTGATTATTCTTATGAATTGGAAAAAACGCTGGTTGAGCGCGGCAAAAGCAATTTAATAAAAGAAGTTCGCAAAATCGCAGAGATGGCAAAGTTTGTTTATGTGCGTCAGCCGCGTCCTCTTGGCGACGGCCACGCAATTTTGTGCGCCAAAGAGGTGATTGGTAACGAGCCGTTTGCGGTTTTGTTTGGCGATGACCTCGTAGATTCAAAAGTGCCTGCAATAAAACAGCTAATGGATGTTTATGAAAAAACCGGCGCGCCGGTAATGGCTCTGGAAAAAATAGACAAAAAGAATTCAAAGAAATATGGAATCGTAGATCCAAAAAAACGCGACGGACGATTGGTAGAAATAAAAGATTTGGTTGAAAAGCCGGATCCAAAATCCGCACCATCCGACCTCGCAATAATTGGTAAATATATTTTGACGCCGGAAGTTTTAGAAGCGCTTGAGAGAGCCGAAAAGGGCAAGGACGGTGAAATCCGTCTCATTAACGCTTTTCAGCTTTTGCTTGGCAAAACGCCGCTTTACGGTTATGAAATTGAAGGCCGCCGCTATGACACCGGTGACAAACTCGGCTTTCTGGAAGCCACAATAGACTACGCGCTAAAACGAAAAGACGTCGGCCCGCAGCTTAGAAAATACATTCAAGGACTCAAATAATTCCTCAATACACGTAAACGCTATTACGTCTCCATACGCATGTTTTTTACCGAAAAGTGATGAATAACATATCAAGTTACACGCGTTCAAATTAGGTCTACGTTATGCGTTAAGGGAGGGCTTATAAACGGCTTGACCAAGCCTTAAATTCGGCATATCTTCGCAAAAATCTATTGAAGATTTTTAACGCAGGATTATACTGAAAGTGGAAGAAAGATAATCAAAAGTTTATGAAAAAAACTCCTTTCACAAGATACGGCGGCGTGAGAACAGAATTCTCCATTGAGAGTCTGATTTGCGGGAGGAGTATTTATTAACTTAAAAAAACTATGCCGTTCACAATTGAGTACAACAAGGATCAGGACGAAGAAAAGGCTGGCCGCAGACGCGAAACTGACAGAGGAACTAAACGAGAATTGGGGATGAGATGGGGAGATTTTGAAGCCGGATACAGAGCGGAAACTCACACCCACAATGTTGATGAAAGGAGAGAAGCTATAAGGGGCAAAGTTAAGAGAGTATTTACGGTCGGATTTGGAAAGGCACCGGAAGCCGCACCGGCCTAAACGGAAGAATTCCCCGCCGCAAAAAGGTAAACCACGGCGGGGAATTTTGTTAGAGTGCAAAATGGTCTATAATAAGGCCAAAGCGCATGGACTTATTTAAAGAATTTGAAAAACTGAAACTCGCCACGCCACGTTGCGCGCTCTTTAATATAGCCGGCCAAAACAGCGATTATTGCGCCTACGCTCGATACAACAAAGATTGCTACCTTTGCGTTGGTAATGATTATGACGAAGATTGTTATTACGGTTATTGGCTTTATCATAACACAGACTGCACAGACTGCTCCTATATATATGAATCGGAACTTTTGTATGACTGCGTGGATTGTCGCAAATGCTACGGCTTAAATTTTTGCCAAGACTGTCAGGGATGTTCCGATTCCTGGTTTTTATATAACTGTCACGGATGTAAAAATTGCTACGGATGTGTGAATTTAAAACAAGCGGAGTTTCATATTTTTAATAAAAAATTCACGCGGGAAGAATATTTGGAAGAAGTTGAAAAGTATAAAAAACGGCCGGTTTTTCAGCAGAAAGAGGCATTCGCGGAATTTATAGAAAAGCATCCGCGTGTTTATATGCACCAACTTCAAAATGCAAATTGTGTCGGGGACTATGTTTATAATTCCAAAAATTCATATGCCTGTTACGATGCGCAGAGTGCGCAGGATTGCCTTTACTCCGCCAACACCATAAAGACAAAAGACTGCGCAGATACGAGTTTTATGTATAACGCCGAGCTTTGTTACGACTGCGTGAGTACCGAAGGTTTTAACTGCAACTTTTGTTATGTCTGCTGGGAATGTTCCGATTTGGAATTTTGTGAACTGTGTTTTAATTCCAAAAACTGTTTTGGATGTATTGGCTTAAAACATAAGGAATTTTATATTTTGAATAAGCCTTATACGCCCGAGGAATATCCTAAAAAAGTCGCGGAAATTAAGGCCGGTTTGCGATCTAATGGCCAGTATAACGGCACTTTGCCGGAAGTGTTTTTTGAAGGTTGATGAGGTTCGCAATGTCTTGACTAACATTATCAGCGTACGTTATCATGTACATATGAAAACCACAATTCCAGCAACCCGCGTCAGGTCACAGTTTTTTAAGCTTATAGAAGCAACCGATCAGCCGGGTCGCTCCATAACCATAACCGTTGATGGTGAGCCAAAAGTGGTGATGATGTCGGTCACCGATTTTGAAGGATGGCAGGAAACGCTTGAGGTTGTGAGCGATAAAATGTTAATGAAAGGCATACAGAAGGGTCTGCAGGATGTTAAAAATGGCAAAATTCACAGTGCCGCCGATGTCAAAAAAGCTTTAAAATTGAAATAAATGTTGTTTTCTTTATATTACTCGGATAAAGCATTTAAAAATCTCAAGCAAATTCCACGCAAATGGCAGGAGAGAATTGTAAAAGCCGTGGATGGGCTTAAAAAACATCCCTATGAGGGCAAAAAGCTGTGTGGTCAGTTCGATGGGTGTTTTTCTCTGCGTGTATGGCCATACAGGATCATTTACATTGTTAATCAGCGCAAAATAACAATAGTGGTTTTGGATATAGGTCATAGGTAAAGCATATACTGAACTGGTCGAAATAGCCCATTCAATAATCACAATACACCAGATATGTATGGAAATATCGAGGGGGTTAGTGGGTAGAGACACCCTTACTCTAACTTCCCCCAACTCTTTGTTAATGATAACCCGGGTTTTAACCTGCAAAACCGCTACAATGAAATGTTTGACTTTATTTGTCAAACCTGTTACGATCTGGAGCCGATCTGGTATAGTCAACTTCTGACAAAACTATGAATAGTAAAAGAAGAATGCAGGTATATGATCCAGTAGATCACTATGATCTTCTGGCGACGGACTCTGGGCCGGAGGCCGTGTTGCAAGCATTTTTGCAGCGTAGTAGTCCTCATTTGCGCCCTGATGTGGTATCTGATTTGTCAAATCGCATTGTATATATCATGACTCTTAGAGAGGTGGTCAGGGATCGTTTTAAAGCCATTTTAAAAAAGATGGGAATTAATGGGGAAACTCTGAAGATACTTGATTCAAAGAGTCATGAACTGCCGGCCATAGAAGACGTGGTTGAAGCGGTATCAGCCGATGTTCGGGATTCGCTAAGAGCTGCACTGACCGAAAGTCGTGATGATTTGGCGCCAGACGTTTTGGCTCAACTTGGTTTTGCTCAGGGAGAATTGCCAAATAGTTTTTTACACGAAGATATACCGGAATGGGCGGATCATGGTCGTAAAGGTGTGCTTCAAGGATTGGATTTTGAAAGTATGAATATGGGGCAGGTTCAGCATCTTTTACAAGGCGGCTTGTTGCAGCAGCTTTTGTGGATGCAACACAGTAAGAAGGCATTTCAGGAGTGTATAAGTAGAGCATATGAGCAGGTGACACAGATTCGCAAGGCACTCATGCCCCCGGATCAAATTAATCAGCCGTATGAGTTGAGTACTGACCTTGGATCCAAATCTTTAATAGAACTTTTGGAAATTTTGATGAACTCTAAGCTCGAACCGCGCCGTCGCATAGATGCTTTTCAGGTTTTGAGATATGCCATTGGTTTGTTTTCCGTTCATAATAGTCCGGTTTTTCAAGGTAGACTTATCGGGAAAAGTTCCATTGATCAAAAAATGAATATTACTGAATGGACATCCAATATTGAATATCAAAATTTGCCGGTGGAAGCTGTGGAAATCAATCCTGCAAACGGAAAGCCTGTTTTTGGCCTTTGTGTTGGCGGCATTCCAAAAAATGGGGTTGCTGTGGCCAGACGTTTGAGAGAGTCAAGCGGCATAAGGACAATTCTAAGTAAATATTCGGATATAATTAGAAATTCGGATTTTGTTGTGTATGGTAGTCGAGCGAAGGGTGACGCGTCGAGTGTGCTCAAAATGGTTTTGGTTCAGGAAAGGGTTAATCAATATCTTGCAAAGAGAGATGGTATGAATGTGCCTTCGGTTAGAAGTAAGAATGAGGCAAATCGTAAATTGAGGAAGTATAGGAAACAGGTGATGCCTTATCAAGGGACTTTATCACTTCGTGCTAGGCAAACGTGCTATGAAACATTGGATGACATAATTGGTGTTGAGGTGATGGTTGATCTGCAAAAGCCTTTAAGGGAATACTCGGCGGAGGGATCAGAAGAAGTCCGAGTTAAAATAGACGAATGTTTTAGACACACGCTTTTGTATTTGGCGAAGAATATTGGACTTGTGGACTGTAAACCTCCAGAGAATAATTTGTGGAGAAATCGCACTAAGGCTAATGCTAAGAGGGATCCGGACTTTAGGGATATGAAAATGCATGGTTTTGTAGTCGTTCAGACCGAACAAGGAGAGGTAAAAGTTCCGGTTGAATTGAGAATCCAGCCAATGGATGTGTTTCTACGTACAGAGTCGCCCGGCAGTTCGGCTTGTAAACAGGCGTATCAAGATAGGAAAAAGCAGAACTTGGGAGACGTGTTTTTGCCAGCTTCGGTTGGTGGACAGGTAGTTTATCCGCGCACATGGACAGATGGACCACTCTCTGTTGATGACACCAGAGCAGATATAGTTGAGCAAATCTTTCGCGTTGAAGATGCCGAAGATCAGCCGGAGCCGTTGGAGGGCGAGTCAGCATGTCCTTAGGCAAAAAGCTTGTTTTTTACGTCTTGGATATTTTTGCAGTTTTGAATTAACTCAAGTCCAAGTTTTGAGATTTCTTTTTTACGTTTTTCAAGTTCGCGCTGAGTGCGGATTTCACCAGAGAGACCGATTTCGCCTATTGCAACGAGCTCGCGTGGCAGTGCTTTTTTAAAGTATGAAGACAAAATTGCTAAGCAAACGCCCAAGTCGCACGCCGGATCTTTTAAGTTGTAGCCCGAAACTACGTTTACATACACATCCTGATTCCCCAAATTCACTTTTAAATGTTTTTGAATGACGGCGATTAGGAGTTGTAGGCGATTGGCATCGAATCCGCTGGCTTTTCGCACAGGATAGCCAAAAACCGTCGTATTTGTGAGTGCTTGAACCTCTAGCAAGATTGGGCGGCTTCCTTCGATTGTCATCACAAGCGCCGAGCCCATTTGCGATTTCTCGCGGTCTTGAATAAAGAACGATGCCGGATTCTTTACTTCGGCGAGTCCGCTAGCCGTCATCTCAAAAATTCCAACTTCGCTAACGGAGCCGTAGCGGTTTTTTACCCCGTGCAAAATTCTAAAGTCGTGTGTGCGGCTGCCTTCAATATAAAGCACAACGTCAACGAGGTGTTCCAGAACTCGCGGGCCGGCAAGCGTGCCGTCTTTTGTAACGTGCCCAATCAATAGTACAGGCAGGCGTTTTGGCTTAGCGAACTCCAAAATCGCCTCTGTGCAAAGCCGTACTTGCGACACGGAACCCGCGCCGCCCGGAATATTTTGAGAACTCATCACTTGTATGGAATCCACGATTAAAAAATCAATTTTTTCTTCATTTGCCGTAGAAAGCGCCGTTTCTAAATTTGTTTCAGAAAGAAGTTTGAGATTTTGAAGAGTGAGTCCAAGTCGGCTGCCGCGCAGCGAAATCTGCTCCTCCGATTCTTCGCCGGAAATATAAAGAACCTTTTTGCCGGCGGCGCACAGACGATCAGCAATTTGCAGCGTCAGCGTGGATTTGCCAATTCCCGGTTCGCCGGTGAGTAAAATGAGCGATCCTGGCACAATTCCGCCGCCAAGCACGCGATCTATTTCACCAATGCCCAGCGCACACCGCGTCTCGCGCGATAAATTTTTCACAATTTCGCCAAATTCTTTTGGTGTCCGCGCATGAGCCTGAATTTTCTTTTTACCTGCCGTTTCTCGGCGCACTTCTTCTTCGGTAAAAGAATTCCACGCTTCGCACTCTGGACATTTTCCTAACCATCTTGCGGTCTTGAATCCGCACTGTGCGCAGTTATAAACTGTTGAAATTTTCATATAGGCCGCAGCTTTGCTGTGGCTAAGCAATTAATGAAGGACTTCATCGTATACTTCCGCGGTTTTCTGCGCCATCGTTTTGGCGTTAAACTCGATTTCAACTCTATTTTGTGCGGCTTTTACGAGTTCAAATGCGTTAGCAGGATTTGCCAACACACTGCAGATTGCATCAGCCAGCGCATCAGAATTATGCGATGGAACTGTAATGCCGGTTTTTCCATTCTCAATAATTTCCGGAATGCCGCCAACGGAAGTCGCGATTACCGGCAAACCCGCAACCGCCGCCTCCAAAATCACAAGCCCAAAAGCCTCGCGCACACTTGGCAAAACGAAAACATCCGATGCCGCCATTAGTTGAGCCACGTCTTTTCTGCGACCCAAAAACGCCACGTTGTCCGGAACAAGCCGTGCCAATTTTTCATAATATCTTCTGCGCGCTCCATCGCCCACAATAACCAATTTTGCCTGAGGAAAACTGCTCGCAACCTTTTTCATTGCCTCAATTAAATATTTTTGACCTTTTCTTTCGTGCAATTCCGCCACGCACAGAATTATTTTTTCATTTAAGCTGCGCGCCAAATATTTAAGTTTATATTCATTGCGCGATTCAAGTTTTGCCAAAGTTCGCCACTCTTCAACGTCAATTCCGTTGTGAACCACGTGGATTATGGGTTCAAGTGCTGCATTTTGCTGCATCACAAGATCCTTTGCCGCATTAGATGCCGTAATTATCGCCTTAATATTCTTAAATAATTTATTTTTAAGCCAGCCCTTTATGCCGGTAAGCGGGAATGGGTCATGCTCAGTAACCACCAGCGGAATATTTTGCGCCGCCAGCATGGCATATCGGCAGCTGGCCGGATTCCAAACATGGGCGTGAAATAGATCAAACTGCGGCAAAAGTTTTCGCAAATATAAATAATGCCGAGGATCGTGTTTGTGCCACACTTTTAACCTCTGAACGCGAACATCCATCTCCATAAAATGCTGACACCATGGATTGAGTGCAGTGCCGCTTGCGCAAGCCAAAGTCACCTCGTACTTTTCACGCGGCAAATATTTGGCCAAAAGCAGCATTTGGTTTTCGGCGCCGCCCAAGAGTGGAGTATCGGTGTAAAAAAGTACCTTTTTCATCTTCGCCTATGGATGATAACACATAGATTTTGCACGAGCTAACTGT
>CAYHNW010000009.1:0-38172 GCA_964358095.1 uncultured Candidatus Peribacteria bacterium
ACGATATGGACGAATCAAAAATAGAAAGCGAAATAGTTGCTTACACTGTGGGAGGGATGAGCGAGATGGATAATCCGGGAGGTAAAAATTTTAGAGAAATGTACAAACCCGCCCTCTGTGCAGTCTACGACAAACCAGTTGGCGGCGATGCCAACCAAGTTGATCCAAAACAGCAAGAACTGCTTGGCAAAGTCGGCCCATACGATGAAACGATGATGGAGGATCCAACCTCTTGCAACAACACTCAGCACCAAAGCGTGCTTGATTCAGAACCGATGGTGACTTGCTCCGTTATGGAACGCATCACCGGCAGTTCCGGCACGGAAATTTTTTCCAAATACGTGCGCGGCATTTATACTTGGGCTGCCGGAGTCGTTGGAATTATTGCGGTATTTACCATGGTTTATTCCGGTATTCAAATTTCAATGTCGGCAGACGGCGGTTCAATTGATGAGGCCAAAAACCGCATCATGAAGTCAATAATCGGACTTGTGATTTTGTTTTTGTCGGGTCTTATTCTTTACACAATTAACCCAACGTTCTTTATCGGCGGATAATTTATGATTAAAAAACTTTTACATTTTGCAGTTTATATCGCGCTGGTTTTTAGCCTCAGCCCACTGATGGTGAGTGCAGCAGGCCCTCAACCAATTCCGTGTCCGGACAACTTGCCGTGCATTACCGAAAAAACTCAAGAAAGCGGGGAAGCTGTTAGAGCTCACATAACTCAAACATTTGGCGTCAGATTCTTAACATTGTTTTTGGCGGTAATGGGTGTCACGGCCGTTATATTTATCATCGTCGGAGGTATGCAAATGTTGCTCGCAGCCGGCAGCGAAGACCAAATAAGTAAAGCCAAAAAGACAATTATGTGGGCAATAGTCGGTCTAGTTGTCGCAATTCTTTCAGTAGCAATAGTTCAAATCGTCACGAATCTTCCGCTTAATCCTTCATAAATATGAAACGTATTTTTTCAATTTTGTTTTTGTCACTCGCGGTTTTTTCTATTTGCGCGCTGCCGGTTGCAATGGCGGATGACATTGAGGACAAAGCCAACAAAGTAAGCGAGAGTATTTTGCCAACCGAACTCGGCAAGGAACAAGGCATGGCCACGGCGGATTTAAAAACCGGCATTGTACCGCAAGCAATAAAAATAGTACTCGCACTCGCCGGAGTCGTGAGCTTTGTAGTTTTTGTTTACGCCGGCATTATGATGGTAATTGCACAGGGTAATGAAGAAGAGGTTACAAAGGCAAAAAATACTTTCATTTGGTCACTCATCGGTTTGGCTTTTATAACCACCGCTTACGCCTTAGTGCGCGGTGTCATGCAATTAATATTTAATTAAAATGAAGAATAAAATTGTTTTCAGTTTGGTTTTTGCGGCGATAATTTCTTCGCTATTTGCGACGCCCGTTTTGGCGCAAGGACTCGACCCGCTATATCATCCGGACGGACTTCCAACAATAAGCGAAAGCCCGGAAGCAGATGCCGAAATGACTCAAGACCAGTTGAGGCTTGAGCTGACGCGCAGAATTATAAGCGTGATTATGAGCATCGCCGGCACGGTTGCCGTATTTTTTATAATTTTGAATGCTTTTGGACTTGCGACTTCCGCCGGGGGAGACGCAGTTGAAAAGAACAAAAAAGGCTTAACCTGGGCGGTAATTGGCTTGGTGCTAATAGTTCTGTCGTATTCAATTATACGATTCATCATTGGCCTTTCGTTCCAGGCGCAAGAAGAAACACCCGGCAATCTTGTGGCACCGCAGCCGACAGTTGAAGACGGAGCCGGTGGCGACGACGTAGACGAAGATTCTGAAGATAATGTAGAACTATTTTAACCTCGGGAATAGTCCGCTGATCTTTTTGATCGTGGTTCCTTCTTTTAATCCGCCCCAAGCAATGTTGTTCGGATACAGTTTTTCGCCTTCAAAATGAAGAGCGTTTTTAATTTTTGCCGCAGTTTCCGGCAAAAACGGAGTGAGCATAAAACTGGTGTGCCGGATTAGTTCGAGGAGGTGATATAGGATCTTTAAGACTCCCGACGGGTCTTTTTTGGCTAATTCCCACGGCTTATTCTCATCAATATACTGATTCGCAAAAGTCAACATGACAAAAACATCTTCAGCCGCAGCCTTTAAATTAAATTCTGCAATGTGGTCGTGGTAGCCTTTCCAGGCGCTCATAACTTTATTTACAACAGCCTCATCTTTTGAAACGACCGGAACTTTTCCACCGCTGTATTTTTCCGTCATTGTTAAAACGCGGCTCACCAAGTTTCCCAAATTGTTTGCCAATTCGCCGTCATAAATGGCTTCAAAACGAGTGATGCTAAAATCGCCGTCATCCGTCGTTGGAATCTCGCGTAAGAGATAATAGCGCAAAGCGTCAACGCCGTACTTTTTGCCTATATCAAACGGATCTACCACGTTTCCAAGAGATTTGCTCATTTTTTGACCTTCGGACGTAATGTATCCATGCACGTAAATTGCCTTTGGTAACGGCATTTTGGCAGCCAGCAACATCGCCGGCCAAATCCCGGCGTGAAACCTCAAAATGTCTTTTCCTATCAAATGCACATCGGACGGCCAGAACTTTTGGTAAAGCTCTTCTTCTTTTTCATATCCAAGCGCTGTCACATAATTGCTCAAGGCATCGCACCAAACATACATCGTCTGATTTTTATCGCTTGGTACAGGAATTCCCCATGGGAGCGTTTTTAACGGTCTGGAAAAACTCACGTCTTTGCCCTCTTCAATACCTGTTTGGATCATGTTTAGAATTTCCAATTTGCGTGAAGTCGGAACGATCTTGAGTTCATCTTTTTCGATAAGCTCTTTTACTCGCGGCAGATATTTACTGCAAGAGAAAAAATAATTTTCTTCTTTGAAAAATTCAGGCGCTTTTTGGTGATTTGGACACTTGCCGTCAACCAAGTCTTTTTCTGTTATATAGGCCTCGCAGCCAACGCAATACAGCCCCTCATATGTCTTTTTATAAAGTGCGCCGGCGGCCTCAAGCGCCGTCCACATTTTTGAGGCGCCACGTTCGTGAGCGGGATCCGTAGTTCGTATAAATTGGTCGTTCGAAATATTTAAAAACTGCGTGAGTTCTTTAAAAGCTGCGGAATTTTCATCCGCCAATTGTTTTGGCTCTTTACCTGCATCACGTGCAGTTTGAGCCATCTTCATGCCGTGTTCATCGGTACCGGTGAGAAAATAAACCGTGTCGCCAATCATGCGATGATAGCGAGCCAAGCAATCCGCCTCGGCTAATTCCATTGCAAATCCAGCATGCGGATGGGCATTGGCGTATGCAATTGATGTGGTTATATAGAACTTTGGCATATGGAAAAATCCTGCTCAAATATAGCACAAGAAGATTAAATTTTTTAGGTAATTAGTGTGAAACGTAACCTATTCACCCAACCTATTGTTTAATTTAACCGCTTTTTACTCCTTCTTTTCTTCTAACTTTACGCTCGTGTTAAAGGTTCTGCTTGCCCGCCAAACCTTAAGTCTGAGTGTGTCTCCGGGCGCGCGTTTTTGAACCATACTTTGCAAATTGTTGTCCTCGGTCACTTTTTCTCCATTCACTTCTAGAATTACGTCGTCAATTCGCAGTCCGGCCTTTTCTGCTGGGCTGCCGGGCATAACGCCAAATTCTTTTTTGCTGCGATCGCCAACGATCAAAGCTCCGTGATCCAACGCTTCAAGTTTGTATTCTTTAGCATTCTCTTTTGTGAGAATTACGTGTTTTACGCCGAGTATGGGTCGCACGATTCGTCCAAATTTTTCTACGCTGGCCAAAGCCGGTTTAATTTGATTAACCGGAATTGCAAAGCCGATTCCGGATGCGGAAGCATCAACGGCAGTGTTTACGCCAATTACTTCGCCCGCCAAGTTTATAAGCGGGCCACCGCTGTTTCCAAAGTTAATGGCAGCATCGGTTTGAATTAAGCCGGAAAGTGTTTCGCTCATTCCACCGCCTTGAGCCGAGGCCTGAATCTCGCGGTTTACTGCGCTAATAATGCCGGCCGTCACGCTGTTTTCGTATTCCCCGCGCGCATTGCCAATGGCCAAAACTTTTTGTCCGACCTGCAATTTTGTAGAATCTCCAAGTCCTGCAACCGGCATACCTTTTGGTTTGTCCCCAAAATCTTTTTTCTCGCCCGTTTTGCGTTTGTTGTCGTCGTCGTCTTTGTGTTCATGGAGTTGGATTACGGCCAAATCATTTACCGGATCGCGGCTTATAATTTCTACGTCATATTCTTTTCCCTCTTTTGTAACCGCAGTGTAGTCGGCATCGGTGTCTGCAACTACGTGTTTGTTTGTTAGTGCCAAGCCGTCTTCACCAATAATAAATCCGGTTCCTCCCGAGACTTTTTGGCGTTTAGTTTCCGGAGCCTGTTGTTTTTGTTGAGGTTGCTGCTGCGGAATTTGGAGGCCGAAATTTCTAAAAAACGGATCATCTCCAAATGGGAAAAAAGGATCGAGCGGTTGTTGTTTAAAAATTTCCAAATCTTTTGTCGCTACAATGCTTAAAACGGCCGGCGCAACTTTTTTTATTGCCTCTATTGAATCGGATTCTTCAATGTAATGGCGAGAGCCATCTTCTTCTTGTGCCAGGACTTTTAAAATAGAAGGGTTAGAAGGGGAGTCCATTTTGCTAAAAATAGCTGAACCGGCGAGGCCGGAAAGCATGGAAATAACGACCAGCGGCACAATAATGCGCGGTTGAAGAATATTTTTGTCGAACATATGAATGTTATGGTTAAAATTTAATTTGAAAGAGACCCCAAAAGCATTATAACAAAAAAGATATACAAAACGGTGCTAAAATAGTTACGTGGACAAAGGTGATATTAAGAATAAATATAGATTGCTTAGGCGGAGCCAATTAGAAGCCGACAAAAAGGTAAAAGACAGAGAGATATTTGGTAAATTGACCAAAATGACACCGTTTAAAGCCGCGCGAGAGTTTTTTACATATATTTCGCATGACTTTGAGGTTAGTACTGACGAAATTATTGAGGAATTTTTCGAAA
Source organism: uncultured Candidatus Peribacteria bacterium (assembly GCA_964358095.1). GTDB lineage: Bacteria > Patescibacteriota > Gracilibacteria > UBA1369 > UM-FILTER-53-11 > JBAYHN01. Next base: position 5,051 of record CAYHNW010000009.1, read on the forward strand.
AAAAAACCGTGCTCGTTCCTCGAATTTTAAAGGGTGAAATCTGTCTGCATGAAATTAAAGATGAGGTCTCTTTTGTAAAGGGAAAGTTTGGTATTCGCGAGCCTGTGGTTTGCGTGCCGCGCAACGAATTAAAAAAAATCGCTGTCGCCATTATTCCCGGCATTGCGTTTGATTTAACAGGTCACAGAATCGGCTTTGGCGGCGGTTATTTTGATCGTTTTTTAAAAAAAGTACATTGCACCACAATTGGGTTGGCCTATGAATTCCAAATCGTTGATAAAGTTCCCACCAATGAATATGATGTGGCCGTTGACTGGATTGTGACTGAGAAAAGAGTGATCAGATGTGAGAAATCGCAACTATGATCCTACGAAAAAAGAAAATTGAAACATGGACACCTGCGGCCAAGTTGAACCCGAATTCCGGGTTCTTTTTATGTAACCTTTAACCCCCATTTTCCATGTCATATATTCAAAAACAAGATCCGGCGGTCTACGAAATTTTAATGGGAGAAACGCATCGCCAGTCAGAAGGGATTGAACTGATTCCTTCTGAAAATTACGTGAGTCCGGCAATTTTGGAAGCAAATGGCTCGATTTTTACCAATAAATATTCTGAAGGTTACCCTGGGAAACGCTATTATGGAGGACAGAAATTTGTTGATCAAATAGAGGCGCTTGCCATAGACCGGGCAAAAAAGTTGTTTAACGCGGAACATGTTAACGTTCAGCCTTACTCCGGCAGTCCGGCAAACAGCGCGGTTTACTTCGCATTGTTGGAATATAAAGACACGGTGATGGGATTAAAGCTTGATCAAGGCGGGCATATTACGCACGGGCTTCCAATAAGTTTTTCCGGAAAATTTTATAATTTTGTGCCGTATTTTGTAGATAAAGAAACGCACAGAATTGATATGAAAGAAGTGCGACGCATTGCGTTGGAATGCAAACCAAAGCTGATTGTGGCTGGCTACACGGCTTATCCGCGCGACATTGATTGGAAAGCTTTTCGGGAAATTTGCGACGAAGTTGGGGCGATTGCCATGGCGGATATTTCTCACATCGCCGGAATGATTGCCGGCAAACAATTAAAAAATCCTTTTGATTTTGGTTTTGATGTTGTGACGACGACGACGCACAAAACTATGCGTGGACCTCGCAGTGCCATCATCATGTGCAAGGAAAAATACGCAAAAGCCATTGATAAAGCCGTTTTCCCGGGTTTGCAAGGCGGACCGCACGATCACACAACTTGTGCCAAGGCACTTTGTTTTGGCGAGGCGCTCAAGCCGGAATTTCAAGCATACGCCGCGCAAATTATTAAAAATGCAAAAACACTTGGCGAAGAATTAACCAAGTTTGGCTGGAAGCTTATAACCGGCGGTACCGACAATCATTTGCTCTTGGCCGATATGACTCCGTTTGGGATTCCGGGTATCGTTGCGCAGACAGCCTTTGATAAGGCCGAAATCACGCTTAATAAAAACACGGTGCCATATGATCCGCGCGGACCTTTTGATCCGAGCGGAATTCGCTTTGGCACGCCGGCGGTGACGACTCGTGGCATGAAAGAGCCGGAAATGGTGCAAATTGCCGCGTGGATGAATGAAGTTGTGAAAAACCACGCCGATGATGCGGTTTTGGCACGTGTGAAGGCGGAAGTTGCGCAGCTTTGCAAAAAGTTCCCGGTGCCGGGGATAGCGGTTTAGGTTTATTCTCAAAAGGGAAACGCTCGGCTCACTCACATTTTTGCTTTCAGCCGTTAGTTGAAGCGCAGAAATGTGGTTCGCCGTCCTCCGTTACGGCAAAAGCTCGCGGAGCTCATTTTGCCTTCACTACGGAACGCGTTTCTCGCATTTCTTTGGTGCGCGGGACAGGAATTGAACCTGCATGCCCGTAAGGGCGCTACCACCTCAAGGTAGTGCGTCTGCCAGTTTCGCCACCCGCGCATTTCAAACGACTGAGCCATTATAACCAAACAACCCCGAACTTTTAAGCATTTTCTTTATTTAACCTGCAGGCGTTTGAGCTTCTCTTCAAAATATGGTAGAATAATACGAAATAAAAACTATGCTTAAAGGAGTAATTTTTGACATGGACGGCACGATAACTTTGACTGAGCAATTGCACCACAAGGCATTTGCGGAGGTTTTTAAGGAACATGGTGTTGCGGATTACACTTTTGAAGAACAGATTACAAAATACGCCGGTTCCGGCTCAAAGAATATTTTCGCGGAGGTTTTTAAGGCCAGGGGCGTTGCGGTTTCTCCTGAAGAAATAGAGAAGTGTGCCGCAAAAAAGAAAGAATTATATACAAAAATTGTTCAAGAAGGCGAAATTGCGGTTGTGGATGGAGTAAAAGAGTTCATTAAAAAAATTCACGATGCCGGTTTAAGGAAGATTATTGCGACAGGGAACAGTAATTTGGATATTGTCAGGGTTATTTTGCAAAAAGTCGGGCTTTTGGGATATTTCCCGGAAATTATTTCCATTACAGAAGTGCCGCGAGGCAAACCGTTTCCGGATGTTTTTTTGGAGGCTGCAAAACGCATGAATTGCGAGCCTGCCGAGTGCGTGGTTTTGGAAGATTCGGCAAATGGCATACAGGCAGCTCATGCCGCTGGAATCCGCTCGATTGCGCTTGAGACAACTTCAAAAGCCGAAGATTTGCGCGCAGCTGGCGCTACCTACACAGTCAAAAATTATTTTCAAATAACTAATGAAATCTTATATGGCGACAAGTAAAAATTCTAAATCCGAAGCACGAAATCCAAAACAGGCGCTCGCATGGTTCGACAAATATCTGCGTTACACCGACTACATTGCGGCGGCGCAGCTTTATCTCAAAGATAATTTTTTGCTAAAACGTCCGCTTTCGCCTGAGCACATCAAAGATAGAATTCTTGGGCACTGGGGCACGGTTCCGGGTCTTTCTTTTATTTATGCGCATTGCGATTATCTGATAAAAAAACATGGGATTGAAATGCTTTATATGGCGGGACCAGGGCACGGCGCGCCTGCAGTCTTGGCCAATGTTTTTGCAGAAGGCTCGATGGGTGATTTTTACGAAGAGTATCAGCGCGATCGCAAGGGAATGGCGCAAATCATCAAAGACTTTAGCTGGCCGTGCAGGCTTCCGAGCCACGTTACTCCGATGACTCCGGGTGGAATTTTGGAAGGTGGCGAGCTTGGTTATAGCCTCTCGACTGCGTATGGCGCTGTGATGGATAATCCAAATTTGGTTGTGGCTTGCGTGGTTGGCGATGGGGAGGCCGAAAGTGGTCCGTTGGCCGCCGCGTGGCACAGCAATAAATTTTTGAATGCAAAAGAAAGCGGCGCGGTTTTGCCGATTTTGCACATCAACGGATACAAAATTTCGGGGCCAACGATTTATGGCACGATGAAGGATCAAGAAATTGAAAACCTTTTCACCGGCTTTGGTTATCAAGTAAAAATTGTGGAAGGTGCACACATGCACGAAAAAATGATGGAGGCCACTTCATGGGCGTATCGTGAAATTACAAAAATTCAAAAGAAGGCGCGTAGTGGCGGAAGCGTAATTGCTCCTCATTGGCCGATGATCGTTTTGCGCAGCATCAAGGGCTGGGGCGGAATTAAAACTCTCGACGGCAAAAAGGTTGAGGGAAATTTCCGCTCGCATGGAATTCCGGTTGCGGATCCGAAAACTAACCCCGAACATTTGAAAATTCTGGAACATTGGCTGCGCAGTTATCAAATTTCTGAACTTGTAGATAGCCGTGGTTGTCCGAAGCCGGAAGTTTTGGAATTTGTTCCAACCGGCAACCTCCGCATGGGCAAAAATAAACATGCGATTGGTGGAAATGTGCGTAAACCACTAAAGTTCCCGGATTTGCGGGCGTATCAAGTTGATATTAAAAATAAACCCGGCGAAGTTCAGGCAAGTAACACAGCCGTTGGTGCCGAATTCATAAAAGATATTTTTAAAGAAAATGACGCGGAGCGAAATTTTCGCTTTATGTGTCCGGATGAAACCGATTCAAACAAAATGGGCGCGCTTTTTAAAACTACCGGCCGCGCTTATGTTTGGCCGCTTCATTCTTATGATGAATTTATGTCCACAAACGGCCGCGTTATGGAAATGTTAAGCGAACACACGCTTCAGGGTTGGTTGCAGGGATATTTGATGACCGGCCGCCACGGAATGTTTGCCACGTACGAAGCTTTCGCGATGATTGTGGCCAGCATGGTTGATCAGTACGCGAAATTTATTAAACAGTCTTCAAAGGTGCCTTGGCGCAAACCGATTTCGTCGCTGAATTATCTGCTGACGAGTTTGGGTTGGAGGCAGGAGCACAACGGTTATTCACACCAAAATCCTGGTTTTATAAGTGCAGTTTTGGAAAAGCACGGCGAATTTTGCAGCGTTTATTTTCCGCCGGACGGCAATAGTTTTTTGGTAACGCTGGAGGACTGCTTTAAGCGCAAAGACAGCATAAACGTGATCGTGGCCGGCAAGCAGAATATGCCGCAATGGCTCACTTTGGACGAAGCAAAAAAACAACTCAAAAAAGGCGCAGGAGTTTGGGAATGGGCTCATTCTGGAAGCGCAAATCCCGATGTGGTTATGGCTTCTGCCGGTGATCATATGACAATTGAGACTATGGCGGCGATTTCAATTTTGAAGAAAATGATACCGGAGCTGAACTTGCGCTACGTAAATGTGTCTGAACTCACGAGCTTGGGAATTGGCGATGAAAGATGCCCGATGAGGCTCGGCAATAAAGATTTTGAAAAGATGTTCACGGTGGACAAGCCAATTGTTTTTAATTTTCACGGTTATCCTGACGTAATCAAAAAATTGATTTTTGGGCATCCTCATGCGGAGCGTTTTTCAATTCACGGATATATTGAAGAGGGGACAACAACAACGCCTTTCGACATGCACGTTCGCAATCAAACCAGCCGATTTCATTTGGTAATGGATGCAATAAAACGCGGTGCGGAAGTAAACGAAGCCGTCGCCAAGAAAGCGCCAAAATTGCTCAAGCAGATTGAAAAGAAACTGACTCAGCATCAAAAGTACATCATCAAATATGGCAAAGATATGGACGAAATTGATGCTATGATATGATCATCGCCAGATTCGGTAAGATTTTTATCCTTAACTTTTAACCTATGTCGCCAGACTCCGTCACGGTCAAAAAAGCCCCAGGTGGTAATTTACTCAGAAATCCTCTAATTGGCCTCGTTCTCTTGGCGGCCGCTTTTGGCTTACTCATTTGGAACGAGAACAAAGTTGATATTTCTCAGATTGCTGTAAAATCTGTTGAAATTGCCGCGGACGGTACGGCTGATAAAGACATGCAGGGCAAACTCGTTTCTGTTTCCGGGCCACTTGTTTCTACCGAGCAATTGAGCGATGGACAATATTTGAAACCGGGCGCATATGTGGCTCTTGAGAGAACGGTTGAAATGTACGCATGGATGGAGTCAAGTAGCTCGACTAATTCTGAGACTCAAGAGACATACAATTACAACAAGAATTGGACCACTCGTCCGATAGGCAGCGGGATGTTTAAATCGCCAGTTGGGCACGAAAATCCAGTTATGGCAGTTCAGAATTATACTAGGAAGGCCACGAGCGCCAAGGTTGGAGCGTATTCAATTGATATGTCTAGCGTGAAATTGCCAGAAACGACACCACTTTCACTAAACAATGACAACGTAATGTATTTTCCAGGTTCTAGGATTGATGGGGATGTTTTATTCGTTGGACGAGGTTCTCCATCTTCACCGGAGATTGGTGATTTGCGCATAAAGTACTCTGTGGTTGAGCCAAACGTGTTTGTGACAGTCTTTGGCGCGTTGCAGGGCACAATGCTCGCAACTTATACGGATGCCAACAACAATTCTCTCTATAACATGGTAAAGGGAAATCGTGCACAGGCGCTTTCTAATATGCAAAAGTCGGAAGTAATGATGACTTGGGTGGCTCGCGTGATTGGACTTCTCTTAATGTGGGGAGGTCTGATAATTTTGTCTGGCAAAGTAGCCGGGCTCGCCGCCATGAATCCAATGACCATGAGAATTGTGATGTTGCTCGTGGCTTTGGTGCTAACCGGTGCTGGCGTATTTATTGGGACATCTATGAAATAGCAGAACACTGCGCTTATGGCTTACTTTCGAGACAAGCTAAGGCGGGTGCCATCATCAAGCAGATGAGGCTAAGCGCAGTGTTCTTTCTTTTAAAGGGCGTGGCCGGGTGGCTTCGCCTTTTTTGGTGCCCTGGGAGAGACTCGAACTCTCAAGCCTTTCGGCATACGCTCCTGAAGCGTACGCGTATACCAATTCCGCCACCAGGGCTCATGAATCCATTATATCTTATAAATCCAGCAGCACCGCCGCAATCCACGGGAATACCACGGTGACGTCGCTCTGGATGATTTGAAAGTAGCTTTCTGTGGAAAGTTTGTCCCATGTGATTTTTTCTTTGCCGCCTGCGCCGGAATATGAACCGTAAGACATTGGAGATGAGCCAATTTCCACGAAGCCCGCCCAGTCGCGCACTTTGCCATGCAACTGCAAATCGTGTTTGAGAGAAGGCACTACGCAAATAGGGAAGTCCGCCGAAATGCCGCCGCCAAGCTGCAAAAATGCAATCGGATGATACGCGCTTTCTTCCATGTACCAGTCATACAAAAAGTGGAAATACTCCAGACCGGTTTTCATCACGTTTTGGTTCAGTGAAATGCTTTTATCTTGTCTGTGCTTACCGTGATATGTGTAGCTGGAAAAAATATTTCCCATCGTTGAATCTTCAAATCCCGGAATCACAATCGGAATGTTTTTTTGAAAAGCCGCATAAGTCCAACAATCGTTTTCATTGGCCTTTGGATCCGCGGAAATTAATTTCTCTGCAAAAAGCCGTCTAAAATATTCATGAGGAAAATACCGCTCGCCCTTTTTTTGCGCGTCCTGCCACATTTTTAGCAAGTGCGGCTCCATGATGCGCACGCTTTCGTCTTCCGGCAAAAACGTGTCCGTGATGCGGCGCAGGCCGGTATCGCGCAGTTCGGCTTCTTGCTCCGGCGTAAGCTCTGTGTAGCGCGGAATATAGGCATAATGGGAATGAGCAACATAGCGATAATAGGATTCTTCGTGGTTTGCGCCGGTCGCGGAAATCAGATGAACTTTGTTTTGGCGAATTAGCTCAGCGAGCATGATGCCAACTTGAAAAGAGCTGAGTGCTCCGGCGAGAGTTACGACCAATTTTCCACCGTTCTTTAAGTGATTTTTGATCCAAAGCGCGGCCTGCATTGTTGAGCCGCCGTTGCAGTGGTTGAGAGTCCTTTCCGCAAAAGCAGAAACCGGAGACTTGCTGCCCTTAACGTATGAACTCAGCGTGCCAGTCGCTATTTTTTTGTCTTCGCTCTGCGGAACTATGAATTTTTTGAGACCCGGGGATAAATTTTCGAATTTAGTTTTTTTCATGCCGTAATTTTACATTATTTCCACTTTATGGAACACCCCATCGATGGGTTTTGGTCAGGGCTTGGCTTTTTGCCTTTAAGTATAGATTCCAAGGCAGCAGCCAATTCACGCACTTTTACTTTATTCTCATCTTGCCAGTTGTCATCAATGCGACCGTGGTACGCAAGTTTGTGCTGCTCGTCATAAACAAAGATATCCGGCGTACAGACAGCGCCGTAGGCTTTCGCAACGCTTTGAGATTCATCGCGCAAATATGGGAAATTAATCCCAAGTTCAGCAACGACATTTTTCATTTTCTCAAAACTGTCATCCGGGTAATTTTTCTCATCGTTTGAATTAATGCCAATGAGTTGCACTCCACGCGAGCCAAATTCCTTTTGTAGGGCGATGAGTCGCGGCAAAACCGCCTGCACGTAGGGGCAATGGTTGCACATAAAAACGACTACCAACGCCTTTTTGCCCACAAAGTATGACAATGAATAATTTTTCCCATCTGTGGCTGGCAGTGAGAAATCCGGCGAGCTTGTGCCAAACGGGATTGTTTGAGAATAAGTTAAGGACATACGGTTGTCATTTTCGCTCGGATGTGATAAAAAATGCAAGTTAGATCAACGAAAACCGTAACTTTGGACGGTTAGCTCAGTTGGTTAGAGCGTCTCGCTTACACCGAGAAGGCCGCTGGTTCGAATCCAGCACCGTCCACCAAAGCCTATACCCTAACTTTTTAGCGCCCGGTGGTATTTAGCGCCTTCACGTCCGTTAGGTGCAGTATCACCTCCACCAAATTGTCTTTCTCTTGAATATCAATCGCCTCATAGAGGGTTTTTGCTCCGTAAACCAATTTATCCGTGGCCTGAGCCCTGAACAAGGTCTCAACTTTAGTCACTTGTGCGTAGCCTTCGTTCTTCTTGAACGGCACACCAACTACGATAGAGTTGCTCATATTTGCAGTTACCCCCAAATCTTTTATTAGTGTGAATTTAAAATCCGGCAGCGCTATTTTTATGGCCTCTGCGCTTTTCTCAATTGAATTAACGTAAATAAAAACGTTTGCGGTGCGTTTCGGAGCACTAAAAAGGCTGCATCCCGCGATTACCAAAGTCAAAAACAAAATTGATGGCAACAAAAACCTTCTCATAGAAATTTGTGGTTAATTAATATTATTACACAGCTTTAAGCGAATACGTATCACGACCAACTCTTTCAAAAATTGGCTTATTCTTAAGGTTTAGCAGAATCGTAATTCGTTTAACTTGTCTCTTCTTAAGCACCTCATTAATGATTTGTTCGCGATCCAGAGCGCCTTTTTCCCTCAAAATGTTGCTGATGACTTCTGCCACAGTACCATCGTCATAACCCCATTTGCGCAGAGCATAAATGCCGCGGCCAATGAGAACGAAAGAATTATCGCGTATAAGCTCGTTGTGAACGGCCTGCACGTTGATTACTTTCTTGTCGAACCTCATTTCTGCAATTTTGTTTGCAAGTTCCACATAGTGAAGAGGTTTTTGAATCTCATTTAGAATATAGAGAATCTTGTCTCGAAGTGTGCGAGGATTGATGTGCCTCCAGGTGGCAAGACCAACGCCTTTTTTCACGAGTTTTAATCTGCGATCCAGTTCCAAGCACGAAAGAACAAATTGCTTGCTGAACTTCTTGCCTAGCTTGGCTTCGAGAGCTGCCAAAACATTGTCTGTAGAATCAATCTCTTTCTTGTCCTGCAGATGATGAATAGTTTGCTCGCAGATATTGTTTATCTCCTTGCGTTCGATGGTCTTTAACTTGAAAAATGGATAGTAGTTAATTGTGTTCGGCACTTTTTCCAGACTGGCATCCAATTCAAGAGAAAGCTTGACCGCAGCGATGTCAATGCCCTTTGTATCGCTTACAAGGTTCAAAATTTCGCTGGCGAGTTTCTCCTCGAGCACAACGCCTTCGTACTTTTGAATGACAGTTTTTCCAAACTGGTTAAAATTGTGAAGTTTTGTATTCACAACATTTCGAGAAAGCTTCTTTAATGCGTTTTTCTCAATCTGTCTGATTCTTTCACGTGTTACCCCAAACTCGCGACCGATCTTTTCTAGCGTCACATGCATCTTTTCATTTAAGCAGTAGCGATTTTCAATTATGTGTTTTTCTTTTGGAGATAAAAGTATCAAGAGGTTGTTTATAAGATCCTTAACTTCCAGAAGGGTGGCAACTATCGGCGAAATGTCTTGGATCATAAAATGTTTGAGTTATATTTTACCTATTCATAGTACCAGTTCTTGTGCTGTAGTCAAATTACCGTGAGCGTTTTCGAGTGGAGTGCCGTAAGGGCTTTGCAAAAAGGAAAACGATGGTAGTTGTTCGCGACTAACAACACAACTTTTACTTTTATCAATTTATTTGAGAAGCGATTTTGTGATTTTCTTTGAGAGTTCCACAGCCGGCTGATTAAATGTATTTACCTTTAATAGCAAGCCAAGAAACGCAATTTGGAGCTCAAAGAAAAATAGAAGTTCGCCGACGGTTTCCGGCGAAATTTCCGGCATCCCAATTTCCCAAAACGGTTTTTTCTTTTTTAAAAATGCACTTTTAACGCCTTCGTATTCCGCATCAAAAAGTTTTTTAAGAGTCATATTAGTACCCGGAATTTTTGAATCATGTTCTGTGTATTTCACCTTTATTAGAATGAAAAATTTGTCGTCAGGTCCATCCAAAAAGAGCTGAAGTTGCGAATGTTGGTCTTTTACGCCGATCGCTTTTACCGGTGTAATTCCAATTAAGCGCGTCTTGCCTATACTTTCTGAAAGAAGTTGAATGTACCAGTCGGCGAATTTGTTTAGTAGTTCGCAGTAGGGAAATATCACCGTGATGCGTTTGCCTTTTTTGAATTGAAGAACTTGCTCGCATGCCAATCTAAAAGATTGTTTCCATGGAGTTTTTCTAGCGCCTTCCAGTATTCTTGAAATTGGAATTCCAGCAAGGGCGCAAGGCAGAAGCCCCACGATGGAGAGCGCAGAAAATCTACCAGCTACGTCTGCCGGAGATATAAAAAGCGGGATTTTATTTCTCTTAGCCAGAAGTCCAAGAGGGCTTGATGCATCGTCCGTTATTACCAAGTAATTATGCGGCGGTTTAATTTTTGCAAAGAGCAGGGGAGCAAGAGATAAAGTTTCCAGTGTCTCGCCAGATTTGCTGATGAGTACGAACAAAGTTTTATTCGACGTAATTTCTTTTAAAACTTGATGTACGAAATCCGGATCCACGTTATCCAGAAAAATCATTTTTGAATTTTTAAGCACAGCGGAAATCGCCTTTGCGCCCAGGCTAGACCCGCCCATTCCAACAACTACGATGTTTTTAAATTTTTTACCGATTCTAAGGCTTTTTAGAGCCGACATGTCTGCCCATGGCAGGTTGGCAAACGGCATTTTTAGAACATTGTTTCTATATGTTTCGAATTTGCTTGTTAAATTTTGCGGCATATTAGGAACCTTAAATGTTTTGTAGGAAATATTTGATAATTGTTTCTTCGTTCTCGATTTCGGAAGGCACTTTCTTGAGTCCTTGCACAACCTGCTGTCTGTGATAGCCCAAAGAAATGAGTGCTTGCACAATTTCTTCTCCGCGAGCTGGCGCGCCCTGTCCTGCGCCGTCCTCGAGTACTTGTTCTTTTACCTTGCCTTGGAGGTCTACGATTATGCGTTCCGCCGTTTTGCGGCCTATTCCTTGTATCTGCGTCAAAAATGCAACTTCTTTGGTTGCTATCGCATTTTTTACTTTGTCCATTGGTGCGTTCATTATTTCTAGCGCAGATTTTGGACCAACGCCTGAAACCGTAAGTAGCAATTTGAAAAACTGCCATTCTTCTTGCGACAAAAATCCATATAGCGAGATATCGTCTTCACGTACATTTGTGTGGATGTAAAAAGCCAAATCCTGGCCGATTTTTGTTTTTTCTAAAAGTCCGCGCGTGACATAAATTAGGTATCCAACGCCAGAAACGTTTAGTACAATGCCTCTCTCTTGCTTTGCCAGTACCTGTCCTTCTAAATATGCAATCATAGAATTAATTTAAGTGATCCCACCAATCGGTGAACTGCGTTTTTTTAATTTCCGCAAATAATTTTTTGGCCAAGTCTGTTCTTAGGTGTTTACTGCCGTTTGAAAGCCAACGTTTCGCGGCTTTGTGGCCTGTATCCAAATATTCTTTTGCCTGGAGAATTGTTTCAAGAAGATCCGCATCACGCGCTATTTTTGATTCCGGCGTTTTTTGTTCCGAAAATTCTTGAAATACTCCGCGAATTCTTTCGCGCAGCGGACGCGGTAAATCTTCTGTTTGTTCCTGCACTGCACGCATTTCTGCCGGTCTAATATCTAAATATCTTTGTGCAATTTTGTGAGCGTCTCCAATGCGAATTTCACCAATGTCGTGCATTAGGCACATGGTTGCGACTTTCTCTGCATTTGCATTTTGAGTTGCGGCAAGGCAAAAGCCGATTTGTGCCGCCCGGCATGTGTGTTCGCCGAGCGTATCGGGATGACGAACACCGGCGAACTTTGTGCCGCTGTGGGCAATTTTTTTCATCATGCCCAGTTCAAAGAAAAAATTTGTAAGTGGATTTTTATTTCCTGGCATTGAAAGTTGATAAGAAATTTTTGCTGAAGGACTCAAGCGTCCCGCGTGCAATATTTTCCCTTATTTGACGCATTAAATCCAGCAAGAAATGCAAGTTGTGAATTGTGAGGAGCCGATGCCCCAAGATCTCTTTCTCAAGCATTAAATGCCGCAGATAACTTTTTGAAAAATGCCGGCAAGTGTAGCAAGCGCAGCCACTTTGCAAAGGTTCGCTCGATTTCTGGAACTCACTTTTATCAATTCCGAATCTGCCTTCAAGCGTCCAAAAACTTCCGTGGCGAGCCAGGCGAGTTGGCAAAACGCAGTCGAACATATCCACACCACGGGCTACGGCATTGAGTAAATCGTCGGGTTCTCCGACCCCCATTAAATATCGAGGACGAGTTTCGGGCAGAAACGGCATAACCGTTTCTACCGCTTGCATCATCTCGGCTTTTGTTTCTCCCACTGCAACGCCTCCAATGGCAATTCCTTTGCAGTCCAATCCCGCAATAAATTTTGCGGATTCCGTGCGCAAATCTTGGTAAATTCCACCTTGCACAATTGGAAAAAGAGCTTGGTCTGCGCGTGTGTGCGCTTTAATTGAGCGAATTGCCCATTTGTGTGTGCGCTCGACTGCCTTGCGGACACAATCTTTATCTGCGGTGGCAGGCGGACATTCATCAAACGCCATAATTACGTCTGCGCCGAGTTTTTCCTGAATTTTAATTGATTCTTCCGGGCTCAAAAAATGTGAACTGCCGTCTATTGGGGATTTAAAAGTCACGCCGGTGTCGTCAATTTTTCGCAGTTCGCTAAGCGAAAAAACTTGAAAACCGCCGGAATCCGTAAGCATCGGACGATCCCAAGAAATCCATTTGTGAAGGCCTCCCATGCTACTTACCAATTCAGCTCCGGGTCTCAGCATTAAATGAAAAGTGTTTCCCAAAATTATTTCGCATCCGAGAGATTTTAACTCGTCCGGCGTTAAGGTTTTTACAGCGCCTTTTGTGCCGCACGGCATAAAAACCGGCGTGTGGATTTCTCCATGCGGAGTTTTAAAAACACCGGTGCGAGCGCCTTTGTCTTTAGCGGTAATATTAAATTCAAACATGCAAATTAAGGAGGAGGTGATCCGCAATCACTATAGCTGCCATGCTTTCCGCAACAGGTACAATTCGCGGAACAATGCAGGGATCATGACGGCCTGTAACCTGTATTTTTGTGTTTTTACCGTCTTTTGTGACGGTTTCTTGAGGTTTTGAGATGCTGGAAGTTGGCTTCACCACTATGCGCATAACAATGTCTTGGCCGGTAGAAATCCCACCAAGTAGTCCGCCAGCGTCATTTTTATCAAATACAATTTTGCCCTTTTCCATGTGCATCGGATCATTTTGCTCAGAGCCTTTTTTTGTTGCGGCTTCAAATCCGCTCCCAAACTCAATTCCTTTTACTGCCGGAATAGAGATAAGTGCGTGTGCCAAATCTGCGCTCAATTTTCCAAAAACCGGCTCGCCAAGGCCTGCCGGCGCACCTTTTATTACTATTTCCACAATTCCGCCAACGGAATCGCCTTCGCTCTTTGCGCGCTCGATTACTGCCGCCATTTCTTTTGGATCGCCACTGATGCCGCCAATCTCGGTGGCGCATGCCAAAATTTCAATTTTGTGTGCTGCCAAAATCTTCTTTGCAACTGCGCCTGCCATTACTCGTGCCACCGTTTCACGCCCGGATTGCCGCCCACCGCCGCGGTAATCGCGAAAACCATATTTGGTCTCCCATGTAAAATCAGCATGCCCAGGTCTAAAAACATCCTTCAATTTTTCATAATCACATCCGCGGCAATCTTCATTCTCTACTATCATCGCAATTGGAGTCCCGAGCGTTTTTCCTTCAAAAACACCCGATAGAATTTTTACTTTATCAGATTCGGCACGCGACGTTGTAACAGGTAATTGACCCGGCTTGCGACGATCGAGTTCACTTTGAATATCCTTCTCGCTAAGCAAAATTCCCGATGGACAACCATCCACAACGCAGCCTAAAGCCAAACCGTGAGACTCTCCGAATGTTGTGACTCGGAAAAGCTTTCCAATGGTATTCATAAATTAGGGATGAAGAGGTAGCCGTGAGCTATTTTTTCTTCGCAGTCTTTTTAGCAGCAGGAGCCTTTTTGGTAGCTTTTGCCTTTGTCTTCTTGGCTGCGACCGCTTCTGCGACTGCGTCCTTTGCAACTTCCTCTGCCGGAGTGTCGCCAACCGGACCTTCCCATTTTCCCTTTGGTTGTTCCGGCATGCCTCCGGATTTTTGCAAAACTTCTACTGGAATCTCTTTCTCTTTATAAACTTCAGGCTTTTTCTTCTTAGCTTCGTTGCGAGCAACTTCAGCATCCTTGAGGGTCTTTGATCTCTTTGTCTTTTCCATAAACTTATCTACACGACCTGCCGTATCTACCAATTTTTGTTGACCCGTGTAAAAAGGATGGCACTTGGAACAAAGTTCAGTTTTCATGCTTTCTTTTGTGGATCCAACGACTATTACATGTCCGCATGAACACTTGATTTCCGCTGAAGCAAAATACTTTGGATGAATGTCGGTTTTCATAAGTTATTTCTTGTTAATTTTCTTAGGTCTAGGAAGGAACTTCAAGATGGTTTTAAAGCCTTCTTCTATGGCTTCCCACCGGGATTCGCGGCGTTTACTATACGAGAATGCTAAGAATATTGCAAGAATAAAAATAAGGAAAAGTAAGGTGATGGCGATCCATCTCATGACCGGATGAATGGCAAAAACCGTGAAAGTTTTCTCTCTAGACTCGCCTTTATCGTCTGTGAGGCGAAGGGTTATCTTTTTAAAACCTGATGAAGTTAATTTTAGATTTAGTTTTTGGCCGGGTGTTTTTTTGCCATCAACTGTCCATTCGGCCGACACCACTTTTCCGTCAGGATCGGTGGATTGAGTTGATTCAAATTCCAGTGGCTCATTTGGGGCAGTAATGAGACTAAGAGGTTTATTGTCGGTCGTAATTGTTATGACCGGGCCAATGTTTGCGTCATTTACGTCTTCCGTTTTTGGAATGCCATCGTTGTCTGCATCCGGATCGGTGGAGTCTGCGAGTCCATCTTTGTCATAATCACGCCCCTTTAATGGATCCAGTGGCCAAACATCCTCTTTGTCGTTTATGCCGTCACCGTCGGTATCCGGATTTTTTGGGTTGGTTTCGTTTTTAATTTCATCAACGTCGAGCACTCCGTCATTATCATCGTCAGGATCGGCATTATCACATATGCCGTCTTTGTCGCTGTCCACACTTTCCGTCGGATCCAGCGGGCACGCGTCGGTGGGGTCTGGCACACCGTCATTATCGTCATCGGTGTCCTTGTTATCGCCCGCGCCGTCTCCGTCGCTGTCTGTCCATTCCCCCTTATCTAAAGGGAAGGCATCTTGGTCGTCCGTGTGCCCGTCATTGTCGTCATCCGGATCACTTATATTTGGAATGCCGTCACGATCACTATCCGCCAACACTGTAATAGTTTTTTCGACTGTATTATTGGCCAAATTGTCGGAGGAATTCTCGAAGGGGATTAGCTGAATCCTTATATTGTGTTTGCCGAGCTCGTGCGGTTTCCATTCAACAAACACATCGTCGCTCTTGCCAGCCAGCACAGAAACAGGCTGATCTCCGGAGATTTCTTCTTTTTCATCAAAGAATCTAACGACTCCAAGCAGATCTTTTTGGCTGGAGCTCGTAACGGTTGCGTAAATCTTTACAGATCTGCCTTCCAAAACGGTTTCTGTAGAGAAACGCACGCTTGCGGGAGAAAGAACCAAATCATCGGATCCTGCAGCCAGAGCCGTCTGAGCCGTAACAAAAACCACCGTGGCCAATACTGAAAGTACAAATCTTTTCACGGTGGGAATTATAACATTTTTTTATAGCAATGCGGCCTGTTTTTTTGCCCCTGTATCTGCGGCTTTTTTTGCGATCGGGTTTTTTCCTCGTTCAACTTCGGCCGGTTCTTCTTCTAAAATAATTGTGAATAGAGAAACCGATGCAACGAAGTCTCCTTTGTCCATGCGCATCAAGTAAACGCCTTGAGTGGCGCGGCCTTGTGACGGAATGTCTTTTAAATTCAAGCGAATGGTTTGTCCATGCTTTGAGACCATCATAATGTCTGCGTTGGCTTTGTCATCAAAAACTTTTGCGCCTATCACTTTGCCGGTCTTTGGAGTTACTTTGGCCGTTTTTACACCGCTTCCTCCGCGACCCTGAAGTCTGTAGTTTGTGATTTTGGTGGATTTTCCAAGCCCGTTCTCCATGACAATCAGAACTTCCGCCTCGTTTGGATTGTGGACGACGTCCATTTCAACGCAAATGTCTTTTGGCTGAAGCCTTATGCCGCGAACACCCATGCTTGGTCTGCCCATTGGTCTCGCTTCTTCTTGATCAAAGCGAATGCTCTTGCCTAGCGACGTTGCCATAAAAATCTGATCGCCCTTGTTGGTTTCTTTCACCCATTCCAAAGAGTCATTGTCACGCAGTTTTATAGCTATGAGTCCGCTGCGGCGCACATTCTCAAAGTCGGTTACCGGAGTTTTTTTGACAGTACCGCCGCGAGTCGCCATGAATAAAAATTGTCCGGTGAATTTCTCCGAAACATTCAACATGGAAGAAACAAATTCATTGTCCTGAAGTTGCAATAAATTCACAATCGCCTGGCCTTTTGCAGTGCGAGCCGCTTGAGGAATTTCATAAACCGGAAGTTTGAACACCCTGCCTTTGTTTGTGAAAAACAAGATATCTTCGTGATTCTTTGTGTGGCAAATTATCTTTATTTCATCATCTTCTTTTGTAGTCATTCCGATTACACCTTTGCCGCCGCGGTGCTGTGCGCGGAATGTGTTCGGAGGCAAACGTTTGATGTAATTTTCACGAGTCAATGCCACAACCATCGGTTCGTTCGGGATAGTGTCTTTGTTGGAAATTTCACCAACGGCGTGAGCCATAACTTTCGTCTTTCTTTCATCGCCAAAGCGAGTTTTGATGTCGGCCAACTCATCTTTCATTATTTTTAAAATCTTTTTAGGGTCTTTCAAAATACCTTCGAGGTGTTTGATTAACTCCAGTTTTTCCTTCAACTCATCATTTATTTTTTTGCGTTCCAAGCCGGCCAATGTTTGCAGTCTCATCTCCAAAATTGCGGTAGCCTGCAACTCGCTGAGCTTGAATTTCTTCATTAAAGAAGCATGAGCCTCTTCTTTTGTCTTTGATTCTTTAATCACCTTAATTACAGCGTCAATATGGTCTAGAGCCGTGCATAAACCTTCCAAAATATGAGCTCTGTCCTTGGCAACTTTTAGTTCGTACTGTGTCCGGCGCGTAATTGTAATTTTTCTGTGCGCAATGAAATATTCCAAAACTTGTTTTAGGTTGAGTAACCTTGGTTGGATGCCATCAACAAGCGCGATCATGTTCATGTTGAACGTGGTCTGCATGTCCGTCATTTTGAAGAGCTGGTTCAGGATTTTCTTTGGATAAGCGTCCCTTTTTAATTCAATCATGATTTCGATGCCCTCACGATTGGACTGATCGCGGAGATCGGAAATGCCGACGATTTTTTTCTCACGCACGAGGTCGGCAATTTTTGTAACCAGAACCGACTTGTTAACTTGATATGGGATTTCTGTAATTTCAATATCGAAACGTCCATTTTTTCTTTCGACTATTTCTGCTTTAGCACGAATAACAACGCCGCCGCGGCCGTTTGTGTACATGGCTTTAATGGCGTTCTTATCATAGATAATGCCATTGGTAGGGAAGTCCGGACCTTTGATAAATTCCATCAAATCGTCAATTGTTGCTTCCGGATTGTCGGCCAAGTGAACCACGGCATCCACCGTTTCATTCAAGTTGTGAGGCGGAATTGAAGTTGCCATACCAACGGCAATGCCGGACACGCCATTGAGCAATAGTTGAGGAATTTTTGCCGGCAAAACTTCCGGTTCTTTGCGGGTGCCATCGTAGTTATCACGAAAATCCACAGTTTGTTTTTCAATGTCCGCCATCAATTCTTCTGCAATTTTTTCCATTTTTGCTTCCGTGTAACGCATGGCTGCTGCGGAGTCGCCATCTATCGAACCAAAGTTACCTTGGCCGTTCACAAGCCTATATCTCATGGCAAAATCCTGCGCCATACGAACCATGGAATCATAAACCGCACTGTCGCCATGTGGGTGATACTTACCCAAAACGTCACCAACCACGGCTGCGGATTTTCGGAATTTTGCGCCGGAAGAAAGTCCGAGTTCGTGCATGGCGTATAAAATTCTGCGATGAACCGGCTTGAGACCGTCACGAACATCCGGAAGTGCGCGAGAAACGATCACGCTCATAGCGTAATCCAAATAGCTTTCCTCCATTTCGCGGCTTACATCGCGCGGTGGGAAATTTTCTCCCATGCCCGCGGCCGGAAGTGGTGGATTCTCCGTTGGTGGATTTTTATCTGAAGAAATCGCCATGGTTTCTGTCGGCGCAATTTCTTCCGGCGCGATTTCGATCTGTGCCGGTTCCAACTTCTTCTTCGTCTCTTTTTCTTTTTTGATTGTAATCTTCTTGGCCGCTTTCTTTTTAACAATTTTAGTTTTTCTAGGCATATTGTATTTGATAAAAAATACCTCACAGAATTTATATTTTTTTCTGAGAAAATGCCACCCAATTTTGTAAGCCATCTCACAAAAACGGCAGCTCCTCTTGACGTAAGCTAGAAATATGCCCAATCAGCACCTCTGGGACAGATTGATCAAATCTGGACGAATATCCTTCTCAAGGACGACTTTTTCTGGTATAATTTATTGATTTAAATTATGCCTGAACAAACTCCAGTTTCGGGAACCCAAACCGCACCTGCTGTGCCGATGCCAAATAATGGCGCGGGGCAGGTGATGCCTGCGCAGGCCAATTTAGTTGTGGCAGAACCGGTTCATCAACCTGTGGCTTCGGTTCCGGCGACTTCAACTGTTCCAACGGGAATTCCGGCGGGAGCACCGAGTCCACAGCCGGTTCCTGAATCTGAGAAGAAGGGGTTTTTGCAATCTCTCAAAGATCAGTGGGAGTCTCATGTGGCGGTAAACAAAGCCAAATCAGAAAAACAACAAGCCGGCGAGCAAGCTGGAAAAGTAATTAACGAAGCAGTGACTTCCGGCGAAAAATTGAGCACGCAAGAACGCAATGAGATTTTACAGGCCGAAAAAATTTTCCAAGAAGGTTTGGCGAGTATTAGAGATTTAATCGCGCCGTCGTCCATGGATGTTGAGTTCGATAAAATCAAACTTTCGGGAATGTACGCCAAGAGCATGTTTGTTTTTACATATCCGCGTTACTTGGATACCAACTGGATGAGTCCGCTGGTGAATTTTGATGCAACGATGGACGTGACTCATTTTATTTATCCGATTGATTCGTCCGCAATAATGAAAACTTTACGCAGA
Organism: uncultured Candidatus Peribacteria bacterium; assembly: GCA_964358095.1. Lineage (GTDB taxonomy): Bacteria > Patescibacteriota > Gracilibacteria > UBA1369 > UM-FILTER-53-11 > JBAYHN01. The sequence goes on from CAYHNW010000009.1 coordinate 24,614, forward strand.
AAGGTGGCGCAGATGCAGTCCACAATTCGCATGGATACCGAAAAGGGAAACGTGCGCGATCCCGGTATTGAAACTGCATTGCAAGATGCCGAACAGCTGCGAACGGAATTGCAGCGCGGGCAAGAGAAATTTTTCCAATTCGCAATGTATTTGACGGTTTATGCTAAATCAGAAAAAGGACTTAAGAAAATTACAAAGCAAATTGAAAGTTTGCTTGGAGGAAAATTAATCCTAACTCGCAGTGCGGAATTGCAGGCCGAGCAGGCTTTTAATTCCACAACTCCGCTTTGTTTGGACGAATTGGAAGTTGTGCGCAATATGAACACTTCGCCGCTGTCTTCTACTTTTCCGTTCACGTCAGCAAGTTTAACAGGCAACGATGGCATACTTTATGGCTTAAACAGGCACAACGACAGTTTGATAATTTTTGATAGATTCACTCTTGAAAATGCCAATTCCGTAGTTTTTGCCAAGTCAGGCGCCGGAAAATCTTACGCTGTTAAATTGGAAGTTTTGCGAAGTTTGATGCTTGGCACGGACGTTATAATCGTTGATCCGGAAAATGAATATGAGAATTTGTGCCAAACCGTTGGCGGAACTTATTTGAGAGTTTCACTTACCTCAGACAGGCGCATCAATCCTTTTGATTTACCAAAACCTTTGAGAGACGAAGATGTGCAGCCGGGAGATTTGCTCCGCAGCAATATTATTAACCTGCAAGGTTTGCTGAAAATTATGCTTGGGCAAATGACACCAGTAGAGGAATCGCTCTTGGATAAAGCATTAAATGACGTTTACGCGGTTAAGGGAATTACGATGAATATAGTTGATCCTTCCGATAAAACGCCGCCGACAATGGAAGATTTGGAGTCGGTGCTTGGTTCGATGGAAGGTGCGCAGTCACTCGCTCAGCGTTTGCAGAAATTTACGACCGGCACGTACGGCGGAATTTTTAATAAACCGACGAACGTGGATTTAAGCAGCGGACTTATGGTGTTTTCAATACGCGATTTGGAAGACGCGCTGCGTCCAATCGCCATGTACATAATTTTGAATTATATTTGGACGCGAGTTAGAGCTGAAATGAAAAAGAGAATACTCGTGATAGATGAGGCATGGTCAATTATGCAGCACGAGGACAGTGCCAAGTTTTTGTTTGGTCTTGTGAAGCGCGCTCGAAAATATTACCTCGGTGTCACAACTATTACGCAAGACGTGGAGGACTTCGTAGATAACGGCTTTGGTAAGCCGATAATTACAAACTCCTCTTTGCAGCTGTTGCTCAAACAGGCGCCGTCGGCGATGGAGTCACTCGCAAAAATATTTAATCTCACGGAGGGCGAAAAATATATGTTGCTAAATTCCGGAGTCGGTCAGGGGCTTTTCTTTGCCGGCTTAAAGCACGTGGCAATTCAAATTATCGCCTCATTTTCGGAAGATAAGTTGGTGACTACAAACCCCGAGCAGATTCTGCAGAAACAGCAGGAAGATGCGGCGAAGCTGAAGTAATGAAGAAGTTGGTTGGAGTATCACATGCTTATGCAAGAAGATTAAATTTTTTAGGTAAATCGTGGTAGATATTAAAAGCTCAGGCAGTGTGAATCCGGCGTGCGCCTTTGTTTCTTTGCTCATAATTGAGAGAATTATATCACGTAGAAAAAAGAGGTTTTACTTTCGTAGTTCCGCAAGCGCCTCATCCAATTGGGGATCGCGTTTTGCCGTGCGATCTTCGTCGGTCAGTTTAACTTCAAGGTTTGGAGTGATGCCATTTTTGTCTATGGAATGTCCCTTTGGCGTCAACCATTCGGCAACCGTGATTTTTAAATTTGATTCGTCGCTAAAACTCGAAATTTCCTGCACGGTTCCTTTCCCAAATGATTTTTCGCCGATAATTTTAGAAATGCCATAGTCTTGCAAAGCACCGGCCAATATCTCTGAAGCAGAAGCGCTGCCGGCGTTTATTATCGTGATTATTTTGTAATTTGCCAGCTCTCCGCTGCCGGAGGAATTCATAGTTTCTTCTCTGTCCGAATATCTAACTCCGGTGACTTTGTCTCCGCTTTTTACGAAATATCCGGCAACCTCAACTGCAACATCCAAATATCCACCCGGATTATTTCGCAGATCTATAACGATTCCCTTTGGCTGGTTTTGAGCAAATTTGCCGATGATCTTTGCTAGTTCAGAAGTTGTATTCTCGCCAAAATTATTGATGCTAATAATCGAAATATTGTCATTTGTGCGTTCTTCGCTGGTTGACACGATTTTTACTATTGCGCGAGTTATGGTGAATTCCAGAGTTTTTTCTCCACGAGTTAATGTAATCTTCACCCGGGTATCTCTCTTACCTTTGATGCGAGTAACTACGGCAGACAGAGTCATACCTTTTATATCCACATCATCAACTTTTGTGATTATGTCATTTGGCAAGAGTCCCGCTTTTTCGGCTGGGGAATCCGGTATCGGAGCCACCACAATCGGCATATCATCTTTCATTTGCAACACGGCTCCTATGCCCTCGACTTCGCCGCTCAAAGATTCCGTCAGAGAATTGTCTCCCGGACGTTCAAAATCACTGTATTTGTCGCCGAGTTCTTTGACCATCCCTTCTATAGCGCCATACATCAATTTGTCTTTGTCCAGATCCTTGCTGTGCAAATAGTTTGAGAAAATTCTATTCCATGCGCCGGCCAGAATATCGAATTTTTGGTTCTCTATGATATCCGAACTCATGGATGGCATTATGGTGACGGTGAGATTTGGAGCGGCACTTTTTCCAACTTTTATAAAGTGAGCAGCTTCGCCTCTCTTGAGTTTTTTATACGGACTAACTTTTCCAGGATTTACGACACCTAGCTGTAAAGCTTTTGCAACAACCGGAGCTATCCTTGAATTGGCAGTCACATCCGTCGCCTCAAATGCCGCTGCGTCAAAAATCTTTGGAACCGGTACGCCGCCAACTTGAAACATCCAGTTCAATGCATCTATGCGTTTGATTTCATCCTTTGGGTGAAAATAAGAAAGTTTACCTTTATCCGCCTCAACTATGCCCAATTCTAGCAACTTATATATGTATGGGGCGTAGGTGTTCTCTTGGTATTTAACGTCTACGAAACGCTTTTTTATCCTAGGTATGTAGCCTTCACCGTTAAAACCGGAGCTCTTGAGGAGCCATTTGGCGAATTCCCCCTTTGTAATGGTTGTATCTGGCTTAAATCGGGTGTCTTGAACGAGCCCAAATTGTTGCAGATATTGTATGTCCGACGAGTATTTGTGTCCCTCTGGCACATCAGAGAAAGATGCGTTTACGCTTGATAGATCAAGCAAAACCAGCATCACGGTGATTAGGAGTAAGGATGTTTTTTTCATAACTACGAAATACTACATGCTTGATCAGCCCCCCGCAACAATTGACGCCTCGACAGATTAGTAGTATAATTTATAGATTAAATTTAACCATAAAAATGAAAGATCTGACAAAGAAAATATTGATTTCACTGGTATCTATTGGACTGGTCTTTGGAACTGTCTTTTTGGACGGGAAATTGAACGCTGCGGACGAAAAGCCAGAGATCCCGGATATAGAGGTTGTTGAGAAGGGGAGCGATGCCCAATTTGTAAGAGATGCCAGTTCGTATGTTATTGATTCCGGTAAAGAAAAGCGAACGGTTTTGCTTATAAAGGGCAATGTTTTGGTGCGTTTCGATAAAGGTAGCTTGGCGGATTTATCCTTTTCTCCTGGTGAAGAATATTCGAGGGGGATCAATTTGGAACTTAAGAAAGGGCGTTTCTGGGTGAACAGCATAAACTCTGCGAGGACGGTTGAAGTTAGTACTTCGGTTATTAAGATTGCCAATGATCCAGGTATTTTTGACGTTAAATATTTTGATGATTCATTGGGCATAAGAGCCGTGCGTCATGGCGTTGAAGTGAGTTTTTTGAAGAATGCGCTGATATTGCCGGAAAGCCGCGAAATGGAAATCTCCGAGGCAAAGATAAAATCCATTGGAGAAACTATTTCCAAGTTGAGATATGCAAAACTCTCAAAAGAATTTCCGTTTTACGAGGCGCAGGAACCGGATGAATGGGTAAGCGTAAACATGAGCGATGATGCGAAATTTGCGGTTGATTATGAGAATAAAATGAAACAGACAATTAGAAACGAAGGTCAGCGGCTCAGTTCAAATGATGAGTCGCTTTTGTTCAAGTTAAACGGGGCTTTGAGGGCAACCGGCAGAGTATTAACATTTGATTCCACTAAACGAAATCAAAAAGAAATAAGTGCCGTCATGGATTACTTTGATTCTGCGATGTATGCGTTACTTGTTGGGAACGAAGCATTGGCAAAGAAAAGAATAGATGCGTGGAAAGAACTCGCTAAATCTATGCCGATGGATGAGTGGAATGAGGCATTCTTCAATCGTTTGAATCGTTATTCGTTTGCAATGCCGAGCGACGTTTTTTTTATGGCCAAAAGGGCGCTCGTTGACGTTGAATTATCATCGGGGTCTAATGTTGCACTGAAGTTGATTACCTCTTTTACTATCGAGGTACTTGATACCGCCGCCGAAGGAGGGGGCGATGAGGTCAAAGCTAGGACGGTTGCGGCGCTAACGCGTTTCGGCAATTTAGTTCAGTCAAACATCAACAAAATCAAAAATCAGGATCTAAAAGATGGATTGTTTTTCCAGTACATTCAATTTAATGATTTTTTGGACAGAAGATCGGAATTGCTTCGCGAAGAATTTTTGAGAATCGCGGCGCTTTATGAAGCCTCCAATATAAGTTTAATTTCCAGTAAAGAGGAAGCCAACGATCAACGGCAGTTTTTCATTAGTGAAAAAATAAAACGTATGATGGTTCTGAAAAAGATGATGGATACTGGAGGGATGCCATTTAACGAAGCGCGGGGTGCTGCGCTTTTTGTAGCGAATCAAATTGATGAGATTAAGCCTGCTTTCTCCGGCACGGCAGTGCTCTCTTACTTTGACGATCAGATGGCCGCACTGTCCCCGTTTATTACCTTCTTGCGCTCCGAAAATGCAGAGAACTTACGTGGTAGTTTTGATGAGAACTTTAAACAATTCACATCGCGAATAAGCGAAGCAAAACAAGTAGCGGAACTTCTTGCCAAAGCCGGTGGCGGCGTCAAAATTTCACCATTCAGACGTGAAGAACTGGCTGGAATCGTAGCTGACGATTTTAGCGGAACCGGCATATCGGATGTTAGAATTCTTTTGCCGGAGGCTGAAGATGACAATAACGTGAGAGTCGTCGGCGCAAAATTGGAAGGCAAAAATTTTATAGGAATCTACGACACGGTTAGAAAAGTTTTTAGTGAGCTTGCTATCGAGGGAGAGAGAATTCCAAATGCCGTGAGGTTGGTAAATCTGGGGAGGCTTTTATTGGTTAAAATGGGCAAATTGGAGCTTCCACAGGGCGCTTCAGCGGAATCCCTGATGGAGATGCCTTCTCCACAGTCGGTACTCGAAAAAGTTTCAAAATCAACGCTCCTTGAGGAATTGCAAAAAATAGATGTATCGGTAGAAGATAAATACATCGGATTGGAGAATATTGACGATGGGGTAATTCATGTGAGGCTAGCTTTGCTTGGCAAAGGCACGGATGCCATTTTCTTCTCGTTTGATGTGTCTCAAAAGATCAGTCTTGTGACCAATTTGAAGGTTAATACGGTCTCGGGCGAAGTGCCGGTGAACGATGAATTTGCCCTGCGTGATTTGCCGATAAAAGTTCAGCAAATCTTTAAGCAGGCAATGTTTGAAAAACAAAAAGAAGATGAAATGAAGAAGATGCTTCGGGAGGGGAATCCGGCCAAGTAATCGTTCAAAAAAACCTTTTCCATTAACAACCACTTGTGCTAAACTCCGTGAGGTAATTTTTCTTATGGCTACAAAAGCAAATTCAGGCTATACAGCAGAGAATATTCAGGTTTTGGAAGGGCTTTCCGCTGTCCGCCGCAGACCCGGCATGTATATCGGCACCACGGATGTCGCCGGTTATCATCACCTCGTTTGGGAAGTTGTGGATAACTCCATTGACGAGGCGATGGGTGGTTTTTGCAAGAATATAGAAGTAATTATATATAAGAATGGGAATTTATCTGTTGAAGATGACGGACGCGGCATTCCGGTTGAAAAGCACAAAAAAACCGGAAAATCGGCTCTAGAAACGGTTTTAACGATTCTCCACGCCGGCGGTAAATTTGGAGAAGAAGGCGGTTATAAAGTTTCTGGCGGTCTCCATGGCGTTGGTGTTTCCGTAGTTAACGCACTTTCCGACTATCTGAAGGCCGAAGTTTACCGCGATGGAAAAGTTTACGCACAGGAATATTCCTGCGGCGATCCTCAGGGGTCGGTAAAAGTCACAGGTAAGACCGATAAAACCGGAACCAAAATCACGTTTCATCCAGAGGCGAAGATATTTGTGGCTAATGCCGAATTTAATTTGCAGACGATTTTAAACAGGATGCGCCAGCAGGCGTACCTCACAAAAGGTGTGACGATTTCTATAATTGATGAACGCACTAACGACAAATATAAATTTTACTTTGAGGGAGGCATTTCTTCGTATATTCATCATTTAAATAAGAACCGTGAGCCGCTTTCAGCGGTTATAGCGGTTGATAAAGATGCACCGGAGGGAAATATAGAAATTGCTTTTCAATACACACAGGCATTTCAAGAAAATATTTTCACATTTGCAAATAATATTCACACGCCGGAAGGAGGTATGCACTTAACCGGTTTTCGTGCTGCGCTCACTCGCACAATTAATAATTACGCTCGCAAAAACGGATTGCTTAAAGAAAAAGATGAAAATTTGAGTTCAGATGACGTGAGAGAAGGTCTCACGGCTGTGATCTCGGTAAAAGTTCGCGATCCCCAGTTTGAAGGACAGACCAAGAGTAAACTTGGAAATCCAGAAATGAGAACTGCGGTAGAAACCGTGTTTAATGATTTCTTCCAGACTTATCTTGAAGAAAATCCAAAGGACGCGCAGGCCATTGTTGGCAAATCCGCTCTTGCGGCTCGTGCCAGGTTGGCTGCACGTGCTGCTCGTGATTCGGTTATTCGTAAGGGTGCGCTGGAAGGCATGACTCTGCCTGGCAAGTTGGCAGACTGTTCTTCCAGAGATCCAAAAAATTCCGAACTCTACATCGTTGAGGGTGATTCCGCCGGAGGTTCGGCAAAACAAGGTCGTGACCGCGGATTTCAGGCGGTACTGCCGCTCCGTGGCAAAATTTTGAATGTTGAACAATCACGCTTAGATAAAATTATTGCGAACAATGAAATCAAAGCGCTCATCATCGCGCTTGGCGTTGGAATCGGCGAGGCTTTTGATATTGAGAGACTCCGCTACGATCGCGTAATAATCATGACAGATGCCGACGTGGACGGCGCCCATATTCGCACACTTTTGCTTACTCTTTTTTACAGATACTTTAAGGATTTGCTGGAGAAAGGTCATATCTATATTGCTCAACCACCGCTTTATAAACTGAGCCAGGGCAAGAAACTCAAATACATTTACAACGAAGCCGAGAAGGGAGAGGCTCTAAAAGAATTCGATGCAGCTCAAAAGATCAATATGCAGCGCTACAAAGGTCTTGGTGAAATGAATCCGGAACAATTGTGGGAAACCACCATGAATCCGGAAACTCGCACAATGCTTAGAGTGACCATTGACGACGCGGAGCAAGCGGATGCCATATTTGATACCCTTATGGGTTCAGAAGTAGCGCCTCGCAAGAAATTTATACAAACTCACGCAAAAAAGGTTAAAAACCTTGATATTTAGATTCCCTTTACAGGGAGCACGGTTTGCTGTTTACTGTTCACTGTCCCATGATTCATCTAAAGAAAAACCCGAAGGAATCCAACGAAAAACTGATCTCCCGATTCCAGAAAAAGGTACAAGGAAGCCGAGTTCTCACTCTTACAAAGGAGAGGATGTACTATAAAAAGCCCCTCAAACAGAGGAGTATTCGCAAGAAGGCCATAATGAGGGAGTACTACCGCGCACAGCGGGAAAAGCAAAAGTATCTATAGCAAATGCACGTTCGTGATGTCCTTTTTAAGGCGAATGAGGTTTTGCGTGGCAGCTTAGATGCTGAAATTTTGCTTTCTCATATTCTCAAAAAAAGGAGAGAAGAGATTTTTGCGCATCCGGAAATGCCGGTCTCAAACCGGGATGCTTTAAAATTTGAACAGGGTGTAAAGCAAAGATCGTCCGGTGTGCCGCTTGCTTACATTACAAATCATAGAGAATTTTATAAATTGGATTTTTATGTGGATGAGTGTGTTTTGATCCCACGGCCAGAGACGGAGGCAGTTACCGAAAAGGCTATTGAGTTGTGTGAGGGCTTGAGTGAGCCATTTTTGTGCGATGTGGGGACAGGGTCGGGGTGTTTGGCGATTGCGCTGGCGAAAAATTTGCCGGCGGGCAAATTTTTCGCCGTGGATATTTCGGAAGATGCGCTTGCTGTTGCAAAACGAAATGCGAAGTCTCATGGTGTTGAATCGCGCATCGAATTTTTAAAAAGCGATCTTTTGGGTGAAGTTATTGACCGCGCTTTTAACGGAATTGTGGCGAATTTGCCTTACATCGGCCTAGAAGAAAATAATTTTGTTGAAAAAGAAGTTTTGGATCACGAACCGCACACTGCGCTTTTTGGCGGATCGTCGGGATTCGAACTTTTTGATAAAATGTTTGGTCAAATAAAAGAAATGGCGGCGCGGCCAAAATGGCTGGTCGGCGAAATGGGTTTTTCGCAGAAAGACGGAATGGAAAAATTAATAAAGCGCCATTTTGGCCGCGCCCGCGTTGCCTGGCAGTCCGATCTGGCTGGCCTAGACCGCACATTTACTATATATTTTTAGCAGCCCCGCCTGGCGGGGCAAACTTATGTGGGAGAAACTAAAAAAGTTGGCGGAAGAATACGATTCTTTGCTTTTAAAGTTGAGCGATATGGCCGTAATTTCCAACCAAAATGAGTATAAGAAATGCGGCAAGCGCAAAAGCGAAATCGAGGGCGCAGTTTCTTTGTATCGTGAATGGTTGGCTGCGCGAAAGCAGGTAAAAGAGGCGGAGGAATTGATGAAAGATCCGGAGATGAAAGAAATGGCGGAAGAGGAATTATTGGCTGGGCGCGCAAAATCGGTGGAGCTGGAAGAAAAAATAAGGCTCGAGCTTTTGCCGCGAGACCCCGACGATCAAAAGGATTGTATTCTGGAAGTTCGCGCCGGAGCCGGTGGCGACGAGGCTGCCCTTTTTGCCGGGGATTTGTCTCGCATGTATATGCGATATGCCGGAAACCACAAATGGAAAACTGAACTTTTGAGCCAAAGTGAGGCCGCGGCCGGTGGATACAAAGAAGTTATTTTTGCGGTTCGTGGCAAGGGCGCGTATGGAAAATTAAAATATGAGAGCGGTGTTCACCGCGTGCAGAGAATTCCGGTGACGGAGGCAAAGGGTCGCGTGCATACTTCCACGGCCACGGTTGCCGTTTTGCCGGAAGTTGAGGCCATTGATGTTACGATTCGCACCGAGGATTTGAGAATTGATACTTTCCGTGCTGGTGGTGCCGGCGGTCAGCATGTTAATAAAACAGAATCGGCGGTGCGCATTACACATATTCCGAGCGGCATGGTTGTGGCCTGCCAAGACGAGCGCAGCCAAATTCAAAACCGCGAAAAAGCGATGGATATTTTGCGTTCGCGTCTTTATATCTTCCAAAAAGAGCAGCAAGATAAAGAACGCCGCGAAACGCGCCTTGGCCAGATCGGTTCCGGCGACCGCAGCGAAAAAATCCGAACTTACAACTTTCCCCAGGATCGCGTAACAGATCACCGCATAAACGAGAATTTTAGCAATCTTCCTGGGCTTATGGAGGGAAATATAGAGCCGATTCTGGAGAAACTCATGGTGGAAGACCAGGCGCGCGCCCTTGCCTCATCAGGTTGAAGCAGCTGTCACTTTTTGCATAGCTTTTTGCGCTTGTTCGAGCTGTTGTTTGAGTTGACTTAAAGAGTGTTTTGCTCCCATATGTATTTCTTCACGAAGCGCCATCAACATTCTTAGTTTTCCTATAACAACTCCATCCGTTAGCATTTGTTGTGTAAGAAAATTACAGTCAGGTACATCGGGGAGGGCGTCGAATACTTGTTGTCTTATGCTGTCTGTTTTATATTTAATGGCACTAAGAAAGGCTCCCTCACTTCCAAAAATAGATTCGAACATTATAGTGGGCTTTTCAAGCATTTGGGTTTTTGGGAAGAACGTCCCAACGGGGAATCCTTTTTTTAATTCGCTGACGACAAAAGCGGGATCTTCTATTTTCTCCTCATCGTGAAATATACCTTCACATTCTTTAACTAATGCTTGAGCATAATCTATAGTCTCACGTATATCAGCTATTAGAAGTTTTAATTCAGGAATTAAACGGTGGCTACGTGATGCAGCCGCGGATTCAATAGTCGTACTTATTCCTTCATCAGCGGCAAATACAGCTTGTGCTAAATCAAGCTTTGTCTGGCCAAGATTATCTCCCGCCAGAACTTTTACCAAGTGATCGAGAGCCTCCTGGTGTTGTTGCAATATCGGTTGTAATTTTGCCAGGGCACGTTGTCCGCTTTTCTGCAGTTCTCGATATATTCTTTTTAGTTTGCCGACTTCCTCCATTAGAGCTCTTTCATGTACTAGATCAGGATCTATTAATTTAGAGTCCAATTCAATAGCTGCTCCAAGCACTACATTCGGACCATGTGGTTCAGCTTTAAATTTTCTGATCTCTTCTGCGTTGGGATGTCTCGTGAAATTTCTATCGTAATTACAATGCGGTATTATTGTTGAAATTCGACGCCGTACATTTTGCATTTCTTCTTTTAGTCTGGTTAGTGTTGAACCGCGTTCTGCCAAGCAAGATTCTATGTAGGGGGATGGTTTATCGAGGAGATCCATAGATGGGAAATAACTATTAAGCCACTCGACGCCCCTCGTGGGATCATCTTCTTCACAATCTTGGAAGAACCTCGGCGAGTATGGGAACGCTGTTGATTTTGGTTCTTCTTCTTCTCTGTCAACTATTTCTTCGCATTGAGCAATAAATGCCAATAATTGTTGGATTTGCTCAACCATGTCCGTGATTCTAGCTCTTAGCTCTGGGAGTAAACGATCAGCACGCAACGCCAAAGCAACGTCGCTCATACCTTTACCTTCGCGTGTAGCAAGTACTTCTTGGGCCGGTTCTCGTTCATGTGTGTCGTTCATGGTGTTATTGGGTTAAAGCAGTAAGTATTGTAGAAAAAGCAGGATCATTAAAAACCTTCATAATATAAGCAGGTGCTTTGCGTCGTGCCACAGCTAGTAAGTTATTTAAATAATAAATTGCCTTTTCTGGATCGTTTAATTTCATTTCCACTAGAGCAAGTTCATACCAAACATCTATATTCTTTTTGTCGGTGGCCAGAGCCTTCTCTAACAAGAATTTTGCTTTTTGAAAATCTCCAGAGATATAAGCCAATTTCCCAAGTTGCATTAGAAATACTGTTTCTAGTTCGGGATTCTGTGTCGTATATTTTATGCCAGTGCTAAAAAAATCGCCGGCGGCATCCATTGCTCCAAATTCTAGGCAAAGCATTGCAAGTGAATAATAGTTTTGTGCGTTTGAAGGATCTTCTTTAAAACTTTCCTCAAATTTATGAAATGCAAGGGACAAGTCTCCAGTTTTTCTACATTGTTCGCCTATTTCCCATAAATTATGTGCCTTAACTTTAATAGGATTCTTTAGAATACCTATAACTTGTCCTACTTTTGCAGCAATTGTATTTGCCGTTAATACGACTAATTCCAAAGTTTCTACAACACGTGATACTCCATCTTCGATTCTTCCCGTTATTGCGGACTGTTCGGCGATCCCGCCGACTATTCTAGATAGATGGACATTTTGTCTTTCTAATAAATCGGTTGATTGTGTCCCTATGGCTACCAACTGTGCTATGCCACCACCTATTCTTCTTAGATTTTGGTTCTGAAGTTGTGCTTCTGCCAGCCCGAGAGATTCTAATTGGGCGATTGAATCCAGCACATTCGTTTGAATTCGCATCTCCTGTAAGGCTTCATCACCCTGTGCATGCAAATCTTGAAGGCCATTACTAATTTGATTTACTCCATCGACGAAATCACCATCTAATTTTTCAATGGCTTCTCGTGTATCGCAAAGTCCTGCGAGAAGCCGTTGGCGTTGGACGTAAGCGATTCTGCCATTTTCGGCTAATGACTCCAGCACCATTACTGCAAGTCTCGATTGATTCTCTATCATTGTTTGGCGTTGCATCGCAGCGCCTTCTCGTTGTTCAATTGCGACATTTTCCTGTGTAATAATAGTGTTTCTTTGGGCAGTTGCAGTACCGCCTTGTTGTACAAGCATATCTCCTTGTCTGGATTGATAATCCAACTGATTTGCCATCTCGTCTTGCAATCTTAGGCTGGCTCTACCTTGTTTTGCTAAAGCGCCAATCCCGGCAGTTGTTGCTTGTTGCTGCTGGCTTAGATCAACCAAATATGGGGAAAGTGTGCCTGCCATATCTGGGACGTTAACCTGAACTGATGTTTGTTGTGAGAAAGTAGGCTGCGGTGCGCTCGTTGGAAATGTCGCCGGCTGTAATTGCCTTCGCATTCCGCTTAACCCTTGTGATATTTCAGTTAATGCCTTTAGGTTTTGCTCTGATCTGGTAAGCCCTATTCCCTGTGGCACACCAAATAGTACGGATTTTAGGAACCTGCCTTCGTCTTCTGGATTGCTCATAGAGTGGTTGCTAAAAATAGCTTATGATCAGATAATAGTCCAATATTTACTGTTGTTATGCAATATAATACAGCAACAAGACACACTTGACGATTCAGGTGGCTATATTATAATAACTTCAGTAGATTTATTGTCTAACAGAACAAATATGGCATCACGAGGTTTAGAGCACGCTAAGAGTCGTATTCAAGGAATTCTAGAAGATTTACAAAATGAGGATCGACAACGAGCGGCAAAAGTACCATTACAAGGTTCAGAGCACGCTAAGAGTCGTATTCAAGGAATTCTAGAGGATTTACAAAATGAGGATGGACAACGAGCGGCAAAGGTACCATCTCAACAAGCAGTCGGAGCAAAAGTTGCAGAGGCGATGGACTCGGCAGTACCTGAGCGGCCAATAACCGTGGAAGAAGCAGAAAGTAGGCTTATTGAATTTTTTACTATGGATACAGAAAGTGGCCCTCTTATTACGCCTCTATGGGAAGATGTCACAACAAGAAATGCATTTTGGAGAAAGCTGTTTAATGGAGCTGCGTTTAATAAATGGAGAAGATGAGATACGGGCTTGGTTTCCAATGCAGTCGTACCTTTGCCAGCATTCTTTCCTTAACGTTCTATTTGATTTTGTGTATTTCTTCTTTTGCCACCGTGTTCAGGTTACGGATTAGGCATTTACATTTTACGCGGTATCCTAAATGCCTGTGTGTTATATAGTTTTTATGTTTCGATATCT
>CAYHNW010000010.1:0-33291 GCA_964358095.1 uncultured Candidatus Peribacteria bacterium
TATGTTTCTGCTGGCGGGAGTACTGCAAACGTGCGCATTTTTACGCATTTAAAAGAGGATGTAGCGCCGCCAACCATAGATAATGTTTGGATACAGAATAATTGGATATTTAGGGCCAAAAATAATACGGAAGTAACTTTATTAGCGGAAGGTGCCGACAATATTGGCCTTGCTGAAGCTGATTTTTACTATTGGGATCCAAGTGCTCAATCCTGGATTTTTATAGGAATAGGCAAACGCGGACAGAGTGGCGCGAGAACCGTTTCCTATCAATGGTATATCCCTGCGGAATTGCATGGCGATGGTTATAAAATAAAAGCCGTCCTGCGTGACTACCGAGGCAATGAATCACCAGAAAAAGAGTGGGGTCCATTTACAATCATTGATAGCACTCCGCCGAGATTTACAATAACTGCTCCGAACGGCGGCGAGAATTGGCCTCTTGGATCTACGCAAACAATTAGTTGGAATACTCAAACATTAAATAACGTGGAAAGAGTTAACCTTTATCTGGAGGCCGCGAATATTGAACGTGCCATTATTCCGGATACAGGGGGGCAAATTAATAATACTGGGTCGTATTCTCTGGCGATTCCCAACAATTCTGAATTTGAAGGGAAATTTAAAATAAAAGTTGTGGGTGAAGATCCTCTTAATTCTACCGAAGGGTTTGATGAAAGTGACGCAGAGTTCACCATATCGGATAATTCTGCACCGCTTAAAAAGCCGTGGGGCGCGCCGACATTAATCACCAATCTGCGCGAGGTATCTCCGGGAGGAGATATAACGAGGGTTGTCGCACGCTACGATCACTTGGGAGTTTTGCACGTTGTGTATAGGTACGTCATTGGGAACAATGAATTCTTAATTTATGAAAGAAAACAAGATGGCGCATGGACGCAACCAACTGTCATATATCAGGCGAATGGCCAACACGGCATAGATGACTTAAAAATGGAAATTGATAATAACAATAATCCATTCTTGGTTTGGGATGTCTCTGTTAATGCTTGTTCGATGAATGCCGCCGAGATTTATAGTATGTATTTTGACGGTAACGCTTGGACGCAGCCGCAAAATGTTTCTTCTAACAACACGTTTTCGCGTGATCCTGAAATTGCCGTAGATGAAGATGGCAATATGCATCTCATATGGCTTGATGGCTCGTCAAGTAATGCCAGTTGCGAGGTAAGCGGTGAAGATGGGCTTTCCTACAAAATGAGAGCTGTGAATGGGAATTGGGAACCGACGCAAAGAATCAATACCGGAACAGGAACATTCTGGCAAAAAATCGCCATCACCGCTGACGGGCGCAAACACATTGTGTATCAAAACTTAAACGAAATGGCATCGAAGCACATTGTTGAGAACGGCAATGAGTGGGCAGCTCCGGTTACGATTGAGCAAGGAGACATGGACAACACCAGTCTTGCCGTTGGACAGGCGAATTCTCTGAACCTTGTATCTCACCAGCATTATCAAGGAAGGGATCGCATTTTATACAATTATTATGACGGCGCAGCATGGAGTGCATCTAGTGAAGTTACGCCAGTGTTGGATGGATATATCTCTATGTTGCCAAAAGTTGTCGTTGATAGGAGCGGCGATCCACACGTCATTTTTAGATATCGGGTTCCGGGTGAAAATGGGAACAATGTTTTAATGTGGACAACAAAAAAGAATGGGCTATGGCGAGTGCCAAGTGGTGCCAATCTTGAAACACAAAATATCGCCTCTCCCGCATTTGACATTGCGTTAAACAGCGTTGGAGAATTGGCAGTCGTTTATCATTCTCACTATTCATTACATCCAGAGCTATTCGCGAATACTGCAGATTTAAGCAGTGACTACATTGAGCCTGCTTTACCGACTAACGTAAAAGTTGAAACACGTCCGGGAGCCGCGGCGGTAAAATGGGATAAGTATCTCAACGCAGATGGTGATTTCGATCATTTTAATGTGTATAGAACAACGGATGTGAATGCAAAAGTATCGGATTTGGCGGCGCTTGGGCAGATTTCAAACGTCAATCAGATTGGATATTTGGATTCGACGGCCACCATTGGCACCCGATATTATTACGCCATCACCGCAGTGGATCACAGCGGCAACGAACTCAAAAATGCGGCTTGGGTCGGGCCGGTAACTTCTGCAAACCCGCCGGCGCAAAGCCTGATTAAAGACGGAGACATGGAACTTGCGAATCTGGCCAACTGGAGAAATTGGTCAGTGCCGGCCACGCCGACGGAAAAGACAACGGTGTCGGCCTACAGCACAAAACAAAGCATTCATCTGAATACAGTGGGTATGCACGCCGGTATTCAACAACTAAACATTCCGGTTCAAGCGAACAAGAACTACCGATACACCTTTTATTACAACCTCTTGAGTGGAGCCATGGCAACCAACCTCGGTATTCGCGACTCAAATGGTGACTTTGAAGGTAAGATAGTTTCACTTTTGCCAACTGGCGGCATTTGGAAACAATACACACGCGACTTCACAGTCCCTTCAAGCTTCACTGGTGATTTTCGCGACATAATTAGAATTAAAAATGGAGAAGGCTACATAGATAACGTATCAATCACAGAAATTCCGACTATTTCATTGGTTAAAGACGGAAATATGGAGGCGAATAATTTGAATGATTGGAGAAGCTACGGTCTACCAACAAGGCTGACCGAAAAGACAACGATAAAATCGCACAGTCCGATAAAGAGCATCCATCTAAACACAATAGGAACCAGCGCGGGCATCCAGCAGTTGGCAATACCCGTGAAGGCCAATAAGAGTTATCGTTTTAGCTTCTACTACAATTCCAGCGGAGTGATGAATCCATACCTTGGCAGGGGCACATCGAACGGAGACTTCGAGGGGAAGGTTATACAGCTTGCTACAACCAACAACGCATGGAAGCTGTATATGCGTGAATTTACTATTCCGGCCGATTTTGCCAGTGACTTTAGGATAATTATTAAGGGTACCAATAGTGACTCGTACATTGATGATGTTGTAATTGAGGAGATTTTCAGCCGCACGCTTGTGATGGACGGTAATATGGAGGCGAACAACCTGATTGAATGGGGAAATTATGGAGTACCAACCGTGCCGACGGAAAAATCTGCTGTTCGAGCTAAGAGTCCGACAAAGAGCTTGCACATCAACACGACAAGGGCGACTGCCGGTGTTCAGCAGTTGGATGTCCCACTGAAAGCTGGTAAGAAATATCGTCTCACTTTTTACTATAACCTGGTAAGCGGTGCCTTGACGCCAAGGCTCGGTATTGGCACGTCAAATAGTGACTTTGAGGGGAAAATTGTTTCGCTTTCGTCAACTGGCGGCATTTGGAAACAATACATCCGCGACTTCACCGTTCCGGCCAATTTTGTCAGAGATTTTCGGCTTCTCGCCATCATCAAAAATGGCGAAGGTTACATTGATGATGTCAATATCGAGTTGCTGCCATAGCAGAATCGAGCATTTTTCTTGCACACAGCACAATTCCCTGCTATACACAAAGCTGAAGGTTGTCCCGCCGTGGCGGGACAACCATGGCTTAGGCCGCCCCCGCTTGGGGCGGCATCCGCCTGAGCTTGCCGCTCTACGGCTCAGCCTGATAGTAATCCTTTTTAGCGCGCAGCTCGCGCAAAATAAGTGAAGAATTATAAAAAATTTTGGAAGCTCGGTCGCAAGGAATTCAACACGGAACACTTCGACATCAACGGCGACGGTGAACTCATCATTCACGAGGGCAACTACCAATACAATGTCTTTGATCTGGCTCGAAAATTCGGTTCTTCCATGGAGCTTTTTTTTCCGTTCATTGTCGAAGAACGTCTTCGCCATTTGCAAGAAGTTTTTGCCGATAATTTAAAGAAGGCCGACTACAAGGGCAAATTCACCTATCACTACCCAATGAAGGTGAATCAAAATAAAGAATTTGTGTTGCCGCTTGTTGCCGAAGGCGCACATTTGGAAGTAGGCTCCGCCAACGAACTTTGGATTGTGAAAAAACTATGGGAGGGCGAAAGTTTTCACTCCAAAATTCGCGTGCTGTGCAACGGCCCAAAAACTCCGGCGTATATTCAACTCATTGACCAGCTCCGCAATAACGGACTCGCAATTGTGCCAATCGTCGAGGACTTGAATGAAATGGATTTGTTGAAAGACTATAAGGGCGAGCTTGGCGTTCGCATAAATCTGCAATCAAAAGTAAAAGCTCACTGGGATAAGAAGATTGACCGTTTTGGCCTTACTTCTGAGGAGATTTTGGAGCTCGGAAAAATTCGTAATTTAAAAATTCTGCACTATCACATAAGTTCACAGATCGAAGTTGAGAAAGATATTATCATCGTTCTGCGTGAAGCCTTTGAAACTTACGTTAAGCTGCGCGAAAAAAATCCATCGCTTGATACTATGGATATCGGCGGTGGTTTTGCCGTTCCATATGAGAAAAAGAAGATGTACAGCATTGAATCGGTTGTCCGCAAACTCGTTACCGGACTCAAAGAATTGAGCGAGCAGCACAATGTCCCCCACCCAAATATAATTGCAGAGTGGGGTCGCTACATTGTGGCGCCTGCGCAAATTACAGTCTTCAAAATAGTGACTGCCAAACCAATAGCCCAGGGCACAGCAAAGCAGTGGTATGTAATGGATGGCAGTTTTATGAATGACCTTTTGGATACGTGGGCAATTCACCAAAAATGGCACATCATTCCAGCAAATAATATGCAGGCGCAAAAAAAACATCGCGTGTGGTTAGTGGGCTTGAGCTGTGATTCGGACGATAAATACACCGCAAGCGACGGTTATCTACTCATGCCGCGACTAGAAGATCTGGCTCCGGGCGATACTCAATATATCGCCGTACTCGACACCGGTGCTTATCAAGATGCTTTTGCTTCTCACCACTGCTTGCTTTCTTCTCCGGCCAAAATCGTGCTTCAGAACGGCATTGTGACCGTGGCTCGCAAGCGTGAAACCCCGGATGATATTGGAAAACTTTTTGGGTGGTAAGAGTATTTCTTCGAAGAAGATGTGTCGTTTGAGATATCTAAGGACAAGACTGCAAGGAGGCGGTGCGTCTGTTTTATGCTATACTAATCTTCGCATGAAGTTCGGGCAAAGTTTGCGTGAAAAAATCAGGCATCATGTTCAGTCGGCCATTCCTCACGAAAGCGAACCTCTTTGGAAACGTGTAGCTATAATTGGGGCGTTAAGCGCTGTGGGGTTGGCTTTGGCAGGCCTTTTTGCTTTTACAATAGCGGTAGCGGTACTGTCCATCGGCCTGCCGGACGTACGCGATTTTGACCAATTAGCCGGGGTTGAGTCTACTATTATTTTTGATCGCGATGGTGGGATCTTGCACACTATTCACGGCGAAGAAAATCGCAAATATGTGCCACTCAGCGAAATATCTCCCCTGCTTCAAAAGGCAACTATTGCCATTGAAGACGATGCTTTTTACGAACACAGCGGATTTGACCTGCCGGGCATTGGGAAGGCAGTTCTGCATGAAGTATTTGGTCTAGGTAAAAGCCGTGGCGGCTCAACAATAACCCAGCAATTGGCAAAAAACGCTTTTCTATCTTCTACAAGATCTTATCTGCGTAAACTTAAAGAGTTGATTTTGGCCGTGCGCCTTGAACGCGCTTATGACAAAAATAAGATTTTGGAACTTTATCTGAACCGCATCCCTTATGGTAACAATGCATACGGCGCGGAGATGGCTTCAAAAATGTATTTTGGTAAATCTGCACAGCATTTAACGCTTGGAGAAAGCGCAGTTTTGGCGGCCATGCCAAAAGCTCCGACTTTTTATTCGCCATATGGTCCAAACGCATATTCCAAGCTGGAACGTGAAATTTCGCAAATTGCACCGGATAAACTTCCAAAAACCGTTCAAGATTTGAGCGACACCGACTACACTATGGGTCTTGTTGGTCGCGATATTATATTTTCTCCAACTCAAAAACTATATATTCCGGGCAGAGCTGATGTGGTGTTAAAAAGGATGGAAGAATTGGGCGATATTAGCGATGAAGAACGCTCCGCGGCGGTTACAGAGATTCAGCACATAGAATTCACAAAATACAGAGAAGTAATGAGGGCTCCTCATTTTGTGTTTTATATCCGTTCACTTCTTGAAAAACAATTCGGAAAAGACATTATAGAACAAGGCGGGCTGCAGGTATTTACGACAATTGATCCAAAACTACAAACGGCGGCGGAAGAAATTGTCGCCGAGCAAATTAAATATAGTAAAGAAACTCACGGAGCCACCAACGGCGCGCTGTTTTCGATGGATGCGAAAACCGGACAATTATTATCAATGGTGGGTTCTGCGGATTATTTTGACACAGAAGCTAAGGGTATGGTTAACCACGTATTTGCCCTAAGACAGCCCGGTTCATCTTTCAAGCCAATTGTTTATGCCAAGGCTTTTTTGAATCGCTATGCGCCAGCGACGGTGCTCTATGACACTCCTACAAACTTTGGCAGCAACTACACGCCTCAAAACTACGAAGGTCAATTCTGGGGACCAATGTCTATTCGTCGGGCGCTTGGGCAATCGCGTAATATTCCTGCTCTCAAAGCTTATTTCTTGGCGGGTGAACAGGGCGAGATTGTAAATCTAGCCAACGCGATGGGAATTAGCACTCTGGATCCAAAGGGTAATTATGGGCCACCACTAGCCATTGGTGCCGGTGAAGTTAAATTGGCGGACATGGTTCAGGCTTTTTCTGTTTTCGCTAACAACGGAACCAAACGTGATTTTTATTCAATTCTAAAAGTAGTAGATCGTGAAGGTGACACTATTTATGAAAAGAAAACCGAGGAGGATACAAGCAAGGAAGTCCTTGACCCTCAAGCGGCTTATTTAATAAATAACGTACTATCTGATAAATCGGTTTATCTTGGCGGGCGTCTTGATGTGCCTGGCCACACGACGGCCGTAAAAACCGGAACGAGCAATAAAGAGATCACTCCTGTGAAAATCTTACCTTCAAACGTTTGGACACTTGGCTATACACCTTCGCTTGTCACCGGCGTGTGGGTTGGCAATAGCGACGGCAGCCCTATGAAGCCAAATTCCGATGGCTACAATGTCGCAGCGCCAATTTGGTCAAAATATATGAGCAAGGCACTGGAGGGTAAACCTAATGAATCTTTTCCGGTACCAGCAGGCATAAAATGGGTCACAGTCAGTAGAGCTTCCGGCAAGCTTCCGAGCGCAGACACGCCGGATGAAGGAAAAATTTCCGAAGTATTCGCCAGTTTTTCGATACCAACCGAAGTTGATGATATGTATAAACTGGTTGAAGTGAATGAAAAAGATGATCTCTTACCGAACGAATACACTCCAAAAGAGTATTTAGAAAAGAAACTGTTCATCAACCACAAAGATCCGATAACGGATTATGGCCGTTGGCTTACCGGTATTAAAGGATGGGTTGCGGGAATGAGAGAAAAAGATCCAAGCTTCCTAAACTTCCCACCCACAGAGCAGACCAAGATGTTTACGGCGGAGACAGCCAAAGATCCCCCAACTATTCAAATTATTTCACCGGTAGCATTCTCCACGATAAGTGACAAAAAGTTGAGCGTTGAAGTAAAAGCTACGGCAAAACACGGCGTAGATCGCGTCTTATTTTTCCTAGATGACCGCAAGACCGCTTCAAATACACAAAGGAAGATGCCATTTACGGGGAATGTTCGTTTATCAAAAACCTTTGCTGATGGAGTCCATAGCATAACTGCCAAGGTGTATGACGATTTAGGTTATGTTGCGGAATCCAAAGTCGAGTTTAGTTATCAACAACCGTCCGGAGAGGTTATTGTTCCGGACGCAGTAGGTGAGTAAAAGGGTACGGAGCAGCTATTGACCGCGCATAAAGCATTATGTTATTATCTTATATAGAGCATAGACCTATATCATAGGTGCAGGTCTGAATATATAAACCAAAATAAATGAAAAAGACATTCCTCTTAAGCCTCTTTGTCCTTGCGCTTTCTGTGGCAGCATACTTTGGGTCAACAACAAGCGAAACGAGTAAGACCGTTATATTAAAAATCGGTAACGAGGCAAGGGAGGTTTCATATAAAGACCTTGGCGTTTCTATTCAAGAAAAAAAAGAAAAATACGGACTCAGCTCCATATTATCCCTGCTGCAAGGCACCGAAAAAACTGATGTATCTATAGACACAAAGAAACTCGAAGCTAACATCCTCGAGCTTTTTCCATCTCTTTCTTCCCCCGAAGATGCTCAGGCTTCTTTTTTTATTCGCTCACCCCGCCAGCAAGTTAAAAAAACTTTTAGTTTGCCTAGAATCACGGAATATTTATTGGCTTACGCGGGAAATATGAGAGGAGGCTCGATTGAGATTGATGTCGTTCCGGAAGAGGAAGCAGCCCCAGTCCCCTCTTGGGAGGAACTTTTATTGGAGAAACAAGAACTCTTAACCAAAACCCTTACTTTGTACGTTGAAGGAGAAGATGTCCAAAAACGTGAATGGAAAATCCCGCTTAAAGAAGAAGGGTGGTTAGTAAAAAAGCGCAATGGCGTGGTGTTGTCGGAAGATCTTTTGCGGGAATATGTTGCTCGTGAAATTTTACCTTTAGTAGAGAGACCTGTTGAACACGCATACATACATGGATTTACCGACGAGGAAAAATCTGCATATGCTCAAGCTGAAGGAATCGCGCGAGATGGGATAGTCGTCCCTCTCACTGCAAACATAGATCGAATCATATCAAATGTAGATCGAGGTTTTTTTGAAACCACTCTCGAACTTGAACATATTCCATCGTATGTACTGAACTATTCAAGCGTAAATCTCGGGGTTATGGATTTAATAGGATCCGGAAGATCAAATTTTGCCGGCTCTCCGGAGGGCAGAAGTATCAATATCCAAAAGGGACTTAAAGAAAAAATGAATAATATAATCGTCCCGCCGGGTGCTGAATTTTCTTTTAACAGCTTCCTGGGTCATCACTTGTCCGCAAAAGATGGATGGAAGATGGCACTTGGTATCTTTGGCGGCGGAGCACTACTGCCAACCTTAGGTGCCGGACTGTGCCAGGTCTCTACAACTGTTTATCGCGCAATACTTAACTCCGGCCTCCCTATAGTTCAGCGGAAACCACACAGCTTGTATGTTAAATATTATAAATCATACGGCGAGGGCTTGGATGCAACTATTTACCTGGGCGGTAGTGGCCCCGACCTTGTGTTTAAAAACGACACTCCTTCATATATTCTAATTCAATCTTTTGTAGATGGCGATGATGCTTATGTAAAATTTTACGGGACTTCCGATGGTCGTAAGACCTCACTGTTCGGACCTTATCGCCGCAACAATATTCCCCCAGAGATGGGTTACAAGCCAGGACCGACGGAAATAGTTTGGTCCCGTACGGTACACTGGCCGGATAACCGTCATGTGGAAGAAAATATCAGCTCTCGTTACAGAACATTGCCCAAATAATAGATTTTACTGATTGCGCTTAGGTATCACGATTTCGATACAAGGCTGGAATTGAACATCCAAACCATGTAAACGGCGAAAATCCAGGCCAGCACAAATATTAGACCGGTGCCGAGCAATACGCTTCCCCGCTCCCCCCAAACAAAACCCGGGAGTATCTCAAGGAGCGCGCGATGCAGTTCCATGCCTTTTGTGCTGCGGAGTGGCAGATATGCCCCGAAAATGCAGACAAGGTAAGCAACTTCTGCGCCCAGAACGCACTTCCATCCGTATTTTGAATACGAAAGTTTCATATTATAAGGGTTAAAAAATAAAAGAGTATTATTAAATTATTCTGACCATAAGCTTATACCATTGGGACCTTTTCCTACACGTATTTTGGTAATTTCCGTATTTGAATTGGCATCAATTATTGAAACATCATTACTCGAATAATTGGTTACAAATACATAAGCGCCGTCTTTGGAGATTACAACTCCGTGAGGTGCCTGGCCTACGGTAATTTCCGCAACAACTTTAGCATTTTGTAAGTCAACTTTGTAGACTTTGTCTCCTTTTGGCTGTTTAAAATAATATCCCTGGTCTGTAACATATACGGCACTGGAATCCGATGTCGGATACAATTGTAACGGACCCTTTGCCCCATCCGGCAACGAAATTTCTTGGATTTTTTTGTCAGCCAAGTTATAAATAGCCACTTTCTTCGTGTCATATAAAGTTGCCACAACTTTTTTGCCGTCCGGAGTCACAATTGCTTGAGCCGCTCCGCCATCCATCAAAATAGGCATTGATTCAAAATTACTCAGGTTAATTTCCAAAATACCTTTTCCTTTTAATAATGCGACGTAGGCCTTACTGCCGTCCGGCGCAACGCTAACTCCATGTGGTTCACTGCTTGCGTCAACGGTGATTTTCTTTGTAATCTCCTTGGTGGTCGCGTCAATAATAAAAACTGTGTCCTTTTTTTGCGAAGTCACAATGGCCGTCTTTGAGTCCGGCGTAAGTGTTACATGCGCCAACTCAAGTCCTGTACCGAGAGATACACGATTTAAAATGGAATCAGTTAGGGGATCAATGACAATCACTTCAGAATTATCTTTCTCTGAATTGCCTTTTTTCTCTTCGCCCATCTCGCTCGCGTAAGCAGATGGTATTAAACGCAAAGAATGCATACTTTTTTCCATCGCATTTGCCGTAACCCATACGCTTTTTTTGTCCGGAGCCACCTGAACATTATGTGCCATAAACTCTTGTCCTTCTTCTGAGTCCAAGCTTATTTTCTTGATGAGTTTTCTTGATTGAGTATCGAGTACGGCGACTGCGCCATCTTCTTCAAGACCAACATATATTTTTTCTTGTTTTTGTTTGGCTTCGGTAACAGGAGAGTCGTTTGTTTGCTGTTTCGTTTCCTCCTGAGGAAAAAGAGAGCAACCAGCGACTGCAATGGAAATAACAAGCAAACCCACGAATAGTAGAACCTTGGAACGATTTTTCATATGAAAAATGGTTAGAAAATAAAAAATATTATTATGTTGTTAAAGTTTCCGCATGTTTTTTACCGAACTTGTAAAATAAAGAAGGAGTTAAGAATAGTGAAATAACTGTTGATGAAGTTAGTCCGCCAAAAATTACAACTGCCAATGGATGAAGCATCTCTTTGCCCGGCGCTTCTCCGTCTAGTAGAAATGGAATGAGAGCCAGAAGAGCAGTCAAAGCCGTCATTAAAACCGGCACCACTCTGTCTAGCGTTGCCTTTAAAATAGTTTCAGCAATAAAAGGTTGTTTTTCTCTGCCAACAAGGTTCAAGCAATGACTTATTAGCATTATTCCATTTCTAGAAACTATTCCCGCCAACGAAATAAATCCGATTAGATGAGCGAGACTTATTGTTCCGCCCGTAAGCCAAATTCCTATCATGCCTCCTATGAAAGCAGTCGGAATATTTATCATTACTTGTAAAACAATAGGTACTGATCGGAATGCATGGAACAAAATGCCAAAAATTAAAATCAGCCCAATCATGAATAGGAATAGAAGCAAACGGCTGTTTTCTTTTTGACTTTTATAAGTGCCCTCAAAAGAAAGTGTTATTCCGGTCGGAAGTTTTTGTTCTTCAATCGAGTTTTTGGCATCATCAATGGCTTTTATAATATCTCTTCCCTGATAGTTTGCACTCACTACAAGAACTCTTTTATTCGCCTCATGGCTCAATCGGTTTCTACCTCCTTCCAAACGTATGTCCGCGGCGCTGCCAAGCGAAGTTATTTCATCAAACGGTAGAGGCAAATCCCTGATTGAAGAAGCATTGCCTTTTGAAGTGTAATCAAAAAGATCAAACCGGGCTACTACATCAACACGTGCGGCATCCAATTGAACTTGTCCAATGGGCATTCCCATTAAGCCGGCTTCTATGATTTCCCCAACCATTCCGTTTGAAATTCCAGCTTCAGCCAGACGATTTCGATTAGGAAAGATTCTCAACTCAGGAACCATCACTTCTGTTTGTATTCGCGCATTTTTTATCCCTTTTTGCTGTGACAGTTCATTTTTTACAAGTGTTGCGGCCTGTCTAATCGCTCCCAAATCATCACCAAAAACTTTTACCACTATTGGAGCTCGTACTCCCGAGATCAACTGCTCCATCCTGTGAGTAATCGGCTGCCCGAGACTATAATCAGGCCCGGGATACTTATCTAGTACATTTTGAACTTCTTTAAAGAGTCGTGTACGATCCTTTTCCGCTCCGGATTTAAAGGCAATTTGCATTTCGCTACTGTTCGCGCCGCTGTCATGAGCGTCTGCGCCGGCTCGTCCAGAAGAGTGGCTTACACGTAAAACTTCGGGAATTTTTCTCATATCTTCTTCGAGTTTTGACATGAAAGAATTTGAGGTCTCAAGATTGGTTCCCACCGGCAAAATCGCCATAATTGTAATGGCGCCTTCGTTGAATGGAGGAATACCTTCCTTGCCTGCTGCGACATACAGAATTCCGGCGAGTACGAGAGTTAGCACAACACCCGCCATCATTTTTTTCGGATGATGAATGCTCCATGTTATGCCTGGAGTTATTTTTCTTTTAATAAATCGTACAAAGCGTGTTTCTTCTTCATGGAGTTTCGCCTTTACGCTTCCAAGCAAAATCGTACATAAGGCCGGCGTAAGCGTAAGTGAAACTGCCAAAGAGGCAACGAGGGAAATCAAATAAGCGAGTCCGAGCGGAGCAAGCAATTTACCTTCCACTCCTGGAATAAAAAAGATTGGGAGAAAAACGATGGCAACCAATACCGTGGCATAAACAATTGAATTTCTTACCTCGCTTGACGCTTTAAATACCACGCTGTGCAAAGGTTCTTTCATGCCACTTTTTCGCCAGTCATTTAGCCGTCGAAAAACATTTTCCACGTCCACAATTGCATCATCCACAAGCTCGCCAACGGCAACGGCAATCCCCCCCAGGGTCATAACGTTTACCGAAAAACCCATTATGTGAAATATAATTGCCGTTACCAAAATACTCATCGGGATCGCAGTAAGCGTTATTATCGTCGTTCTTAAGTTAAATAGAAAAAGGATAAGAACGATGATTACCAAAATTGTTCCGTCACGCAGAGCATCAATTACATTCGACAAGCCGGAATCAATAAATTGTTGTTGTCTTAATAAATCATTTTTTATCTCAACTCCTTTTGGAAGACCTGATTTTAAAGATGAAAAAGTTTCGTCTATTTGTTTTGTAACTGCAAGGGTCTCTGCTTCCGGCTGCCTAATTATTCTTAATATTACACCGGACTTTCCATCTATGGTGGCGCTTCCCCTTACGGGACTTGGACCCTCAACCACGTTTGCAATATCACCAAGCCTTATGCTTCTTCCATTAATTTTTGCTATGCCTATTTCCTTCAATTCTTCAATCTTTTTTGGTGCAAGCATGATGCGGATCGGATATTCTTTTTGATTTTGTATTAATATTCCACCGCCACGGTTTGTAAGCGCTCCTTTTAATTGGCTTGAAACATAATCAACATCAAATTTGTTTCTTCTCATTGTTTCCGGATTGAGTTTTATTTGCCATTCGCGGACTTCGCCGCCCATTACTATGACATCTGAAACTCCCGGAATACGTAAAAGAGCGGGTCGAATGATCCAATCGGCCAGTGTTCGGATTTCCATTGGGCTGACAGAATCATCATTTGCAACAACTCCGGCCCACATTATTTCACCTAAAATAGATGAAACATTTCCCAAAACCGGCTTCACATTATTTGGCAAATTTAATTGAGCTATTCTTTCCTGAATTATTTGACGGTTACGATACACATCCGAGCCCCATTTAAATTCCACTTGAGTTATTGCAAGTCCTATTGAAGCCGTTCCGGTGATACGTTCGATTCCGGGTGCTCCCGAAACAGCCGTCTCAATAGGGGTAAGAATGAGCCTTTCCACTTCTTCGGGCGCAAACCCCTCCGCCTCGGCAAAAATTGCGACTGTCGGTTTGTTAACATTCGGCAAAACATCAATTTTCATTGAAAAAAGACTGTATACTCCCGAAACGGCAATTATTATTGAGATGACTATTGTTGTAATTTTGTGGTTTATCGCCCACAAGATTATTTTATTTAGCATAACTGTTAATTAGGTATTACATGTCCCCGTGTCCGTGACCTTCCGATGGTTGCTTCGGGACACCCTCCTGTGACCCACCCAATGTTGATTCACTTACAATTGACCCATCGGTAAGATTTGGCAGGGCGACTGAAATAAATTTATCTCCTTCGTTAAGACCTTTTTTAATTTCAATCCGATCGCCAATTGTTCTACCAAGTTCAGCTGTTCTGGATTTAATCCCCCCTTCATCATCAATAAGCCAAACTTTTGGTGTTCCTTCATCGTCCCACCATATCGCGGTCAAAGGCGCCAAAACACAATTGCTGACTGCGGAAAAAATAACTCTCACCGAGGAATTAACCGGCCAATCAACCGATTCTACAAATTCCGCGTCGGATTGATATGAGCCATTTTCGTCAAGCGCCAGACCAACGCCAATAATTTTTGCCTTTTTAGGTTGAAGCTGGAACCCTGGTTTTTCTATTGTTACAATGTCATTCTTTTTGGGTAACTGCATGTCAACCGGTATGCGGAACCGTACAAACCTATCACTAATTTTTTGGCTGCTGGTCGTCGCAACTTTGGTATCGGTGGTTACATACTCTCCAACTCGCCTATAAATTGCGGAAATTATTCCCGGTTGAGTAGCTAACATATTTCCACCAACGCCTGTTTCAACCATGTTGTACGCAGCTTCGGATGCTTCAACCTCAGCCTCGGCCAAAGTAAGCTGACGGTTTAATTCTGACACCTTCGCATCCAGCGTGGTCTTTTCCCTGGCAAATTTTTCATCTGCCCCCGCAATAATATTCGCCTTTGTGCTTTCTGTGGTCTGCAAAACGGCATCGCTGACTTTTACGTTTGATTCCGCACTTATGATGTCGCGATCAAATTCAACTATCATCCTTTCGAGCTGCGCTTTTTTTACTTTTACGTCGTTCTGAGCAGTTCTATAGTCGTTCAATGCTTCATTTAGAATTTGTTCGTCTTCAAAAATGATATCTCTTAAATTGTTAATAATCTCAATAGTAATCTGATAGTAGCTGGTGGTATTTGAGATTAATTTTATGGATGTTTTAATATATTTACTTGCCTCTGCTTCCGGAATAGCAGTTTCATTAGTCAATGCCGTCAAGAGAGCGGACAAAGCTTTCAAATATTCAGTTCTACTCGTTGGATCCAGTGATCCATATGGCCAGTCAAACTGGAAACTATTGATTCTTTCCGGAGTATCTGGAGCAATTCCATTTATGGATAAAGCACCCGAGAATCTTTGAGAAAGTGCTCTTGCGGCCGAGCGAGCGGCATTAAATTTAATCGGGAATAATGCTTCCGCTTGGGAAAGTTCGGCCTGCGCTGAGTTAATATTTGCATCACGACTTATTTTCAAAGCTTCCAATTCTCTGCTTGCGCCAATGCTACTATTTGAATTCTGAAGCGCTTCCTTTTCTGCAACATCAACGGAGGTTTCTCTTGAACGAGAAATTGCAGTTTCAATTTCTTTCAGTCGCTTTATGGATTCGGCGACTAATTTTTGGGTCGCTTTTTTTTGAGCCTTTGCATTAACTAATGCTTGCTTCTTCTCGGCTAACAATGCGGTTAATTCCAAACTGGAAGAAGGTGGATTTAGACGCCCTATGGCCTGGCCAACAGAAACATAGTCACCAATTTTCACATATAGTTCGGCAATTTGACCTTCTCGAGAAGGAACTACGTCTGCATCCCCATAAGACACAATGTCCCCCGGCCAAGAAATATTAGTTGATCCTAAATTTCCAAGGTCGCCGGTTGAAGCTATCTCTGCGGAGACAACTATTGCAGTATCTTTTTTTTCTTTACTGTTCGCTCCCAGAATATTTGCGCTACCGATTTCTGCACCGTTTGATGACCGACTGATAATATATGCGCCAATAGAGATTACGAGCAACACTGGAATTATAATTTTTAGACTTAACATTTTTCTCATGCACAAAAATAATTAAATGAGATTTAATCAGGTTAAGCTTTTTTGCCCGATTACGAAAAAACGCAATCGCCAGCAAAGAAAGCGTATGAAATTTATATTATTAAAACCGTTGAATAATGCCGCTTGGGTAAAGCAAGTTGTGGAATGGAAGACTGGCCGGTGTTTGAATCAATATGTTTAAATCCACTTATCATCTCTGGCGCGTATTTATTCTTGATTGTTTCTGTGTAAGTAACTTTTGCTAAAACAAATTCCGAAGATGTTAGCTGGTTATCTTTACCGAATTGGCATTCGTGCGAAATTGGCCGATTTTTATGAGTATCGCCGTGGTGTGTTTTATTGTGCTTGGAATATAAAATGCCGTTGCTAGCGACACACAGGAATTGTGTGAGAATCGCTATCGCTACAATAAACTTTAAATATCTCTTGATATTCATCGTCACAAATGATACCATCCCCCTAGGTCATAGGTCAAGCGATTATTTTTTTAAAAAACTACCCAGTATTATGATCAATAAAGCCTGTAAGATTCTCACATTAGTATTATTGTTTGTTTTTTTGTTTTCCGAAGGCGTTTTAGCGAACGCCGGGATGAGTACAGGTGGGAAAAGCGCTTTCTCGAAGTGGATGAAGATCAGCAAGAAAGATTCCATGAATATGACTAAAAAAATGAAACGTATGGGGACAATGAGGATAGGCATGAAATCTATGAGTAAAGATATGGGTGGCATTTTTGGCGGAATGGATGACGTGGACAATATGGGATTTTTGGATTCAATGGGGACGATTTCCATGCAAGGCCTCAAAATGAAGGCAATGAATAGAATGAAGAAGAAAGAAATGGGGTCGGCAATGCCTAAGAAGATGGCGACAAAAATGAAGAAAAGAATGCGAAAGAAAATGGGAGAGGGAATGAATACAAAACCAGATATGGATACGGGAGCGAAGGAAGAAGAAATGGGACAGGAGGAAGCGGATCAGGAAATGCCAAAAGAAGAAGAGGGGGGCAATGAAGGCATGTAAACCCGCTTATGTCCAGACCGGCTATTGACCCGCGCCTTGTTTTCTTATATTATATAGGGACGTATACCTGCACCCTAGGTTTAGGTATGTATCAATTAACTACCAATATTATGCTGACCGAACACGAACACAAAGTGAGGATAAACTTAAAAAAGGCGCGCGGCCAATTGGCCTTAATCGAAAAAATGTTGGCCGACAAACGCTACTGCGTTGACGTTGCCCAGCAAATAAATGCCGCAATTGGTCTTTTGAAGCAGGCTAACAATATTATTTTTGAAAGCCACCTCTTGAGCTGCGGTGCTCATAAATTAAATTCAAAAAGAAGCGCCGATAAATTAGCTTTTGCAAAGGAGTTAATAAAAGCTTTTACACTGACTAACAAAAATTAATTATGAGAAAGCTTACTGTTCAAATTCGCGGAATGCATTGTAAGTCTTGTGAAATACTGATTGAAAAGAATGTTGGGGGGATTTCTGGTGTCCATTCTGTTTATGCAAATTATAGGCTTGGTATTGCAGAAATAAGATACAAAGGTCATGATCCTGCGACTGAGGATATTTCTTCTGCTGTTAGAGAGGCTGGATACGAACTTGGAGCAAGCGAAAATGCCCCGTGGCTTTCGACCGACGATTCCGACTACAAAGGACTTTTGTTGGGTGGCGTTATCCTTACAGGATTATATTTCGCCGCAAAATGGCTTGGAATATTTGAACTAGGTATAAATACCACCAGTACAAACCCTTTTATAAGTCTGCCGGTTGGCCTGATTGCCGGTATTTCAACGTGTATGGCTCTCGTGGGAGGCTTGATTATGAGCTTATCGGCAAGGCATGCCGAGCTGCACCCTGAAGCCTCTATTTTGCAAAAATTTAGACCTCATTTATTTTTTAATGCTGGACGAATTTTGGGATTCGCAGCTTTGGGCGGCCTTATTGGGTTAATAGGAGGCGTACTTACACCTTCCGTCCGTCTAATAGGGATGATGACCGCCGTTGTTGGCTTTGTGATGTTATTTTTGGGTTTAAAGCTGGTTGATATTTTTCCGAAATTTAAAAATGTAAATATTTCTCTGCCTTCGGGGATTGCAAGAAAACTAGGCTTTCACAAGGATCAGCGAGAATACAGCCACCCATGGACGGTGCTCGCGGGCGCGTTGACATTCTTTTTGCCGTGCGGTTTTACTCAAGCAATGCAGCTTTATGCAGTAAGTACGGGAAGTTTTACTCAAGGAGCTTTGGTGATGGGACTTTTTGCACTGGGAACTGCTCCGGGTCTCCTCGGTATAGGTGGACTTTCCTCTATATTTAGCGGAAAACGCGCGAAAGTATTTTTTGCAACCGTGGGTTTGGCGGCAATAATCCTCGGCGGTATGAATATGATAAACGGGGGCAAGCTTGCTCTTACTTTTGCGGCTACTCAGTCCCCCATTAGCGTTGTTGATACTGGCGATTACCAAGAAGTTCGCATGTCTCAGTTGGCCACCGGATATAGCCCGAATGTTTTTTATATTAAGGCTAATAAACCCGTTAAGTGGATCATAGATTCTAAAACGCAATTTTCCTGTGCAAGTTCTATAGTTTTACCCGCCTTTGGAATAAATAAATATTTGCAGGCCGGTGAAAATATAATCACTTTTACCCCTACGCGGGTTGGTGAAATACCTTTTTCGTGCGCAATGGGAATGTACCGTGGCAAATTTATCGTTGTTGAATCATAATTTCATAATCTTCTATATATTATGGCTCAAAATTTTTCTCTAAAGATTGACGGCATGCACTGCGAATCGTGCGAAAAAATAATCGCAGGTGTGCTAAAAAGTATTCCCGGTGTTTCTTCCGCTGTAATTGACAGCAAAAACGGCACGGGGGAAGTCGAAGCAGCTCAAGGTGTCACAGCGCAGTCAATATTGGACTCGGTCAAAAAAGCCGGATATAAAGCCAAGATAGTAAAGAAAGAAGACGCTGATGACACCTCCGGAGGGACTCCAATTGTTATTGCAAATAAAATTGTGGACAACCTGTTGCATTCAGCAAAACCAGGACATCGTGAATTGGTGACTGGCGAACAACAACAAGTATACCTCAGCTTGCACGGCATGCATTGTGCTTCATGTGCTCAAATAATCGAGGGAGCTTTAAAAGGTTTGAGCGGAGTAAAAGAAGCGAGTGTGAATTTTGCTGCGGAAAAGGCTCGTGTGTTATTTAATGCTGCAACCATAAATGTTGACGGCTTAATTGGCGAAATAAAAAAAGCTGGCTATACGGCCGAGATCTACGACGAGCGCAACTCTGAAGTAGAACGCGAAAGAAAGCAGACGATAATTAAAAGTTATTTCCGGAAATTTTTATGGGGATTGATACTGAGCTCACCGATGATCTATTTCATGCTTTTTGATTTTATTAAATTTTTGCCGGGACGTGAAACTCTAATGCCTTACATCGGAATTGTTTCTTTGATATTAACTCTTCCGGTTCAATTTATCATCGGCGCAGGTTTTTATCACGAACTTTTGAGCGGACTTAGGATGAAAACCTTTAATATGGGAAGTTTGATTGCAATAGGCACAAGCACGGCATTTTTCTATAGTCTTGTTCAGTTCATTTCGTATGCGGTTACCAACCAGAGTGTTATTGGATTAAATGGAGAGAAAATTCCGGAATTATACTTTGAGACTGCGGCTTTTTTGATAACTTTTGTGGTTTTAGGAAAATGGCTTGAAGCAAAAGCCACGGGTCAGACATCGGATGCCATTAAAAAACTCATGGGCTTGCAGCCAAAAACTGCGCGGGTTTTGCGCAATAGTGCGACTGTTGATATTTCAATTGATCAAGTTGTCCTTGGCGACATTGTGGTTGTACGCCCGGGAGAAAAAATACCGGTTGATGGCGTTTTGACTAAGGGGAGTTCTTCGGTTGACGAATCTATGCTAACCGGCGAGAGTATTCCTGTTGAAAAAAATCCTGGCGACAAAGTCACGGGCGCAACCATAAACAAAAACGGAAGTTTTGAATTTGAAGCCACACGCGTGGGAAAAGAAACGGCGCTCGCTCAAATTATTCGTTTAATTGAAGATGCTCAGGGATCAAAAGCTCCAATACAAGCCATGGCGGATAAAATTTCCGCATATTTTGTGCCTGCGGTTCTTGTTACTGCCGTGGTAACTTTTGGCATTTGGTTCTTTTTATTGAATGGGGGTCTGACTTATAGCTTGATGGCTTTTACTTCTGTTATTGTTATCGCTTGTCCGTGCGCTCTTGGGCTTGCAACGCCGACGGCTATAATGGTTGGAACCGGTAAGGGTGCAGAATATGGAGTGCTTATAAAGGGCGGTGAACCACTGGAAGCGGCGTGTAATTTACAAGTTATCGTTTTTGATAAAACCGGCACGCTTACTCGGGGAAAACCGGAAGTTACAGACATTGTTACCGTTGGTGCCTCCGAAGAAGAAGAAGAAGTCGCGAGTATTGCGGCTGGACTAGAGAAACTTTCCGAACACCCGCTTGCAGAGGCGGTTACCAAATATGCAGAAGAAGAATCCATACTTCTGGATGAAGTGACGGATTTTCAAGCCGTTCCGGGTCACGGCGTTATAGGAACAATTAACGGTCAAAAATATTTTTTGGGCAACAGAAAATTGATTTCTGAAACCGCAGGGCTCGATTTTAGCAAAGCTGAGCGAAAAATGCGCAAACTTGAAGAGCAAGGGAAAACGGTAGTGGTTTTAGCTAGCGAAAAAGAAGTTTTGGGTCTGCTTGCGGTCGCGGATACTCTAAAAACAAGCTCCGTTGAGGCTATAAAGGCGTTGCAGAATCGCGGGCTTGAAATATTCATGATAACCGGCGATAACAGACGCACGGCAGAAGCAATCGCTAATCAGGCTGGGATTAAAAATGTTTTGGCTGAAGTATTACCGGAAGACAAGGCAAATGAAATCAAAAAGCTTCAAAGTAAAGGCTTAAAAGTCGCGATGGTTGGCGATGGTATAAACGATGCCCCCGCTCTTGCACAAGCTGATTTGGGAATTGCCATGGGAAGTGGCACAGATGTTGCAATGGAAACGGGCGGAATCGTAATAATTAAAGATGACCTGCGCGACGTTTTGACCGCAATAAACTTGAGTCAACAAACGGTCGGCAAGATCAAACAAAATATGTTCTTTGCGCTTATATATAACGTAATTGGCATACCTATTGCTGCACGTGTATTTGCAGGGCTTGGAATTGTTCTTCGCCCGGAATTGGCAGGGTTGGCTATGGCTATGAGTTCGGTTTCTGTTGTTTCCAACTCGCTGCTGCTGCGCTTCTTTAAACCAGGCCGACGCAATTGGCTGTCCACAATTTCTCCGTTTGTGATGGGAATTATATTTGGCGCGGCATTTTTAGCATTCGCAAAAATAAGCGGGGTTGAATAGGATTATTGCCGTTTGCAGCTATTTTATTTAGCGGCACTTGCAGCCTCCGCAAGAAGACGATTTTTTCGCCTTTTTCTTGGTTGCTGTCTTTTTCTTCTTAGCCATAGGTCATAAGTATACTATGATATGAGCATGAAGCCCAAATTCTTATTGCCGATTTTGTACGAAGACGAATATTTAATTGCGATCAATAAACCTGCGCGCGTTGCAACCGTTCCTGGTGAAAAAATTTCGCTGCACGAGTCTGTGCTTGGTGTAATCCAGTCACAGTGCGCAAACAGAGGGTTTACACCCTATGTACTGCACCGTTTGGATAAAGACACTTCCGGTATTTTGCTTTTTGGAAAATATCCAAAAGATCGTGAGCAGTTAGAATCAATCCTAACTAACCCCGCAACGCATAAAAAATATGTGGCGTTGGTGAAAGGCATGCCTCAAGGAAAAGTTATAACGGCGCCAATTAAAGCCAGAGAAAGCAGTGAAAAAGTTTTTGCTCAAACTGCCTACAAGGTCGTGGCGGTTTTTAGAGGTCACGTTCCCCTTTGCTCTCTTGTTGAGGCTGAAATTAAGACGGGTCGCAAATACCAAGTTCGTGTACATTTTGCCCACGTCGGACATCCGGTAATTCTTGATCCAAAGTTCGGAGACGAGCAATTTAATCGTAAATTCCGAATACGATTTCGCCTAGGCAGGCAGTTTTTGCACTCTGTGGCGATTTCTTTTATACATCCTTTTACTCAGAAACTAACTAAAATAGAGGCACCGCTACCTATTGATTTACAAAGCGTTTTAAACAAACTACAATTCGGCCAATGAAAAAGTATTTTATTTTCACGTTTGGTATATTGCTGGGCGCAATTATTTTTGTGGCGGCTATTAAGCTGTCTACTTTGCCGACGCTTAACATGCCCGCCAACAGCGTCAATCTGTCTAGCGCCATAAGCACAACAACACCAGAATTTAAAACTCCTCCGATTATAAAAATGACTAATGGAGAAGATGGCTTACTGATACCAATTATTGTTTATCACCGCATAGGATACGCACCTGCGAATGCAACCAGCGTTTATAAAAGCTTAACTATTGAGCCCGAGTGGTTTGATAAGCATTTGCAATATTTGCAAGATCACGGTTTTGAAACTATTCAGTACCAAGATTTGGTGGCTAATTTGGACTATAGTGCGCCATTGCCGGCAAAACCGGTAATGATTAATTTTGACGATGGATATAAAGACACTTACGAAGCGGCATATCCTATACTGCAAAAACATGGGATGAAAGGGACTTTGTTTGTTATTACAAAATCTGTGGGGGGTAGGCCATATGTAACTTGGGATCAAATAAAAGAGATGCAAAAAAGTGGCACGATGGAAATTGGCTCTCATACACTTTGGCATCCATATTTAACAAAATCAGGGAAGGCATCACAAGAAATAAATGAATCTAAAAAAACACTAGAAGAGCAATTGGGCACGGAAATTATTGCGTTTGCCTACCCTTTTGGAAATTACGATGACCGCGTGGAGAAATTGGTAAAAGATGCCGGTTATAAAGTTGCCCGTTCGTTTTCAACAGGCAACGGCATAAACGAAAACGACCGCTTTCATGTGCCGGTTGTTCGAGTGTATGCAAATGTGAGTCTGGAGCGCTGGAAAAGCCAGCTTTTCCCTAACAACTAATCATTTTTAGCTTGAAACTCTTTCGACGTATTCGCTGGTTTCTGTGTTGATGCGAATCGTTTCGCCTTCTCCTATAAAAAGGGGCACTTGCACAACTATTCCGGTTTCAAGCGTTGCCGGTTTTGAGCCGCCCTGAGCCGTGTTTCCGCGAACACCCGGTTCTGTAGAAACCACTTTTAAAGAAACTTTAGGGGGGAGTTCCATACCAATCGGTTTGCCTTCGTACTTTGTTATAACCGAATCTTCGCCTTCTTTTAGAAATCTCACTGAATCTCCGAGCAAATCTAGTGGAATTTGGAATTGATCAAAACTCACGCCGTCCATAAAGTAAGCGTTATCTTCGTCTTTATACATGTACTGAGCCTTTGTCTTTTCTATTTCAACAAGTTCAAAATCTTCTCCGGCAATAAAAGTTTTTTCAAGAACTTTTCCGGTCATAAGTCCGCGAAGTTTTGTACGCATAACCGGTTTGCGTTGAGCTGTACGCATGAAGCTGTTGGAAACAATAAGATAGGGTTCGCCATTTTGACTGACAAGTCTGCCCACTTTGAGATCCGTAATTGATTGAGCCATAAATTAAGCCTTAATTAAAAGAAACATAGCTCTGCAAGGATAATGAAAAACCCATATCGGGTCAATGTCCCCGATCACTAGTTGCCCGATCGGCGTGATTGCTAAAGTCGCCATTAAATGGTATAGTGATGTGATTTAATTAAAAATTAACAGTATGCCACCAGAAGGAATGCAGCATGGGGATGTGCAACGAACAGACGTATTCGAGCCGGATGAATCAACCGAGATGTCAAAACAGGAAGCTCCTAAGTTAGTTCAGGGAGCAATGGGACGTTTGGCTTCTATGGAAGGGGCGCTTCCTCATGAAGCTAAAGAGAAGCCTACCGATATACCAACGCTGGAGCAACAACTCGATGTGATGCTTAGACTTGGGCGCGAAGCTAAATACAGGGCGACTACTCGAGAACAAAAGGCTCAAGTGTGGGAAGCAACGCTCGCTTGTATTAACGATTTTCGCCAAGCATATGGCGGACTTCCTCCGATTCAAGAAGCTAGCACCAGTTATGCGGTTTGGATCAATGATTCTATAAATCAGGGCAAGGATGCGATATATATATTGAATATTTTTAAAAAAGAAAAAGCTGATGTTGCTACGCCAAGTTACGTAAAACATATGGAACAGTTGAAGCGAACCGTTGGCACCATCCCCGGCGTAAATTTTTTGGCTGGAGTGGGAGCCGGCGCTATAGAATTGGTCGGCGGGGCAGGTACGCTGGCAAATGAAGGACGTAAGGCAGCTGGTGTGGGAGCCAATGAAACCGAGCAGGAAGAGTCTAAGCGTGTTCTTGGTGCAGTAGCTGCGTCATTTATGAATTTGGGGCATATTGCTGCTGCTCTGTTGCGCACGGAAGAATATAAAGAATCCATCGCCAAAGACGGTGGAGAGACGACAGGGTTTGTTTTGGGCAAACATTATTTTGATGTCGCTTCTGCTTTATTGGGAGGTCATGCCGTGAAAGAGGTTCTGGGATTGGGAGCTGCTGGCACCAAAATGGCGACGGAAACCGGGTCTGCTGCCGTGCGAACGACTATGGAAGCGGGGGAGGTCGGCATACAAGCCGTCGGAAAAGAAGCCTTAGCTACAACCGCCGTGGCCGGAGCGGTAGTTGCTGGTGTGGATACTTTGGAAGGGGGCGTGGGGGGCGGAATTAAAGGGGTGATTAGAAGATTTACCGAAAAGGTTGGGGAAGAGGCAGGGCAAGTTGCAAAGGAGATTGCAAGGGAGGCACCCAAAGAAGGAGCGAAGGAGGCCGCAAAAGGTTCGGGACATAAAGTTGGAACCGCAGCGGATGGAGAGAATAAACATGGTTAAAATTTAGGGTATAATGTTGGCCATGCCGAAGATTTTGAAGCAGATTCTAATTTTTCTTGCGGGGATAACGATTTCACTCTTTGTTTGTTTTGGAGTTTATGCACTGCTGACATATACCCCGACACCGTCTTTTTTTGAAGGCGTTTCGCGGCGAATTTCCGGATTTTTTACACCTGCCAGAAATAAGTTAGAAAGAATC
Source organism: uncultured Candidatus Peribacteria bacterium (assembly GCA_964358095.1). GTDB lineage: Bacteria > Patescibacteriota > Gracilibacteria > UBA1369 > UM-FILTER-53-11 > JBAYHN01. The sequence continues at coordinate 25,261 of CAYHNW010000010.1, forward strand.
AGTCCGCCAATCGGTGTGATGATCGAGAATGAACTTTTGGCGCGCCCTTTTCAAAAAGGGCTGTCTGAAGCGGCGCGCGTCTACGAAGCGCCAACCGAAGGTGGCATTACTCGCTTTTTGGCAATTTTCCCACAAGACAAATTGCCGGAAAAAATGGGGCCGATTCGCAGTGCGCGCGCTTATTTTTTGGACTGGATGAGTGAATTTAAAGGCATGTACATACACGTTGGCGGCCATGCAGATGCGCTTAAACGCCTGGTGCGTGAGAATAATGTTTTTAACGTGGATCAGTTCGTATATGACAAATATTTTAGGCGTGAAAATCTGGACAAGACTGCGCTGGAACACACGATGTTTACGCGCCGTGTGTGGATTGAAAAATTAATGATGGACGAGAAGTGGTTTTGGACTCCGCCGGCGCACATTTTTAACTTCCCGGTAAAGAAAATTTACGACAACGCGCCTACTGCTACAAAGATTAAATTGGATTTTGGACTTTTGACTTACAATGTCTCTTATGAATATGACGCGACAAGCGGCAAGTATATGCGCTTTCAAGCGAAACGTCCGCATATAGACACTCAAAATCAAAAGCAAATTGCCGCGGGCACGATTGTTGTGCAAAAAGTCAAATGGGTGAGCAATGGCGATGCCAAAGGCAGCATTTCTATAAATACAATTAGCGATGGTGTTGCCACTGTTTTTCAAGATGGTTATGCCATAAAGGCCACGTGGAAAAAAGAATCTTTAGGGACTCCCACTAAATTTTTTGATGCGATAACCGGCGAAGAAATTCCCCTATATAATTCCCCTATTTGGATAGAGGTAATGCGCGATTTTAATAGTTTCACGTATGAGTAGGAGAATTCCAGCGGCGCTACGATCAAGTTTTTCGCTATTACTTTAAAATAAATTTTCCGTTTTGCCATTTGAACTTAACCAGGTTTTGGGTGAAGGAAAATTGTTCGTAGATGCTCATTATCGTCCCACGGCGTGGAAGTTTATATAAAAAAGTTGCGACATCTTCACAGTCTCCGTTTGGCTCACATTGGCCTTTGGCCTGCATTCTCTCCAGCAATACCTCTGGTGAGACTTCCGGCAAAAGAGCCTGTTTCACATCTGCCCACTCGCCGTTTTTATATTCCAATAAAGATAATTTCTGTTCGCATCCTGGCCCACAAGCACGCACCTCAACCGCAACCACATGTGTACCGTCCGGATTTTTAAATACGCGCATAGAAGCATCTCCTTCTCCAAGAAATGGGTAATATTGCAGATACATATTTTTCTCATCCACCGTTTGAATGTTACTTCTGCGTTTGCCGAAAGTGGTCGTTTCTTCTATGTCGTTGCCTCTCCAATCCGCATCATTTGCGCTGCGATAATACTGTTCCGGCAGCAAATAATAATAGTCTAAAACCGTTTTGGGATCCGTTGTTGATACGACCGGACAGTCCATTGGAGTCCTTGTAAGCCTAATATCTGGCGAAAGAGTGTAATCCCCGATCTCTTTTGTGTAGCTTGTATGCCAGACGAGCTCGTCATCACCCTGCGAGTTTTGTTCGTAAGAGATTTCAGCAATACCGGCATCGTTGCGCGAGCCTTCCCATGAGACTGAAACTTTCGGCGGCGTGGTCTTTGTTCGTTTATATTTGCCACTTATTGTTCCGTCATCTATTCGTATTGCGGGAGCCAGCGTTGTGCTTAGCTCTGATGAAAACGTGCCTTTTATTCTTCCGCCAACCAATTTTAAATCAATAATGCCCGTGTTCTCCGTGTCCGTTTCACATTCTCCAAAATACCAGCGCCCATTAAACATTTTAGAATAAGTCTTTGCTTGTACCGTTGCGTATATCAGCACTGAGGCAAATATTATCGTGATTGCCATTATTAATATCTTCTTAACCATGGTATGAAAGTTAAATTCTAAACAGATCTTTTGATTTGATGAATTCCTTTCCTTTTTTAACAAATTCTCTCACTTCTTGCCAGGTCGGAACCGTGAACATGCGGCTCCATCGTTTTGGTAAAATGCCTCGCGCTTCGTTTTTATTCAGCTTAACCAAAGCTTTTGCCAGCAGATTGCCGCCAAGCTGTGCGCTTTTGATATTCACATCAAACATGGTGTCTGATTTCTTAACCATAAATTTGCGCTGGACTATGATTTTGCCGTCATCCACTTTGTCCGTCATAAAATGCACGGTTGCGCCCGTATGCCGTAAGTTCTTAAAGATCGTCCAGAAATTGGCAAATGTTCCGCGGTGATCTTTAAATAGTGCCGGGTGAAAATTGATTCCGCCTTTCGTTGGCAAGGCCAAAATATGAGGCTTAATAATTTGCAGAAGCAAACTGGAGACTAAATAATCCGGCGTACGTTCGTGGATAAAATCGTAAACTTCTTGTGAATTTATATTATCGGTTTCTAAATATGCGATGTTGTGATGCTCTGCCAACTCTTCGATTTCAAAGAACTCACGCACACTGTTTGGCACAAAAAAACGTGCGAATTTTATAATCCACTTTTGCCATATACTGAGAAGTATTACTTTTAAAAAGAACAGTGAGCCGGAACGGTTAATAAAATTCCAGCCTTTTTTGATGGTTTTTGCACTACATCCGGCGTTTGAAACTGCAATTATGCCAGTGACTTCTATTTTATGTTTTCGCAAAAGCTTATGCTTCAAAAAGGCTTTTAAAGCCACATTTGCCGCGAGATAATAATTTGAGGTTAAAACGATGACCCTCATGTGGCTATGATACCACTTTTAAGGACAACTGCATTCGCCACTGATTTTATACGACTCACTTCTAGGGCAGCGAGAGTGTTCGCCGTTAAAATCAGGGCTCATTTGTTGTCTTTGGTCGGGGTGCCGGGATTTGAACCCGGAATCTTACGCACCCGAAGCGTACGCCTTAGCCAATTAGGCCACACCCCGACAGAGTTCCATGAAAAGCTTTTGTCCAGCCCACTATTCTTTGGAACAGGCGTTTATTATATACCAAAACGTGCATTGTGCCATTTTGAGCTTTCCTGCTTGGCAATCCACCTACCCGCTTTTTTGTTTGAACAGGTACAAATTGAGACAATGGAATTCTCAAATTATCCGCCCAAAAACGTTTAGCTGCTTCCTCGTTCATGTCTTCGTATAAGAATAACCGCAAACGAATGTCTTCCTTTTGCACACTGCAACATTCAACTAAGAATCTTACGAAGATTTGAGTGATAGAAATATCCGCATTTGTGAATTCTACCCTTTGTGAATGTGGAGCTTTGTGTTTCGCACCTTCTCCAGCATAAAGCATAATACCGGCAATAAAAAGATCTCGTTTTGACACCGCTTTTACCTCCTTTAAACAGTCCTGTTCTATATCGCGTAGCAGAGCAGTGGTTTTTTCAAAAATTGTTGTCCGCCGCTTTTCATCACCCAAGAACCTTTTCTGTCTTAATTCATCTCCGGAAATCGGAGGCACTACAATTCCCCTAACCCAATAACTTACGGATCCGCGTGAAACCCCAAGGTGTTCTGCTATCTTTTTGAGCGCCCATCCCTTTTGTCTCAATTCAACAGATGCATTCCGTTCGGAAATTTTCATATTGTATCGCAGGAATTATACCAAAAACCGCGCCAAAAAGCCCTTAACCTCATGCATTGCCTTGCCGCGGTGACTGATTTGGTTTTTTTCGTGAGGAGAAAGGGAGGCATAGACCTTATTAAATCCCTTCGGTTGAAAACATGAAGAAATTGGAATGCCGGCTTTGAGTGGCGCTTCGAGTTGGCGCGTGATTATGCCGTGCGTTTCACCAAAAAACGTGTGAGGATTCTCGTATGACTTTTCGTCCAAAATTAAAGCGGCGTGACATTCAAATTTTGCTCCGCGCTTTTCCGGCGGCAGCGGTTCCATCTTTTTCAAGAAATATTCTATCCACTCTTTGTCGGTGGCGTGATGCAAGCCTTCCCAACGACGAGTTTGCACGCCGAGTTCTCCTGGAAAGGCATCAACATAAATTCCAGAATCTTCTCCGAGAGTGGGCAGCTTGGTTTTTTCATAAAAATAACGCGCTTTTAGTATGGCGTTTTCCTTATGTGTTGCACCCGTTTCTTCAACCTCATCGTCCGATCCGATGTCGGCGAGCGAAAGAAGTGTTAGCGGCAAGCCACCTAACACTTCGGCAATTTCTTCAAACTTACCGCGATTTTTTGTGGCAATTAAGAGCTTCATAATATCTACATTTGGTAAGCCGGAGCCCCATATTTGCCGGTAAATTTTATAAGCTCATCAAACCAAATCTTGTCTATGACTTCTTGATCTTTTGTCATTCCAAATAGAGCATATAGCTTAGAAGCATACTTTGGATTATCGGTTGTCACAGTAAAATGCTGATTTTTACTTAGAATATTTTTATACTCTTCAAGCAAGGCAAGCACCTGTGTTTTCTTGCCGGCATCAAGGTCTTTCTGCTGTTCTTGCTGAGACAAAAACAGCAGATAATAATATTTAAACCTATTTTTGGAATCAAATATAAGCGCCTTGGCAAACCAATTTTCGGCTTCTTTAAAGGATTTCTGATCCATAAAAAGCTCCCCTACTTTGGCAAATAGCGTCGCGTCTACCGTCTTTGCAGAAACACTGTTTAGTAAACTAATCTCTTTGTTTAGCCATTCTTGATTTTTTGTATCTACATAAAGTTTGTCGTATGCCTGCGCTAAATAATTCACACGGTCGCGCTGGAAAAATAACGAACCGGCTTTTTCCAACGAAGTTACTGCTTCTTCCAGCTTTCCCTGTTCCAGTTGCTGGCGGCCAAGTTTAAAATCAATATTATAAAAACCTTCATGGAGTGCTACAAATAAAAATATACCGCTAACTACAAAGAGTGCGCGCAACGGGACATCATTATGTGAGGTCTCTGTTGCTTCGGTTGGTCTGTGCGGCAAACTGAAAGACAAAATCACGCCTATAAAAATCGCGAAAAGCCCAAAATTTCCGGCTACAAAATTAAAATCCAATAAATTGTGGCCAAATGCCGCGAGGCTTCCCAGTGCCAAAATGAGAGTTATATGTAATGGATTTTTAAACAAGAATCGCGCGCCATAAATTGCAATTCCAACAATAAATACCGCAAAAAATATCATTGCAAAAATTCCATTTTCGATGCCAATTTTTAAGAAAAGGTTATGCGGTTGTTCAATGTTGATCCCAAAAGTTTGCTGCGCCCGTGGAAATAAATACTTAAAACTATAAATGCCGGTGCCAAAAAATGGGTTTGTTTTTATCATTTTTACTGCTCCGTTCCAGTATTCCGCGCGTTCCGAGGCGGAAGCTGCTTTTTCATCGCTTTGGAACATGAGTTTTTTTGCCAGAGATGTGGTTTCAAAACCGCTACCGCTGCGCACAAATTGTAAACATGACGTTAGTATAATTACGACAAGCAACGCCGCGCCAAGTCGCGTCAAGACTCGATTCTTATTCTCAAATCCATGCTCTTTTATTGCGCCCTTATCGCTATTGAACAGCACCCACGCAACACCTATCACCACAACCAAGAAAAGGCTTATCCATGCGGCGCGAGAGAAGGTTAGCAAAAAACCTGCGAGCAAAACTGCAAGCGAAAGTCCGCTTAAAATCGTAGTTGTAATTCTTTGGTGCTTTTTTAAAAACTGCCACGCGGCGATTGGAATTATTAACAGTAAAAAGTTCGCAAAATCGTTGCCGGTGGAAACGTACGGCTTAGCCAAATCTATAAAAGTTCCGGCCATGCGCGGGAACGCCATACGCGTGTAAATAAAATAACCGATTAACGTGTCGGCTACTGCAAGCGCTATCAAAAATATTCCGGCTCTTTCGATTTGTTTTTCGGAAACTTGCACTGCGCAAAGCACCACGAGTAAAATGCCGACGCTGCTAAAGAGCAAAAGTTCCGAAAGTCCAAAGTCCGGCGTTACCGAGGTCAAAAATGAAATTATAAAAAATAAAAAAAACAAAACGTAGGCGATGTGAGCCCAACTAAAGCGAAAATTAAGCCGTCCGCGAAAAATCGCACAAATGCCAACTGTTAAAAACGTGGCACCCGCCAAAACGATGTGTGACATAAGTGGCGCGCCGCCGCGATTAAAGAGTGCAAAAACCTCGACCGCGAATAGTAAAGAAAAAATTGTAGTAATCATATGGCAGCATTATAATATGTTCGTGATAAAAAAGGCTAAAAAATCGCTTGCGGCAAAAGCCGGTTCAAAAACTGCACTTTTAGCGCGCATCGAAAAATGCGTAGACGAACAGATCCGTCCGCTGCTTGCCATACATGGTGGTGAAATTGAAATTGTGGAATTTACAAAAAATATACTGAGAGTTAAACTGCAGGGCGCATGTGCCGGCTGCCCAGCCGCAGGCAATACTCTGCAATATGGCGTGCAGGCCATTTTAAACGAGGAAATCCCGGATGAGGATATTCAGGTTGTGCCGGTACAGGAAGAAAGTTGTAGATAAAAGGTTGGGCCCATAAGGCTGGAACTTGCCACGCCCTGCCGTTTGTGGTATAATTTTGTAATAATTTTTAAAAACAAATAACCAAAATAAATATGGATAAATTGTTCAAATTGCTATTGTCTGATCGTTCAGTAACTATGTTTCCGGCGAGGTTGGTGTATGAAGCTGATAAGCCGGATCAGCACGCTGAGGTAATGCAGGCCTTGGAGCAAGGGATTAAAGGGGCAGGACCGGGCGGAGACAATATGCAGCAAGCCGGCATCGATCGCGTAGCGGCCGCTCTTAGAAAAATGAATTTAAAGCAAGCGGGCGCGCTTTATTCAAAACTCAGCGCTCGTGAAGCCGCCTTAAAAGAAGAATATGTTCAAACTTATGAACGCCTACAAGATGCTAGCCCACGCACCAAGGGAAGAGTTAAAGTCGAGTTTGACGCGATTACAGCCCAGCTCGTTGCTGTAAAAGACCAACTTGCACTCTTAAATAAGGCCACTGCATCCAATTCTAACCTGGCGATCGCGGAGGCAATGCAGTCAATTGCTGGCGCGCTTTCGGGTGGTGGCGAAGTTAAAGCTGATGCCAAACCGCAGGCCTCGGCCGCAGAAGCCGCCAGAGAGGCTACGCCTAGAGAGTTCGCAGCAATTGCGCACACTTTAATCCCCGGTAACTATGTTGCAAAATTGGAAGACTTAATGCAAACGGCTGAATTGGCAACGGGATATCTTGATAAGGTTGCGGCTCAGTTTGGAGGGGACGCCGAGGTTGCAAATATAGTTGAGCGTTACAAAGCAACTATCAATGGTAGCAACAACGCTTCGGTCTGGAACGAGACTTTGGTGGAATTTAACAAAACAATGGACGCGCTACTAAAAGAGCGTTTTTCAAAACAGCAAGCAGCCTTAACGGCGGCAGTACCTGCGGCGCCAGTAAAAGAAAAAGCTGCGGGCCGTGGTAAAGTTGCAGCGGCGCCAAGAACAGAGGCAAGAAGTGAGCCTTCCTCTCCAGGGAAAAGCGTAACGGAAGGCGCGGAAGCTCATGCCGACGCAAAAAAAGTTGCGTATACTCGAGAACTTTTAGCTACTGCTGGCTCAAAAGGACTCGCATCAGCCCGCATCACAATGGATCGGCTGGTTGCTTTTTTGGGCGTACAAGGAAGTGAACCGACAAAGTTTGTTTCTAAAGTTAAAGAACTGCAAGCCGGCATGAGAATTAAGGATGATGGCATTTTTGGGCCAAAAACATATAAAAAATTGTTATCAACAGATAGAACTGCCTTTTTAGCACTCACCGGAATAACACCTGAAGCAATCGCAGCGGCACCAACAATCGAGCCTGAACCTACGAAAGAAACTGTTGATCCCAACGCAACATTTTTTATATTAGCTCGTGCGAATATAAAAGGAAAAGATGTTACTGACGTTCCGGTGCGTCTGGTTGCTACTTCTAATGCTGACGGGTATATTACTTTAAAAACACCGAAGGGTGAGACCTTACTGCTTTCCACAACGGATCCTCTAACGGCTCAGCTACTGACACCGGTTAGCAAAG
>CAYHNW010000010.1:33391-37587 GCA_964358095.1 uncultured Candidatus Peribacteria bacterium
TGCCGCCGATGCGGAACCTGTTGCTTAAGCCTTAATGATTAATACTATGCCACCAAATTCACAGCCAGAAACCGAAAAAGAGGGGGCTACGGGAGGGGACAAGGGAAAAGAAGTGAACGTCGGCGCTCAAGCTGGCCAGTTTCCGGATCGGCTTGCTACAAAGATCGTTAACCGACGACTGAAAGAATTAAACGAAAAAGAAGCTAAATTTAAGGCTGAATATTCATTTAAGTTTCTCTCAAAAGTCGCAAAGGTTGATCCACGAATTATTATCGTCCAGTTTGGAAATATCACTGATCCTATGCAATTCACCGAGCAAGTTGGTGCATTCCAAAAATCAATTTGTGAGGCTTTTGTGCTGGCTAAAGAGCGCGATCCTTTAATCCAAATTCCAAAATTAAAAGATAAGATGTTTGGCCCACAAACTTTGGCGGCCTACAAATTTGTCTTACAAAGAGGTTTAGCTCCGGGTGGAAATGTCCTTAATATTCCTATTCAATCGTTGCCTCGGGAAATATCCGGACAACAAAAAGAGGTAGCTCAAGATTACCAGCCGCCGAACCTTAGTGTTGATATGGCTCACAGCATGAACGACGTGCGATTAGTTAAACTTGCAAAGCCAGTACAAATGCCTGATGGCACCGGGCTAATAGCGGGCGTGGAACTATCCATAAAACCTTTAGCAAACGGCCAAGAAGCTTTGGTTACAATTGTTACGGAGGGTCACGCGGCCGGTCCGTGGACTATATTGAGCCAGCAAGCTCAAGAACTTTTTGTAACATATGATAAAAAAGGTGAAAAGGTTGTCGAAGACGTGGGATTTTATAGAACACCATCCGTTGTTGCCTTAGCGCCAGAGCGCAGGGGTGCACGCGTTTATATTAAGGTGAACGTGGCAAAAGCCGGTGAAGTTGCTAAATTTCAACCCATGCCTCTCACAGAAGACCAGTGCAAAACCGTTGCGATATTGGGACAAACGCAGGATCCTTCCGGCAAAGAAGGGACTTTATATTTAATTCGTACCGAGGAAGGGCTTGAGGGTTGGGTAGCACAAAGAAACTTAATATCATCTACCCGTACGGTAAAAAAACAAGGAGAATCTCCGCAAGACGCGGTAGTGAGGGCAAGGCGGCAGTCCGCCTAAAGAAAAGAAGGTGCCGTCTAAACCACAAACTCCGCCAACACTACAAACTTTTCGCAACACAAACTGCGTGGCTCGCGGAAATTTTTTGCTAAAATCATTTTCCAATGTGCATAAATGATTCTGATTTTTTGGCGGCGAAAAATATATTAACCGGCGCAAAAAAAATAATTATAATTTCTCATCGCGGACCGGACGGTGACACCGTGGGCGCAAACTTGGCTTTGCGACGCGCGTTAAAGACCCAATGGAATTGCGAAGTCGTTTCTGCCTGCATAGACCCGCCGCCCGCGAATTGTGATTTTTTGCCGGAGGCCGATCAGTTTGTGTGCGATTTTGATCAAACTTGGGCGGATTTAATTATTGTTGTGGATGCCGGTGCACGGTACATGACGAAGTTTCACGAAACCAAGCCGGATTTGTTTTCCGGCAAACCGCCGGTCTTAAACATTGACCATCACGCGAGCAATGACATGTACGGAAAAATTAATTTGGTAGAGAGTGGCGCTGCATCAACCACTCAAATTATTTATCATCTTTTAAAGTTTTGCGGATTTAAAATTGACCGCGGCATTGCGACTTGCCTGCTCAACGGACTTTATTACGACACCGGTTCTTTTATGCATTCAAACACGAATTCCGCAGTGCTGGACGTTGCCGCTGACCTGATGTGGAAGGGCGCGGACTTTAAAACCATCGCAAAAAAACAATTCCACACCATGCCCGTGTCGCAATTAAAAGTTTATGGAAAAATTCTGGAGCGCGCGCACGTAAATTCAAAAAAAATTGCCGTTTCGGCGGTGACTCAGCGCGACCTAGACGAAGCTGGCGCCGATCCGGACGACACCACCGGCGCAATTGATTATTTAAATTCAATTCCCGACGGAAACTTTTGCTGTTTAATTCATGAAGATCGCCGCGGGGCAATAAAGGGATCTTTTCGCACAAGAACCGACGACGTGAATTTATCCGAACTCGCATCTCTTTTTGGCGGCGGCGGCCACGAGAAGGCTGCGGGGTTCTCCTTTCCTGGCCATTTGCGCGAAATCGCGCCGTCCATTAGAATTGAGGGCAATGAGTAAAGACTTGGTTCCACACAGAGAAGCCCACTCCGGCATCGGCGGCGCATTAAAAGAAGCCGTGTTTGGTTTTAACGACGGCGTCGTTTCCACTTTTGCAATTATTGCAGGTATGACCGGCGGTATGGCTGACCAAAAGATTATTTTGCTAGCTGCGTTGGCCACTTTGGTTGCGGGTGCTTTTTCTATGGGGCTTGGCACTTTTTTGGGTTCAAAATCGGAAAAAGATTTATATGAAAGCGAGCGTAAACGCGAACTTTATGAGATGAAATATATGCCGCATATTGAGGAAGAAGAAATTCGCCAAATTTATGAAGCGAAAGGTTTTAAAGGGAAATTGTTGGAGGATGCGGTTAAGCAAATAACGAGCAACCACGATGTTTGGCTGCAGACGATGATGCAAGAAGAGCTCGGCTTTGCGCAAAAACCGCCAACGCCTTGGCTTGATGGAGTGGTGATGTCCACGGCTTTTGTGATTGGATCTTTGCTTCCGACCCTCCCCTATTTTTTCCCGAACTTAAATCTGTTCTGCCTGGTTGAGCCATGTCATGCGGCAACTGCCATCACTCGTTTTGGACTGCCTTTGATATTTGTGGTTTCGTTAATACTTTCGGTTGTTGGGCTTTTGGTGATCGGCGCAGTTAAAACAAAATTCACGCGCAGAAATATGATAATAAGCGCGCTGGAAACTCTCGGAGTTGGTGTATTGGCGGCGGCGGGTACGTATGTGACAGGTTTGTGGATTTCGTAGCCGTGACCTAAGTGCGTTTTCGTGCTACAATAAGGCAACATTGGGGTTTTTATACGTGGGGATGCACCGGTATTTGACAGGGATCTTTGAAAGTTAGGCTTTTGCGATCACGGGGTCGCGCTGTCCCCCGGTATATCCGTCCAGCGCAAATTAAATGCAGATAATGCAGAAGAGCTAAATGTAGTCCGCGCCCTTTCAAGGGTTCCGGTCTATGCTTAGTTTCTTTAATCTCCTGAATTTTTTCGGGAGACGTCTGTCGCTTTGATGTCTCATAGATGCGAACAGGCGTAACTCATGAGGCTAGGGTGTCCGCCTGCTCACCGGAGATCCGAAACTTCGAGCTCAAGCTGCGCGAGTTTTTTGTCCACTTTTTATTCGCGCGGATGAAAACTTAAAACGGACTATGATTGTAAACGAAGTCTGGCTTTATCCTTGGACGGGGGTTCGACTCCCCCCATCTCCACCAACGAATACAGCCGGCCACAAGGCCGGATGGATTTGTTTTGCGAAAAGCGGGAGTCGAATGCCGCAGGCGAAATTTTGGCGAGGCGGGGTCGCGCGCGTTTTTGCTGAGGCAAAAACGACGCGTGACCGACTCCCCCACCGTCATTATCCATAAATCGCGTGCACCCCAACGCTCACAAACAGTATCACTCCATTTTCTAGTGGTTTAAAAATTATCCTATAACTCATATCTATAGAAATACTCCATAAGCCATCTAGCTTGCCTTTTAGCTTGTGAAGCCTTAACGATGGGTGAAATGGATTTTTCCTAAAAATGGCTTCTTTTTTGCAGGCTTTTAACTGAATAATCCTGGGTAGACCCGAAAACTGTTTTGCAAAAGCATCGTTATAGCGAATTTCTTTAATTAGCATATTAGCTCATTAAATCCGTTAAGCTGGCGAGCTTTTTTGTTTTTCCGGATTTATAATCTTTCTCGGCCCTGCCGGCCATTTTCACCAACTGGTCTTCAGAAATAAGGCTCTTTTCCAACTCCATAACGCTGATGACGTACATGCTTATTGTTTGCTTGGCTTTCTTTGCCCTTTTTTCTATTTCTTTCTTTTTTTCCTTGGGTAGAGAAATGCTTAGTATTGAACGCATAATTTTGTAATTTAAAAAGGTATTGTAATACAATTGTATTACAGAAACCATTTAAAGTCAAATGCATGTTCGGTTCCATAGTCTCAGGTCCACCCCCTGGTGATTTCTAGGGGTATAGAA
>CAYHNW010000011.1:0-3680 GCA_964358095.1 uncultured Candidatus Peribacteria bacterium
GAGCGAGAAAAGAGAACGCCCAGTGAAAAAACTCAACCCACTCGGGTCGCATAACACCGTGCTATCAGATGGCAGGGGCGAAAGGAATTGAACCCTTACTTTCCGCTTTGGAGGCGGACGTTCTACCGTTGAACTACGCCCCTACGGTTGAACAGATACATCCGGTTGGATATTGTAATACTTAAATAGGAATTGAGCTATCTGAGCTGAAAGCGGTGCTGCCGTCGCATCCGCCCAGATGGAACTGCGCGGACGATCAATTTTCACCAACATCACGAATTTCGGATCGCTGTATGGGCCAAAACCTGCAAAAGAACAGATGGTTGTGCCCGGGCCAGTTAACGGCTTACCATTTTTATAAGTCTGTGCCGTTCCGGTTTTTCCGGCAAATTTATAACCGGGCACGGCGGCTTTTTTTGCCACACCATTATCTACGGCGCTCACCATCATGGCGCCAATTGTCGCGGCGGTCTTTTCTGAAATCACACGGCGCACTTGCTCCGGTTCAATTTCAATCTTTTTGCCATCCTGACTCGTAATCGTTAGAACAATATGCGGTTTCATCAAAATCCCCTTATTGGCGAGCGCGCTCAGCGCCGTAATCATTTGAATCGGAGTCACGGCAATACCCTGGCCAAAGGCATACGTGATCAACTCCGACTCGGCCCAGCTCGAAGCTTCTTTAAATCTGCCGGGCTCTTCGCCCTCAAACTCAATATCCGTTCTTTCACCAAAACCGAATTTTAACAAATAACGATAAAAAAGTTCACGGCCAATTTTGCGTGCCACATAAGCCATGCCGGTATTTAGAGATTTTTCCAAAACCTCGCGCATGCTTGTGATGCCATAATAAGTATTTAAAGCGTTATGAATCTCAAACTCATCAACTTTGATTGATCCGGTATCGTTAAAAGTAGTGTTGGGGCTCACGTCGCCATCATCCAGAGCAATAGCCATTGCGATCGTTTTAAAAATTGACCCGGGTTCATAAATATCCGAAACCGCGCGGTTGCGATAAGTCCCCGCACCCAAAATATTCCTAAACTTAGACACGATTGTTTTTCCGGTTTCCATAACGGTTTTAAAAACCTGAATGCGGTAGTGAGAATCTTTGTCTAAATAAAGGTAATCAATTGCATTATCGCCTTCACCGACGGTGACTATATTTGCCTTTTCGGCATCAGTAAGGCTTATATCTTCGGTATCCAGAGCCTTTGGGTACTCATTTGGGTTAAAAGTAGGATAGTGAGCCATGGCAACCACCCGCGCGGTTTTTGGATCCATTATCATAACCATTCCAGAGTCGGCATTGCTATCCGCTACGGCTTTAGCCAACAGTTTTTCGATCTCCATTTGCACTGAGCGGTCTATGGTAAGAGTTACGTCATCGCCATCTATTGCCGGCTGAATAATCAAATCGGAACCAACTATTACTTGTTGGCCCGTTGCGTCCAATCGTGTTTTAAAGATTCCCTTTTTACCACGCAACGCCGCATCAAAACTCTGTTCAACGCCATAAAGTCCGCCATTTTCGGATGTAAATCCAATCACCTGTGCTGCCACTTTCCCCTCCGGATAATAACGATAAGTTTTTTCTTGGAAATTTACGCCGGTCAGCAAATCTTTTTTGGAATCTTTGTCTTCTTTTATCAATTTGCGAATTGCCTGCTCGGTTTCGGGCGGAGTCTTTTGACGCAAAACAACGTAACGATTGCGCCCAACCAGAAGCTCAGAAAGCCGTTCGTACGGAATGTCCAGAATGGGGGAGAGTGCACGCGCCGCATAATCACGATCTCCAATCTGTGCGGGAAAAGCCGTTATAGAATCGGCATTTACCTCAATTCCGGAAATTTTTTGGTTTTCAAAAAATTTCAGCATGTCTTCCGGAGGATCCTTATATAGAATTATTGTTTGACGTGTTTTTTGGCTTAATTTTTCGAACATCTCCGAGCGGAAATCTTTTCGCATGTCTTCTTCTGTTTTTGGTGCAATTGCAGCCAGTTCTTCCTTGGTGGGAGCCTCGGGCAATAAGCGCTTTAACTGACGAATTCGCGCCGCGTCTCTTTCTTTTGCGCTCTTTAGGTCAAAAAGCAGTGGAGCCAATTTATCTGCCACATAAATCGCGTCTTTTGTAAGGGTAGGGTCGGCAAAAACAAGAGGCAACGAAGTATTTGTGGCCAGCCTAAAGGTTTCTCCGGAATGATAATCCTTTATTAAAATTTCTCCGCGTCTGGCACCAACTTCGCTATAACCCAGGTGACCTTCCTCCGCTTTTCCGGAAAAATAACTCCCATTAATAACCTGCAAACGGAACAGTTGCAGTACCAGGGTGGCGCAAAATACTCCGCTCAAAAAGAGAAGAAAAAATATGCGATTAATTTTGAAACGAGGTAGACGCATGAAGTGCACCCATTTTAACACAAGCAAGGTTTGTGTTAGGATTACGCCATGAAAAAAGAAACTTTTAAAAACGGTCTTAGATTAGTCACAAAAAAACTGGCAAACACGAACTCTGTTACGGTTTTAATCCTCACAGCTTCCGGTTCTCGCTATGAAACCAAGAAAATAAACGGCATTTCGCACTTTTTGGAACACATGTTTTTTAAGGGCGCTAAAAAATATAAAAATGCCAAAGAGGTTTCCAGTGCCATTGATGCGGTTGGCGGAGATTTTAATGCGTTCACCGGCAAAGAATATGTAGGTTATTACGTAAAAGTGGCTTCTCGTCATCAAAATGTGGCGATGGATGTGCTTTCTGATATGCTCGTCCACTCAAAATTTGATCAAAAGGAAATAGATAAAGAGCGCGGCGTGATTTTGGAAGAATATAATATGTATCAAGACACGCCGATGTACCAAGTCGGCTGGGATTTCGAACGTCTAATGTACGGCGATCAGCCGATGGGCTGGGATCAGGTTGGCACAAAAGAACTGATTTCTAGTGTGATGCACGACGATTTTGTGAAATATAAGACAGCGCTTTATACACCGGATAACATTGTAATAAGCGTGGTTGGAAATGTTGATCACGATGATGTGGTTAAGCAGACGCAAAAATATTTTAAATTTGGAAATGAGAAAAAAGCGTTTGAATTCGAAAAACTTTTGCCGAATAACGACAAATCTCGTGTGCATTTGCATCACAAAAAGACGGAGCAGGCTCACGTGGTAGTTGGCTTCCCGGCTTATGAAGAAGAGCACAAGGATCACTATGTTGAAAAAGTGCTGTCCGTGATTCTGGGCGGCAATATGAGTTCCCGCATGTTTTTGGCGGTGCGCGAATCAAAAGGTTTGGCCTATTATGTTCAAACTTCCACGGACGATTATTTGGATACGGGAATTATCTCTACTCGCGCCGGAGTGGACGTGAAACGCGCGCACTTGGCGGTTGATGCGATTTGTGAGGAATACAGAAAAATCCGCGGCGAAGTTGTGCCGGACGCAGAACTCACAAAAGCCAAAGAGTATTTGAAAGGAAAATTGGTTTTAAGGCTGGAAGATTCCGAGGAATATGCGCACTTGATTGGCAAATACGAACTTTTGCATGGTGAGAAAAAAACGCCGGAAGAATTAATGGAGTCGATTGATAAAGTCACCGCAGCTGATGTTGCCAGGGTTAGCGAAGATCTTTTTCAGGACAAAAATTTGCGGCTCGCAGCAATCGGCCCATACGATAAAAA
>CAYHNW010000011.1:3780-8663 GCA_964358095.1 uncultured Candidatus Peribacteria bacterium
AATAAAGGTTAAATAGGTTTAATAAAAAATATTTTTTAACAAAAACAAAAATATGGGAACAAAAACCAAGGTTGGTATTGGCGTTGGAGTCGTGGTCTTAATCGTCGCCGCGCTCTTAACTACAAATACCGGAATTTTTAAAGGTGCAATGCTGGGAGGAGGCGCATTGACTTATAACGGCGCAAAATATGGTTGTCAAGACGGCACATCTGGAACTCTCGGCGGTCCTCAAGCCGCTTGTCGTCTTTCTGCCGCTTGGTCAGCTGAAGCAAAACTTGCTTGTACAAATAAATGCAGCCCAAAGACGGGTAAATGTGGTTTAAATTCATTTTACGCAGGGGCTGCTTGTGCACGTGCACAACCGGTTGTTGTTGTGGCTGGCGCACTCACCGGCATTCAAGAAGGTAGCCCAGACAGTTCAATTGGCGTTGCCGGTTCGTCCGGAGTTGTAATGTCTAGATATAAATTTAGTGCCGCAAACGAGGCTTTCACAATTACAAAACTCAATGTAGTTGGTACAACAACGAATGCCACGGCGTTCAACGGCACGCCTTCGTTATTCACCGGCGGCAATAACATAATAAGGGTTGGCCTATCTTATCCTAAGAAAGACGGTACTACAGAGACTGTTTATGCGAACATGTCTTCGGGCAAAGCTTCATTCACGAATTTGAACTTCTATGTTGCAAAGGATCAGAGCGCGGCTATTACAATTCTTGCCGATTTAAACACGATCGACTTTGGTGCAACTTCCGGTGCGAGCTTCCGCCTTGGTTTGAACGAATTAACCACAATTGCTACTAACTCGTTTGAAGCAGTGGGTGAAGGTTCAAGCGAAAAGAAAGATGCTACAACCGTAAATGCAATGGCTGGTTCCACAGGCGTTAATCCGGTTGTACTACGCAAAACTGTTCCAACAGTTGCTAAGCTTGCGTCTGCTTCTACAAAACTCAACAGCGGTCAAAATGACATAGCTGCAATCACAATTGCTGCGGATCGTCACGAAGCCGTTGCTTTAAAGAGATTTGCATTCACGTTTGATTCAACAGCTCTTACGATAAATAATTTGGAGGTTTACAGAAAAATTGGCGGCGGCGCAGAGTTTAGTATTACAAATAATTTGTCTATTAGTAATTCAGCTGGTGCAGACTTAAAGGCTGGCGGTATTCCTCTTGTAAATGGTGCCAATACTCATGACGTAATTCTTGTAAAATGGAATGACGAGGAGGTTGTTAGTAGAGGAATAACGAATACATATATCATCCGTGCAAATGTAGCTGGAGCACAAAGAGGATCTTCTTTGAATACATACATTGCAGATGACGTTCCTAGCAATGACCTTGATATAAATGTTCGCGCAGAAACAGCCGATAATCTATGCCGATCATTAAATAACCGAAATTTTATTTGGTCAGACAATTCTGCCGTAAATCATTCTGTACTTACACGCGATTGGACAAATGGTAAGGACGTAATCTCGCTTCCAACTCAGACTCAGTCATTGACGTTCTAGTCAAACATACCTAATTCGACACTCAAAAGGCCTCCTGATCAGGAGGCCTTTTCTTTATTTACTTAACATAATGATATAATCTGGCCGGCGTAATTTATAATTATTCTTTAAAACACTTTTATGGAACGAACACTCGTACTTGTAAAACCGGACGGCGTGCAGCGCGGACTAATTGGAGAAGTTATAAAACGCTTTGAAAGAAAAGGACTTAAATTGGTTGGAATGAAAATGATGAGTTTGAGCGAAGCGGTTTTGCGCGAGCATTATGCCCACATTGCCGACAAGCCTTTTTATAAGGGCGTGGAGAAGTTTATGAAGAGCGTACCGGTGGTTGCGATGTGCTGGGAAGGAATGGAGGCAGTGGAAACTGTGCGCGTTGTTGCCGGTATTACGAAGGCTCGCGCGGCGGCTCCGGGCACAATTCGTGGGGACTTGGCCATGAGCGTGGCTTGCAACGTGATTCACGCATCGGACTCAGCGGAGAATGCAAAAAAAGAAGTTGCGAGGTTCTTTAAAGACGAAGAACTATTTGTATATGACAAGAGCGAGTACATGCACGTCTACATTGAGGATGAACTCAAAGGACGCTAAGATTTTTGAGGACATTGTTTTACTTGAAGGCGGCGATTGGTCGTTCGTTTGTATTGTGAATAAAAAGGTGCGCGTGCCAAAAGGGGAGGAGGGTCTGCTTTTTATGCGTAAATTTTTGAAAGAAAATTATAAAGCAAAGAAGGCCGGCGACGCCCCGTTTACCGGCGGGTTTGTGGGTTTTTTGAGTTATGATTTGGGGGTGAAGTGGCAGGGGGTGAAACAGCGGGTGAAGAAGGATAAAATGTGCCCTAGCGCACATTTTGTATATACGGATAATGTAATTGCGATTCCGAGCGGGACTCTCGCAGGTTCCCGCGAAGGGTATGCCAAAATTCCCACGCCATCTTCAAACATCACCTATAAAGAATACGCACAAAAACTCCGCGCCATCAAAAAATATCTTTTTTCCGGCGACACGTACCAAGTAAATTTTTCACAGCGGTTCACGGCGCCGTTCTCCGGCAACGCATTTGATCTTTATAGAAAAATCACGAAAATAAATCCGTCGCCATTTCAGTTTTTTATGGAAACGCCAAAGTTTGCGGTGGTTTCAAATTCGCCGGAAAGGCTTTTTAGAATTGGCCCAAATGGAATTATCGAAACTTGCCCAATTAAAGGCACTGTCCCTCGTGGCAAAACCGCAGCAGAAGACCGCGCAAACATAAAACGGCTTATGAAAAGCGAAAAAGAGCATGCAGAACTTTCTATGATTGTGGATTTGGAACGCAACGATTTGGGGAAAATTTGTGTGCCGGGAAGCGTAAAAGTCACCGACCACCGCGCAGTTGAGAAATATTCACACGTCATTCACACGGTTTCAAAAATCCGAGGAAAATTAGAAAGAAAATGCGATTGGCTGGACGCACTTCACGCGCTTTTTCCAGGCGGCTCAATTACCGGTTGTCCCAAAAAACGAACTGTGGAAATTATCGATGAACTAGAAGATTACGAGCGCGGCGTTTATTGCGGCAGTGCGGGCTACGTAGACCTTTCCGGAGAGTGCGATTTCAATATTATGATCCGCACATTGTTTCTTGATAAAGTCAAAAACCGCCCAGGGGCGGAATCGCAGCGTCTCATTTTTAATTCCGGCGGCGGCATTGTGGTAGATTCAGATCCAAAAAAAGAATACGAAGAAACCCTACATAAGGCCAAAGCACTCACAAGTGCTATAATGAGCGATGCATGATCGTTTACCTTAATGGAAAATTTACCAATGCACGTGAGGCGAGGCTCTCGGCCTTTGATGCCGGTTTTTTGTATGGCGATGGAATTTTTGAAACGCTGCGCACGTATAATGGGAAAATCTGGCAGATGAAAGAACATTTGGAGCGTTTGTTGGAATCCGCACACATGCGCGGCTGGAAGTTGCCGTGGAAACCGGAAGAACTCTCACAGATAATTCAAAAGACACTCGATAAAAATGATTTTAAAGAATCACGAATCCGAGTAACTATAACTCCGGGCGTAAAACAGCCAACTCTTTTTGTCTGGGTGCAACCGCTGGAAAAAATTTCGCCGGATATTTATAAAAAAGGGGTAACGGCAATCACTTTTCCGCTTGAACGTCCGTTCCCTCAAATGAAAACCACGAGCATGCAGCCGCTAATTGTGGCTCGCACCGAAATGATGAACAAAAAAGCGTTTGAGGCGCTTTTGATAAATCGCAAAGGCTGCATTACCGAGGGGACTTGGACGAATGTTTTTATGGTGCGAAAAAAGCGAATTATAACGCCGCGGCTCGGTGTATTGCTTGGCACAACGCGCGGCGCGGTACTCAAAATTGCACGCAAACTTTTTCGCATAAAACAACGCGATATCACACGCCGCGAGCTAATGAACGCCGACGAATGTTTTTTAACAAATTCGCCAAAGGGCATTATCCCATTGGTAAGAATTGATGGAGAAAAAATTGGAACCGGCCACGTCGGGCCAATCACCAAGCATTTAATGCAGGAGTTTGAGAAGAAAATAAAGAAATTCTAAATGGCAAATAAAGTTAGAATTATGGGAATTCTGAACGTTACGCCGGATTCGTTTTCTGATGGCGGCAAGTTTTTTGATGTAAAAATAGCTGTAGCTCAGGCAAAAAAGTTGATAAAGGAGGGCGCAGACATTATCGACGTTGGTGGTGAATCCAGCGGTCCGGGAAGCCAAGACGTGAGTTTAAAAGAAGAATTGCGCCGCGTAATCCCGGTTATAAAACGTATTGCGCCATTCGCAAAAAAAGCCGGCATAAAGATTTCAATAGACACGTACAAAGCTGAAGTGGCAAGGCAGGCAATTAAGACCGGCGCAGGGGTGATTAACGATGTGACGGCGCTGCGCGGAGATTCGGAAATGGCCTCAGTTGCGGCAAAAGCCGGTGTGCCGATAGTTTTGATGTATTCAAAAGATCCAACGGCACGCACTACGCGTATCAAAAAAAACTACAAAGACGTAGTAAAAACAGTTATGGAATTTTTAAAAGAACGCGCTGAGTTTGCAGTTAAGTCTGGCATAAAAAAGAGTCAAATTATTCTTGATCCAGGAATGGGCGCTTTTGTGAGCAGTGAGCCGAAATATAGTTACGAAATTTTGCGCAGATTACGTGAGTTTAAAGTTCTCGGATTCCCAGTTTTAATAGGAACTTCACGCAAGTCATTTTTGCCGGGAAAATTGAATGCACGCCTAATTCCATCATTAATTGCCAACTTAGTTGCCACAAAAAATGGAGCGGGCATTTTGCGCGTCCATGACGTGGCTCCAAATAAGAGCTTACTTCAGGCCGAGCTAAAGC
>CAYHNW010000011.1:8763-37080 GCA_964358095.1 uncultured Candidatus Peribacteria bacterium
CTAAGCAATTACTGCTCCGCTTTAGCTGGGCAACCACAGGCCTTTTAGTGCTATAATGTCCGGGCATGAAAGTTACAAGAAAATTCTCATTTTCGGCAGCTCATCACCTCACGGAGTACAAAGGTGCTTGCGAAAGACCGCACGGTCACACATACCGTTTTACCGTAACAGTAGAAGGTAAGATTGCAGAAAATGGCTTAGTCCTCGACTTTGTTGAGCTTAAAAAGGTCGTGGAAGAGAAGGTTTTATCAAAACTTGATCACCAAGATCTGAATGACTTTTTCAGAAATCCATCAGCGGAAAATGTCGCCGTTTGGATGTGGAATGAGCTTAAAGATATTGGAAAAAACACCGGCATCGGCGTCAAATTGACGGAGATAAAATTGTGGGAAGGGGATAACACTTACGTTACTTATAATGGAGATCGAGCGTAAAATTTTGGCTATAAATAAAGGGGAACTTGTTGCTCGCCTAGTAAAAATAAAGGCACGCAAGCTTTTTGAGGCGCTCGTTCGCGTAAAATATTTTGATTTTCCAGACAACTCAATTCGTGCAAAAAAAGATTTGCTTCGAATTCGTGAGTTTTGTGAAAAAGGCAAAAAACCATACACCGAACTCGTGTATAAAATTTATAAATGCGTAAAAAGCGGCTGTAAATATTTTGAAGAACTGGAGACAAAAATAGACGGCGCAAAGTCTTTTGAGGAGCTAAGTGGTTTTTTGTCTGCACTGGGCTTAAAACAGACAATGCATTACGAAAAAATCCGCACGCTTTATAAGCTCGAAAAAGTTAATTTTGAAATAGATGAACATCCGCGCATTCCGGCTTTTTTGGAAATAGAAGCGCCAAACCCAAAAGTAATTAATAAATATATTAAGTTGCTCGGGTTAGAGAAACATGAGCAGACCGCGGAGTCGATAGCGCAATTGATGGAGCGAAAATATCCGAAGATCTCGCTGAACGGTTTAATCTTTAAGAAATAATGGCACAAGTTTTTTTGTCGCTCGGGGCAAATTTAGGTGACACGAAAGTGGCTCTCCAAGGCGCAGTTGAGGCAATTGAGAAGGTTGCACGGCTTATAAAAAGCTCCGGTTTTTATGAAACTGAACCGTGGGGAAATCCCGACCAGCTGTGGTTTTTGAACGCGGTAGTAGAAATAGAAACCGATTTAGAGCCGCTGCCTTTGCTGCATGCCATAAAGGAAATTGAGAAGAAGCTCGGTCGCAAACCTAGGTTCGAGAGCAACGCCCCGCGCGAAATAGACATAGACATCCTTTTTTACGACAATCTGGTTTTTGAAAGCGATACTCTGCAAATTCCTCATCCTCATATTGCAGATAGGCTTTTTACTCTTACGATGCTAAACGAAATTGCCCCAAATTTTTTGCATCCAATACTCAAAAAGAACATCGCGATTTTGTTGAATGAATGCGAAGATAGCTCTATAGTTAGGCCTGCCAATGGACATAAATCAGCTAAAAAAACTCGCGACACAGTTTAGAATTGAAATTCTGCAGGCCGTGCACAAAGCGAACTCCGGTCACGCAACCACCGCTTTGTCATGCATAGATATTTTAACGACGTTATATTTTGACGATATCGATGGTCAACCAATAATGAAATATCACCCGCAAAAGCCGCAGTGGGACGAGCGCGATTATTTTATTTTGAGTAAAGGACACGGCGCGCCGGCGCTTTATGTAATTTTGGCGAACTTGGGATTTTTTCCAAAAGAAGAACTCAACCATTTACGCCAACTTGGCGCACTGCTTGAAGGTCATCCTGTTAATAAAATCCCTGGAATTGAAGCCACAACCGGCCCGCTCGGCCAAGGACTCTCTTTTGCAAATGGAATAGCCCTCTCTCTCAAAATGGACAAAAAAAAGAACAGAATTTACGTTTTGCTCGGCGACGGTGAGTTGCAAGAGGGACAGATTTGGGAAGCGGCAATGACGTCAGCTCAGCACAAACTCGACAACGTAATGGCGATAGTGGATAACAACAAACTTCAGCAAACCAATTTTGTACGAGCCATAAAACAGCTAGATCCAATAGGTCCGCGATTCGCGGCATTTGGTTGGAACGTGATAAATGTCGCAAATGGTCATAACTATGCAGAAATTACGGATGCCATTAGACGTGGCCAAAAGGCAAAGTTGCGTCCCACGATTATTATTTGCGATACTGTAAAAGGCAAAGGTGTGCCATTTGCGGAACATAAGGCCGGTTATCACGGCGTTGCCCTGTCTGAAGAAGAAATGGCGGTTGCGATACCAATTCTAGAAAAGGAAATTGGCTTATAATAGCGCCTATGGATACGAAAATTAGCTCGTTTGGGCTCTACAAAGAGGGAAAGGACTATTCTCAAGTTGATTTTAAGAACTTGCGCATGTGGCTCAAAAAAACTGCGCCGTTTGAGACCTTTGGATTTGAGAATATTGCTCCGGGCGAGCAATGGATCTCTATTTCAACGCCGGAACTCACGTGTATTTGTCCGTTCAGTAATTATCCTGATTTTGGTCGAGTAGAAGTTGAATACGTGCCAAATAAGTCGTGTTTAGAGCTCAAGTCTTTTAAGCTTTACATAAACGCCTTCCGCGATGTGAAGATTTTTCACGAGGCGATTACCGAAGTAATTTTTGCGGATTTTTTGGAGTGCGTAAAACCAAAGGTAGCCAAAATTTGTGTGAGCATGAACCCGCGCGGAAACATGACGACTGTGTGTAGAAAATTTTATAAATGTAAATGATTCTCAACGAAGTTTTTTATTCCATTCAGGGAGAAGGTCTAAATGCAGGCGTGCCGGCGGTTTTTGTGCGTTCTGGAAATTGCAATTTAAGATGCCGGTGGTGCGACACCAAATATACATGGCAAAAATCCAATGCGGATAATTTCCAAATTTCACTGCCGCAGCTCTTTGCTAAAATTCGCAAATTCAAAAACTGCAAACATTTGGTTATAACCGGCGGCGAACCTATGCTCCAGCAAGACGCAATCGCAGCAATCCGTCGCGGATTTCCCGATTACTACATAGAAGTTGAAACAAATGGCAGCGTGCACGCAGCTTGCATCAAAGATGTAGATTTATTTACGGTTTCATACAAATTAAAAAACTCCGGCAATCGGTCTTACGCCCTTAAAACTATAAACAAAAAGTGCGTATATAAATTTACCGTGACTAGTCAGAAAGATTTTAAAGAAATAGAGGTGATAATCAAAAAATACAAATTGCCAAAAAATAAGGTTTTTTTAATGCCAGAGGGGGTAACAAAAGAAGATATTTTAAGGAAACGCTTTGTGGTGGATTACTGTATAAAGAAAGGCTACAGGTTTACGACCCGCCTCCAGATCCTAATCTGGGGCAACGGGAGGGGGTGCTAATTACGTATTGACAAAGCCGGAATCTCTGCTAGTATAGTTCTACTATGAATACTTTAGATCCGCAAGAAGATGATATGTTTACAATGTTTGCAGGTTGCGACGATGCAGTCCCTGGGTCTGTTGATGCAGCACTTGCATTTATTGACGACGTGATTGACGGTTTTAATAAGTTGCCTCCGGACGTCGTGCCGCGCAAAATGACACTAACGCCACCTCCAAGGTCAAGCCCAGCCATACCTCCTTTTGATATACATACTCAAGGTGGTTTTGATAAAGACGCGATATTGGCGGCTCCTCCGGTGCGTTCAGAGTCGAGTAGGAGAATGGCTGCTGATGCCGCTGAACGACAAGCGAGTATTCAAGCGGCTGCTCAGAGGAGAGTTGATGAAGTCCTAGCCGAAATCATGGGGCAGCTTCCTCCTGGATCTATTTTAAAGTAGGCATAAAATGAAGCACATGAAAACTGTTTTGGTTTTTTCCGGCGGTATGGATTCCACAACCTTGCTCCACAAATTACTCCGCCAGGCCGAAGCGAAGCGAAGGCTAATCAATAACGTGGCCGTAGGCCACAACAACGATGGCGACACGGTTTCGTGTTTGTCTTTTGATTATGGCCAGCGGCATAAAAAGGAATTAAATTGCGCTCGCAATATTTGCCGCGAATTAAAAGTACCGCACAAAATTGTTGATATAAAGAAGCTAAAGACTTTAATGGCCGGGTCGGCGTTGACTGCCGACGTGGCAGTTCCAGAAGGCCACTATAAAGACAAAACAATGCGCGCAACCGTTGTTCCAAACCGAAATATGATTTTTCTAGCATTGGCAATTGCGCAGGCCGTTTCTCTAAAATATGACCGTGTTGCCATTGCAGTGCACGCCGGCGATCACGCGATTTATCCCGATTGCAGACCGGAATTTATTGCAAAAATGAACGCGGTTTCACGCATTGCCAATTATGAATCAGTGCAAATTTATGCGCCGTTTTTAAATATGACTAAGCGGCAAATCGCAAAGCTAGGCCAAAAACTCAAAGTTGACTACTCGAAAACCTGGACGTGCTACAAAGGTCTAAAGTGGCCATGTAAAAAATGCGGAGCATGCAGAGAGAGAATGGAGGCTCTCAGCGCCGAAAAGCGCTAGACAGCGCCAGAATGCCAGGTATAATAACACCCTGTATGTATCGCCTAATCACCATAATTGCCCTCGTGGTTACTCTGCTTTCCGGCTGTTCGCTCGGCGGTCTTTTTCAGGATGCCATATTGAGCATCAAGGGTAAATTTCCCACAAAAGCAATCGTCCTACAAACAAGCGCAGGCGAAATAAAGATAACCGCAGAGATTGCCGACAGTGCCAAAGAGCGCATGCAGGGCTACATGAAGCGCAAAAGGATAGACGCAGATAGCGGCATGCTATTTGTTTTTGAAAAAGAAGTTAGACAGAGATTTTGGATGAAAGATACAAAATTGTCGTTAGATTTAGTTTTCTTCAACAAAGATAAAAGGGTCGCAGATATAATTGAAAATATGGAACCATGCGCTATTCCGGTTTGTTCGCTTTATACTTCGGTTGTGCCGGCAATTTATGGACTTGAAGTTCCGGCCGGTTTTGTGAAAGAAAAGAAGATAAAAATTGGAGATTTACTGGTATATTAAAAAAGTATGGGAGCTCCAGCCTTTACCGTCGGCGACATGGTGGCAACTCGCAAAGCATTTGGCGATGCCCTTTCTCTCGCCGGCGAAAAATCCAAGAACTTGGTTGTTTTAGATGCGGATGTTACAAATTCCGTAATGACGCACGTATTTGGGAAAAAATTTCCGGATAGACATTTTAATATGGGAATTGCCGAGCAAGATATGGTGGACACGGCGGCCGGATTTGCTCTTGCTGGCAAGCTTCCCGTGGCGTGTTCTTTTTCGATTTTTTTAACCGGTGTAGCGTGGCAGCAAATAAGAAATGGAATTTGCTATCCGAACCTGAATGTTAAATTAGTCGGTTCACACGCCGGTATCCAAACTGGTGAAGACGGTGCCACTCATCAAGCGCTTGAAGATATCGCCATTATGCGGACAATTCCAAATATGAAGGTTTTTTGTCCGGCCGACGCGGTTGAAATGAAAAAAATGTTGCCGGTGGTCTTGGGAGATTACGGACCCGCTTATATTCGCCTTAGTCGCCAGGCCGTTCCGGTGATTTATGATGATTTTTACTCGTTCAAAATTGGGAAAGGTGATGTGCTTATGGACGGCGACGATATTGGGATTATTGCTACCGGAACACTGGTAAGTAGTTGCCTTGCCGCAGCCGAAAAATTAAAGGCCAGCGGAATGTCCGTGAGGCTCGTAAATATGAGTACCATTAAGCCCATAGATAGCATTTTGATAGAAGAAACAGCGCGCAAAGTAAAAATGCTTGTGACGGCAGAGGATCACCAAGTGACTGGCGGGTTGAGTGGTGCTGTGGCAGAGGTTTTATCACAGACTTTTCCTAAAAAACTGTACAAAATCGGGATGCACGATCGTTTTGGGGAGTCAGGCAAAAGTGCAGACCTCTACAAAAAGTACAAATTCGACGCGGAGGGCGTTTTTGAGCAACTTATTAATTGGTGGAAGGATGCACGGTAAAAATGGTATAATTAAGGTGCAAATGAACAAGCATTCACTAAAATTATTTGCAGGATCGGCTCACCCGGCTTTAGCGTCCGCAATTTCAAAGTTGCTAAAAGTTGATCTCTCTCCGATTGATTTGAAGAAATTCGCGTGCGGAGAAATTTATACGAGGCTTGGTGAAACAGTTCGCGATTCCGACGTTTTTGTGATTCAAACCGGCACACAAAACGTCAATGAGGATATGATGGAGCTCTTTATAATGATGGACAGTTTTAAGCGCTCTTTTGCTGATAAAGTTCACGTGGTGATGCCATACTTCCCTTATGCAAGGCAAGATCGTGTGGCGAGTCCGCGCGAGCCGATCTCTGCCAAACTTATGGCCGATTTGGTTTCAAAGGCCGGAGCAAACCATTTGATTACATTTACGCTTCACAGTGACCAAGAACAAGGGTTCTTTGATTTTCCGGTGGATAATCTAAACGCACGCAGCTTATTTGCGGATTATTTTAAAAAGAAGAAACTCGAAAACATAACAGTTGTTGCTCCGGACGTGGGCAGTGCAAAAGAAGCTCAGAGACTTGCAAAAATGCTTGGTGCGGAGTTGGCGATTCTCAACAAATTCCGTTCAATGCACAATGTTTCAGAAGTCACACATCTGGTGGGCAATGTGGCCGGCAGAACGTGTATTTTGTACGATGATTTGGTTGATACTGCAGGTTCAGTGGCAAATGGAGCCGGAATCTTGCGCCGACATCGCGCCAATAAAGATATTTATTTAGCCGCAACTCATGCAGTTTTGTCTGCGGATGCTCATAAAAAATTAAAGAAAGCTAAATTTAAAGAAATTGTTTTTACCGATACAATCCCACTTCCAAAAGAAAAAAAATTACCAAATATGGAAATTATTTCTGTGGCACCGTTACTTGCATCTGTAATTCAGAATGTGCATGACGGCAAAGCCTTAACCCCACTAATAAACCCATGATTTACATTGGCTCAGACCACGCTGGATTTGCATTAAAAAAAGAAATAAAACAACATTTGGAATCCAAAGACAAAGTAATTGATTTGGGTGTATTTGCCGTTGAACCGCCCGCGGATTATCCGGATATTGCCTTTGAAGTTGCGGAAAAAGTGAATCAGACTAAAGGCGCAAAAGGGATTTTAGTATGCGGAACCGGCATTGGCATGTGTATGGCTGCAAATAAAATGCTTGGAATACGCGCTGCCAACTGCGAAAGCGTTGGTACGGTTGAGATGTCTCGTAAACACAACGATTCAAACATTTTATGTCTTGGTGGACGCGTTTTGGAAACTAAAATGGCATTTGAGATGGTTGATATGTTTTTGAACACCGCATTTGAAAACGAAGAACGCCATGTGCGCAGAGTAGAGAAGATGAATAAAGGAACAAAATAACAGAATCAATATGAAGAAATTAATATCCGCATCCATTCTTTCATCTGATTTTGGAAAGCTGAACGAAGAAATTGCGAGTGTGGAACCGCATGTGGATATGATTCATGTGGATGTCATGGACGGCCATTTTGTGCCAAATATCACGCTTGGCGCGCCGGTTGTCGCAAAAATGAAATGCGGACGCCCAATGGAAGTGCATTTGATGATTGAACATCCGGAAAAGTTTATTGAGGATTTTGCGAAGGCCATTTCGCACGCCCACGGCAGAAAAGACGATTGTTACATCACGGTTCACCAGGAAGTTTGTCATCATCCGGGCAGAATCGCGGAGCAAATAAAGAAGGCAGGCTGTCGCGCGGCGATTTCCATAAATCCGGAAACGCCGCTTGCCACGATTGAATCGGTTTTGGCTGATTTTGATATGGTTTTGATAATGACGGTGCATCCGGGCTTTGGCGGGCAAGGATTTATAGAGGAATGCTTGCCAAAGATTGAGGATTTGCGCAATCGCGCGCCAAAAATGGACATTGCAGTAGATGGTGGAATAAACGATAAGACGGCGGGACTCGCTGCAAAAGCCGGCGCCAATATTTTTGTGGCCGGGTCATATATTTTTAAGGCGGAGAACAGGGCAAAAGCGATAGATGCGCTCCGCTAGAAACCAGCCAGTTATTTCTTTTTCCTACGTGGTGCGCCCACCAGGAATCGAACCTGGATCACAAGCTCCGCAAGCTTGCATTCTATCCGTTGAACTATGAGCGCATGAGTCGGTACTTTACCAAAAAATCGAGTTGCGTGCCATATTGTAGTACAAAACGCCAATAAATTGGTATAGTGATTGTCGGATGAATTTTCTGCAACTGCTAGCATTGATTCCGTTAAGCCTGTTTGGTTCTCAAACGGCGGCTGACTCATTGCCGGTTGCCACCGCCCCAGAGTCACTGCACGGTATTTATTTTACGAGCCAAACGGTCGCTCTTCCATCCGGTGAAGCTCTCGCCGATGAATTCAAAAAACTCGGCGGCAACATGATAGTTTTTGACATACAAGATTCAAACGGCAAGCTGGCGTATATGTCCAACTCACCGATCTCCATAGAAATTGATAATAGAAAAAATCAGATTCCGGACTTGGCGGCGACTATTAAAAAATATCACGATAAAGGTTTTTATATGACGGCGCGTTTTGTGCTGTTTAAAAATGGTTTTTTGGCTAGAAATAAGCCGGAGTGGACACTTAAGCGTAAGGGGGCAAATAGCACTTTCGTAAGTCGAGACGGTCCAATTTGGCTGGATTCTGGCAACCAAGATTTGATTAATTATTTAACCGAAATCGGACAAGAAATAGCGATTGCGGGCGTGGATGAAATCCAATTTGATTATGTTCGTTTTCCGGAGGGCGGAAAGGGAGGTTATATTGGGTATTCCTACACCGGAGAAAATGAAATGACTCGCGACGAGCGTCTGACTCAAACGGTTGCCGATCTCGCTTATCAGCTTCATTATTTGGGAGTAAAAGTCAGTGTAGATGTTTTTGGAATTGTAGTTTGGGACAATGTAAGTTGGAAGGTAATAGGTCAAAATATCGCAGAATTGGGAAAATATGTTGATGCGATTTATCCTATGCCTTATCCTTCGCACTTTGGGTTTGGTTGGGGCGGACACGCAAATCCGGCAAATGAACCGTACTTTTTTGTGCAAGAAACAACTAAGAAATTCGTGGAGCAAACGGTTGGCACCGGCGTGCAAATTAGGCCGTGGCTGCAAGGTTTCGCTATGAGAGTGACAAATTACGGCGGATGGTACGTAAAAGAGCAGGTAAAGGCTCTAAACGACATAGGGATGGATGGATGGACGATCTGGAATGCCGCAAATAATTACGGAGTTTCGTTTGCGGGGTTGAAATAACAGAGGGCTGTTCAACAATATGCAATTCTGATAGACTGTTTCGGCTTGGTTAAGCTCTTTTTTATGTCTCAGAAATTTGAATTAGTTGCTCCATTCAAGCCCACCGGCGACCAGCCACAGGCTATTGAAAGGCTCATGAAGGGGCTTAAAACTGGGCAAAAGGATCAAGTTTTGCTTGGAGTTACCGGTTCCGGCAAGAGTCTCACGCCCAAAATGCCGGTATGGATATATGAAGAAAATGTTGGAAATTTTAAGCCACGATTGGTTCCTATAGGGGAGTATACAGATGGGCTTTTTGAAAGTAATTCGGAAGCAGCATATTTAACGCAAGATGGAACCGAAATATTACCGATTCACTACTTGAAAAAGAAAATCTACGTCCCCTCACTTAACCCAGTTACAAAAAGTGTTGAATTGAAGCCTATATATGCAGTTACTCGCCATAAAGCACCTAAAAAACTATATAACGTAGAGACAAACTGTGGCCGTACGGTCGAGGTCACCGGTGATCATAATTTTTATGTTTTACGAGATGGGAAATGGTTACTAGTAAAAACTGACGAAATAAAAAAAGGAGATTTCTTGCCGGTACCTATCTGCTTTGATGCTTTTGTCCCGTCCAAGGGCAAGCGCAGGGTGAATTTATTGAGTTACAGCATAACTAAACCTTTCCATGTGACGCTAAATGTAAAAGCAATAAAAACACAAGCTGCGGTTCAGGGCACTGTGACTGCAACGTTTGGTCGTGGTAAGTCGTGGCGCATGCAACAACGCGGAGAAAGATTAAGCGATAAACAAGCTTCCTGCATATTTTCTAAATATCCAGCTCTTGAAAAAGAAGCCGTTATTGGCACAAGGCTTGGCAATATGACATATCCAGTAAAGTACCCCATCACACAAGATTGGTTGGAATTCATAGGTTACTACATCGCCGAAGGACATTCCACCGGTAAATATGCAACCCTTTCTTTAAGAGAACCATTTATGAAAGAAAGAGGGAAAGAATTGTGTCATCTTTTAAAATATCCGATTGGATTCAGAACGGATGGCGATATACAAATCAATAACCAACTATGGGCAGATATTTTAAAGAACATGTGTGGCGAAAATGCGAATGAAAAAAAACTACCACCATTTTGGCCGGAATTAGATCAAAAACAATTGGGAACTATGTTATCGGCATATTTTTCAGGAGATGGATGTGTCGAATCAAATACTGTTTCCTGCACTACAAAAAGCGAAAAACTGGTCTCGGATATCTGTTATGCTCTTTTGAGGTTTGATATTTGGGCACGTGTTAAGAAGAAAAGAAAATATGCCACAAACACAATAGCTAAAAGAAAAAGAACGTATTATGAAATAGGAATTACAGGTCAAGAAAATTTACATAAGTTTGCAAATTGCATCGGGTTTAAGCTGCCAAGAAAACATAAAAAATTGTGCAATCTACTTGGTAAGAGATCAAATACGAATGTGGATATTATTCCAATTAATGCTCTGTTGAAACGGATTAGACATGATTGCGGCATTAAACAAATAGATCTGGCAAGATTGGCAGAGGTAGAGAGATCATATATCAGCATGATAGAAGACGGTAAGAGGTATCCGTCTCGTAATGTTTCATGGAAAATTGCTATGGCCCTGAATCAATTCGATTCTGCAAAAGCTCACCCCCTGTTTAGCGAATTGGTTTTTTTGAATAATTCCAGATGGACTCCGATTAAAAAAGTAACAGCGCTAAAACATTCTTTTGAAAAAGTATATGACTTTTCGGTTGAAGATAATGAAACTTTTTTGGCTGGATATGGCGGTTTGATGGTTCATAACACTTTCACGATTGCAAACGTGATTCAACAGGTTCAAAAACCAACGCTGATTATTTCGCATAACAAAACTTTGGCCGCTCAGCTTTTTGAGGAATTTAAAGAATTTTTCCCAAAAAACGCGGTGGATTATTTCGTTTCTTATTATGATTATTATCAGCCGGAGGCCTATATGCCTTCAACGGATACTTATATAGAGAAAGATGCTTCTATCAACGAGGAAATCAGCAAATATCGCCATGCGGCAACCATGCACCTTTTGACGCGCAAGGATGTGATTATTATAGCCTCGGTTTCCTGTATTTATGGACTTGGTTCCGTGGAGGAATATCAGGCGCTCGCAATAACTTTAAAAAAAGGTGATAGTTTTCAGCGCGACAGATTATTGCGCCGACTAACCGACATTCAATACTCGCGTTCGCAAATGGAATTTAAGCAGGGCATGTTCCATGTTTTAGGCGATACTGTTGAGATTTTTCCGCCGGGGCAAGATACGGTTTTTCGTTTAGAATTTTTTGGAGACGAAATAGATAAAATTGTTGAGGCTGATTCATTTACCGGTGAGGTGATTAAAGAAATGGATGAAGTGACGGTTTTTCCGGCAAAGCACGACGTGAGCGATGAAGCCAAAATAAAGAGAGCGGTTGAGCACATTCGTACAGATTTGGATTTACGCGTCAAAGAACTTCAAAAAATGGGTAAAAATCTGGAAGCGGAACGCATCAGAACTCGTACGGAATATGACATAGAGTTGCTGCTGGAAACGGGTTATTGCAGCGGAATAGAGAACTACACGCGGTACTTGAATCTGCGTGAGCCGGGGAGTGAACCGGAGACTCTACTGGATTATTTTCAGGATGATTTTTTGATGGTTATAGACGAATCGCACATGACGGTTCCGCAAATTGGCGGCATGCACAATGGGAATTTTTCACGCAAGCAGACGTTGGTGGATTATGGCTTTCGTATGCCGTCCGCTCACGATAACAGGCCTCTGAAGTTTGAGGAATTTGAGCACCACATGACGGATACAATTTTTATTTCCGCCACGCCGTCAAAATATGAAATGGCACGGGCAGGGAAGGCGATAGTGGAGCAAATCGTACGCCCAACCGGTCTTGTTGATCCGAGAGTCGAAGTGCGTCCGTCCAAAGGTCAGATTCAAGATTTGTGTGAAGAAATTAAAAAACGAACAAAATCCGGCGAGCGCACGCTAATAACTACACTCACAAAGCGGTCGGCGGAAGATTTAACCGATTACTTGGTGGACGCGGGTTTTAAGGTGAAATATTTGCATTCGGATATAGAAACGCTAGAGCGCGTGGAAATTTTGAGAGACCTTAGACTTGGGAAATTCGACATCCTCGTCGGTATTAACTTGCTGCGTGAAGGGTTGGATTTGCCGGAAGTTTCGTTCATTGCAATTTTGGATGCGGACAAAGAAGGTTTCTTGCGTTCGACACCGGCATTAATCCAAACGATTGGTCGTTGCGCCCGCAATGTAAACGGCTTTGTGGTTATGTATGCGGATAGAATGACCGCCGCAATAAAAGGCGCGCTGGGTGAAACCGACCGTCGCCGTGAGATTCAGGTTTCTTACAATAAAAAGCATGGGATTACGCCAAAAACCATAGTAAAAGCCGTGCGCGAGCTGCAAGGGCCAAAGAGAAAAGAAAAGAAACACATCAATACCAAAAAGATTCCAAAAGAAGAGATCGGACGCTTTATTAAGTCGCTTGAAGACCAAATGGAGTTAGCTGTTCAGAATATGGAATTTGAAAAAGCCGCCGAATTACGCGATGAGATAGAGGAAATTAAAGAGAAAACGGGCGCTAAACCGTAAACAATTGTCCGTAATCTTTATTGGAGAGCCTGCTATCCAGCAGATGGCAGATTTTTTTTGAGTTACCGCGACCTAGAATATTTAAAATTTCACGAAAGCGCATAATGGCACGCGGCAAATTGTATTGTTCAAACCCATTATCAAATTGAGATCCGCGGGCAGAAAGAATCGGGTCATCCGGCGGATCAAACGGAATTTTTTGGAAAACAATAGTCTCTATATGCCGCTCAAACTCGTGGAGAAATGGCAAAACTTGGTTTGTTGAAAGCAAAATAGAGGAGTCCGGCTTGTCTAAAAAAAGCGCCAGGGATTTTCCCACGCCGCCGGATGGGCCAACCCCAAGTAGTCTGGAATCGCAATCCTGAGCATAAGGCAAAAGTGCCGAGTACATGGCCTCTACCGTCTTTTTTGAGCTCATCAAAAATAGGCACTTTCCTTTCTTAATTTTAATAATTTCAGAAAAAAGCGCGACGCATTTTTTAAAGTAACCGCTGCTATATGGATTCGGGAATTTTTCATAGAATTTAAGACTTAGAGTAGGCTCAATTTCACCTTTAAAATCTTCTTTAATTGCAGACCAACTGGAATCTAATTCAAAAATCTCGCGAATCAGTTTAAAACTGCCATCTGCGCTAACAGACGCATCGTGCATTAAAATCTGCGAGAAATTGGTCGTACAATTGCGAAAATATTCTCCCAAATTAAAAGGTGCGCTGTTAAAAATTACTTCATTCGCAAAAGAGCTTATCCATTTGATTAAGTTTTCTTCCGGCAAAAGCGCTTTAATAATGGATTCTTGTTTTTGACCCATCGGCAAATTTTCAAATGCAGACATAGCCCTTTTCCATTGCACAGTGGCGCGCAAATCGTCATCCAGAACCACGTTACTGTTAAATCCGGCCTCGTTAACATTCGTAAAATGCTCATAAAAAATCCCGAGCATGCCCATTGCCACCGTGGCTTTTTCGCCAAAAAATGGACGTAAATTTGAATCCGTTAATCGCACCCTAAACGCATTTGTAAAACTCTCTTCAAGTCTAGCTGCCTCAAGTATTATTAATCGTCCTGAAAGTTTTTTTGCAAGACCTAGTGCCAATCCGGAGTGGTGAAGCAAAACAACATCACTTTTTTCCGCTTCCTTGGCGGCTTTTTTAAAATACACATCATTGCCGTCGTTATCCGCCAAGTTCTCAAAAATGCCATACTCCTCACGTTCCACCGAAATTTCTTCACGATCGCCGCTCTGTGTTGTCTTGTTCCACAGAATTAATTTAAGCAAAAAAGGAGTTTCTTCGGACGAAAGGCTTTCGCCGGCGAGCTTTTGCTCCAGTTTTTTTGGTGAAAGATAAAACGCCGGCTCTTTTAGCACGGCAACTTGTAGGCCGGCCGCCTGCGCCTCAGTCACCAACTCGTTTCGTTTTTGAAAGCTTTCATATGCAACTACTAGATGTTGATTTTTAAATGCGTTAAACGGAATCTCGGCAGGGGATTCGAGTATGATTTTTCCTCCATCGGCGAAAGATTTTAAAGTCAAATCTTTCCAAAAAATGTTTTTAGACGGCGCAGGCTCGTTTTTCGCTAATTTATGCGTTTTTTCTACAGCCGCACGCTTTGATCTTTCAGCAACATGACTGTCAAAAGCCACCTTGCCGGTCCAATTACTTTTAGCCAGCACATTATTTATAATCCCCAACGTCTCTGAGTCAATTTCATCAATTTTCCCAACCAGAAATTCAAAAAAATCCACGGTGGTTTCTGTATCCGCCATGGCTCTGTGGCTGCCACGCGCAGGCAGGCCGTGTTTTTTCATCAAAACCTCGAGAGCATAAGAAGATTCCTTGTGGAGCAATATTTTTGCCAACGCAATTGTGTCTATTTCCTGGTTCTTTAATTCATTAATATGAATTTTCAAAAAAGACATATCAAACGCAATGTTGTGCCCGACAATTGGCAAATCGCCAATGAAATCGAAAACTTGATTGCGCACGTCGGCAAAAGCCGGCGCGTCCTCCAGCATTTTGCCGTTTATGCCCGTTAAAAGCTCTATTTCGTATGGCACCGGCACATGAGGATTTACCAGAGATTCAAAACGCTCGGTAATGCAAAAATTCTCCCATTTTACCGCCGCAACTTCCATTATGTGGTCGCGCTTTGGGTCACGCCCCGTAGTTTCAATATCCAAAAATATAAAAGGTCCCATATTAAAAGCTTAGATTTAACATAGATATCTCCGGCGGATTAAAAAGCCGCGCCCTCGGTCCAATTTCACCAACACCGCCGGTAATAAACAATTTGGTTTTGCCGAATTCAAACAGCCCGCGGTCATACTTCCTGCCAAGATAATCCGGAATCTCCGGAACAGGCCCAATAAAAGGCAAACGCACTTGCCCGGCGTGAGTGTGTCCAGACACCATCAAATTAACATTTTTTCTCTGCGCCACATAAATCATGTCCGGGTTGTGGCTTATGAGCAAAGTCGGGTAAATACCGCTTTGTAAGTTTACAGTAGACATGGCTTTCCCTATATCGCAATTCACCCAGAAATCCTCACAACCCAAAACGGTCAACTTTTTGGAACCAATTTGTAACTGCTCGCCCTCGTTGCGCAAGACTTTCACGCCAGCACCCCGCAAAACCTCAGTTATTTTGTCGGCACGACCGCTTTCCACTTCCATAGGTCCGCCTTTCTCTTCACCATAATCATGATTTCCGAGTACCGCAAAAACGCCGTATTTGGCGCGCAAATCTTTTAACGATGTCAATAACTCGGCTTGGGTTTTGCTGTCGTAAACAAAATCGCCGTCTAGGATTATCATATCCGGCCTTTGATCCAAGATCTTTGCAACGACGCGATGCAAAAACCACTCACCTTTATATGGCCCCAAGTGAAGGTCAGAGATTAAAGCCACTTTTATATTTTCCGTGGTAGTTGCCGACAATTTTATATCTCGACTTCGCACAACTATAAATTGAGGCTCAATGAAGCTTCCATAGAAAATAACGAGCCACGCAAATGCCATTGTGCAGAATAAGACAAAAGACCACCGCTTAGCGGGGGTCTTTTGTGTCTTCTTTAGAAATCTTATCGCCATACTGCCATCCAACAGCAGAAACCCAACTATTAAAGCATCGAAAACGTAGTTCATTAGAAAAGCTTAGCAGCTCCCTTGAGCATAGGGAGAGACATTTCTTCCAGGGACTGCGTGCCTTGGCCGGCTAAATCGATATCCTTATCCAAAGCCCTGCGAACCATAACAGCCGCCTCTGCGCGGGTAAGATTCTCAAACGGTTCGAACTTGCCCTTTGACTTGCCACTTGTAATACCATTGGCATAGCCATTTGAAACTGCGCCGCAGAACCAGTCGTTTTCAGAAACATCATTGAATGCTCCACCGGAGCAGGAAAGATTTGTTTCTTTTGTCTTCTTTAGAGCCGCAGATGCTTTATTTAAAATTCCCAGAGCTTCTGCGCGAGTGATTGGATCACCCGGCCTGAATACCAACCTTCCCTTGGCATCTTTACTGCCGGAAATTAAACCTGCGCTATACGCCTTTGCAATCGGTTTGTAGTACCACTTATCTGAGTCAACGTCTTGGAAAGGGGAGTATCCACCGGAAATCTCCATATTTATGCCAAGCATATTTGAAGAACCCGATTCAAACGCCTTTACCACCATCGTTGCAAATTCAGCGCGGTTCACAAGTTTTCCTGGCTGAAAAGTGCCATCCGAATAACCGGCAATAGCTTTTCTTTGATACAAGAGCGCTGCAGATTCAGTATAGTATTCGTCCTCATTTAGGTCTTTAAAGAGCATTCCGGATCCATTTGGATTCATACCTTTTTTCAGTTCATCAATGTCCGATACGCCGTTGCCATTTGAATCGGCATTATCAATGGGTGTGTTGTAGATATATTTTTCTTCATAATCGCTAGCTCCATCGTCATCAGTGTCCTTAGATCTATAGCCACCCAAAACCTCTTCATAAGTTTTATGTTTTGCATTATCCACGGCAACTGTGCCGGTGATAGTGGTTTCCGCGACCGTTGAATTTACTTGAATGAACAGATCTTTCCAAGTGTAAATCTGTTCAAGAGCCGAATAGTAATCCTGATAGAAAGAAAGCTTCGGTCCATTTCCTGTGCCAACCGAAACTTCCTCTGCCCAAGAGAGAAGTTTATCGAACCATTCCCACACATTGCGCATACTAATGTACACAAATCCATTTGATTCAGGCGTTGAGTAATCAAAAACAAAACCGGTTCGAAGGCTTTTATCCGAAATGCTTGGATAATTGGAAATAATAAGAAGACCATTTGAATCTACGCCTATTGTTACTTCAATCTTCGGGAATGCGGACGGTCCGTCATAATCCTCAATTTTTGTAACATCAAAAGTAAACTTCGTGAGTCCAGCGTCGCTCGTCGCCTTATAAATGTTATAAGGCACGTTTCCCTTAATTGCGGTCACAAGTCTAGTCGTTAATTCTGCTGCCTTTGCAGCGTTTGTTTCTACATTCGCCAATATAGTGAAATAAGGCAGTACTTTATTTGCATCATATTGGAGAGCACACACCACTTCTCCATCCATAATGTTATAAATCTCCTCCATATCCACGCCGGTCTGAGTTTTTAGCTCCGTGTTCAGGCTGTCATAATCCTCCATCCCGATCTTTTGCAGAAATTTATTGAGGAAGGCCTTTGTTTGTAAGTAATCGGCCTTTGCGTTAAATGATTCTGATAAGAAAATAGGTTTGGCGTTTGGAAGTTGCCTATAAAGGGTAGGAGTAAACGAGCCGCCCGGGTTGAAAGATAAACCTTCAGCCGTCAATTTTTGCTCGTCACCCTTAACTTTCATATTGAATTGGTAGCCGGCTGGAGTCTCGGCCAAGCTGCCACCTCCAAATTTGATGAGAGCGAGCAACTCTTTGACTGCCGTAATGACTTTTTGTTCATCATCGCCAACATCATTTGACCCATCAACAAACTGGTCAAACAACGCAGTAACTCCCTTCATGTCTATGGTTGCGCCGAGCATGCGTGGTGAAAAATATGAACTCGTAAATTGTTTGTATTCCGTATTTTTAGCCAGGGAATCGGTCAATTTACCTTCTGCCAAATCAACGGCCTTTTGAATTGCCGCCTCAGCTGGTGATACAACCACATACTGACCAAGTTTAACCAAATACATACTATCTTCCAAATAAACTTCAGATGAACCGTAAGCCGCCTTTGTAGCAGTTGCCGTGAGTACTTGCCAATCTGCATCGCTCGCTGGGAAAGAAAATACCACCGACTCAGGAGCTTCGTAGCTTACAAAGAAACTATCTCCCGCCAATAGTTTGTCCAGAAGAAGTTTTCCTTTTGCATCCGACGCATCGCTAGACTTAATAAGAGGTTCAAGCACATTTTTTAATCTTCCTTTAAGTGAAAAATCGCCAGACACCAAAACTCCTCCCGGAGTGAAATCTTCTGGAGAATTTACAGTAATGGCCTGTGCCACCAATGGCACGAATAGAAGAAAGCTTGCAACAAGAGCAACTATCTTTTTCCTCATATATAAAGAAGGTTAAGAAATAACGAGATTATTATACACTGCGATTAAGCACTATGCCATCATATGCCGATCTGGAAAAGTTGATTAAAATTTGATTTGAGCCGAAGTTTTACTTATTATGAGCCCTCCATATGAATCAGAAAATAAAATCCGATATGGCAAATTCCCCAGGAACGCTTGAAAGAAGTCATCTTACGGATCCAAGGGGAGCCGCGCTGAGTAGCTTGGGGGAGGAGTTTAGGGCGCATTACTACAGAATTGCCGGGGCTGCACTCCAACAACTTTCCGAGTCTCAACCATTTGCTCGTGATCTTACGCAGGGAAATAGAACTGATATATTAAACGCCGCCGTTGATTCGTTTGAGGGGAAACTGGTTGCCAGTAGTTTGCCGCTTCATTTTGATTTGAAAAGCTCCATAAGGGACGAAGTTATGGCGGTTCTTGAGCAAGGTTCATATGCTTTTAGCCGTGATGATGAAAAACCGGGAAGTAGCAGAAAAGGGCCAAGCAATGGAGAACAATTGCAGAGAAATGGGGAGTTGATGAAGGCGGCTGATTTTGCGAGAAGATCACCTCAACTGCGGCAGCAAGTGTTGAATTTTACCGGAATGACATTCAAATCGCATTTTCCGGTTGAAATGTTTAACGATGGACAAGCCGAAATGTTTGGCCTTAGTGGCAGGCAAGTTAATGATCTTGTGGATAATTTTTTGCTTTGGACGCTTCTGAACGATCCGCGTTTTGATGATACCCACAGGCTTGCCGCCTATTTATATATATTCGAAGGTCTTGATGCGCAGGCCGCGCACGAAAAAGTACTTGGATTTGAGAAAAAAGACTTAAAAAAAGCAAAGAAAAAGGTTGGTTATGGTTTATCCCCTGATACTTTTGATCAGCGCTATAAAGAAGTTGAGCGGGCTTTTGAAAGTGATGGGTTGACAATGCTCGCTCGTTTCTTAGACGAAGCTAAATTTAATGAAAGTGATAGTCGAAAGATTCTTCCAAATTATGGCGATATAGTTGCCAAGCGCGATAAGGTGATAAAAAAGCCATTGCCAAGCGGTGTTGGCGCTGAATTGATATACTATTCGGAAAAAAAAAGTATTCAAATTCCGGAAAATGAACTTCAGAAATGTCTGGATAATATAATGATTATGCTTTTGCAAAGAGGGAATATAACCGCGAGGAATTTTATGTTAATGAGGCTCGTGCGTATGTTCGGGGCATTTGCCAGTGGAAATTATGCCTGGTATAGGATGTGGGAATATGGTGGAGCTTCAGATAGTGTACAAGATTTGGAACAAACCTTGGCGGAAATGGCATTGGAAAAACTGGCGATGACAGATCCTCGACTGAGTGGAGTGGGTATATATGTTGGTCAGTGGGCAAAAAGTACAGTGGATAGATTTTGTTATGACTTGGAGTCGGCAGTTAAGCCGGAGTATGTTCATAACCAAGTGCACATGATGCAACGCAGATTCCTTGAGAAGGGGGTAGAAGAAAATGTAAAACCGAATAAAGATGGAAAATCCAACCCCAAAAGGCCTACAGTTGCGGAGTTAATTGAGAGGGGATTGATCCGTGCGGGTAGAGGGAGTTCAGTGAGTACAAATGAGCCTGCTTATCCCCATAGTAGCGAGGAGAGTTCGGTAGAACTGGGAGAAACTTTGCCCGAACTATTTGTTGATCCAGAAGTAGATGGGGGAGAAAAAGAAAGAATTGAGTTAGACGCGCAAACAATTGGAATATTAAACAAGGCGCTTGATTGTTTGCCGCCGCGCGATGCATATGTACTCAAGCAAAGAATATTCGCAAAGCGTACCTTGAGAGATATTGGAGAAGAACTTGGAGTAACGAGGGAAGGAGTCAGAGTGTTACAGAATGAAATTATTACAAGGCTTGGAACAATGCGTAGCCCGAAAGGAACAACCGCAATAATTGTTGTAGACAAGGCACTCCTTAGGCAGTGGTGTGAGCATGAAATTAAATCTGATGCACTTCGTAGATATTTTTATTTCAACTTGGGAGTTGGGGGCGCGGGTAGTGATCTCCAAATGGCAATGGCATCTGAACCCGGGTGCACCGGTTCAAGTTTAAGGAAAGATATGACTAAATTAAAGGAGCGGCTAATAAAATTAACCGCACGACTACCGGAGGAGAAGAGGTTTGTATTGGCTATGTCAAAAGTCGAAATGTATAGGCGTGCCAGGGCTGCGCTTCGGCAACTGGAAAAAATAACCGGCAGGCCGCGAAGTGAGATGATGGGGTCTATAAGGGAAATGCTGGAGATGCCAGCAGAGTCTTGCAAAAGAAAAAAGCCGCAGGCGGCTGAAGCGGGCGTGACTGTAGTAGAGGAAGCAACAGCGGCTAATCATGGAGTTGCTGTTGCGGACGCCGCTGAAGCAGACATAGTAGCCTAAGGCTTCTGGATTTCACACCATTTTCAAAAACTTGTCGAACAAAAAATCCGTATCTACCGGTCCGGGTGTGGCTTCCGGGTGAAACTGCACAGCCATAAATGGGAGTTTTTTGTGGCGAATTCCTTCGACGGTGTTGTCGTTTATGTTTCTCATCCAGACTTCCCAGCCAGCAGGTAGCGTTTTTTCATTCACCGCAAAACCGTGATTTTGGGAAGTTAGGTAGCAATGTTTTGTTTTTAAATCCATCACCGGCTGGTTTTGCGCGCGGTGGCCATATTTTAATTTGTAAGT
This sequence comes from uncultured Candidatus Peribacteria bacterium, assembly GCA_964358095.1. GTDB lineage: Bacteria > Patescibacteriota > Gracilibacteria > UBA1369 > UM-FILTER-53-11 > JBAYHN01. Next base: position 30,009 of record CAYHNW010000011.1, read on the forward strand.
TTTCGCGCCAGCGGCTATTGCCATTATTTGAATGCCGAGGCATATCCCAAAGACCGGTATCTTTTTCTCCAGCGCCTGGCGCACAATTTTGTGAGTTTCCTTTAGTGTTGCCGGATCTCCGGGACCGTTTGAAATAAAAATTCCATCAAATTCATATTTGGACTTCCAAATGTCGTAATTCCACGGCACGCGAATAAAAGTGGTATCGCGCTCCAAAAAACTGCGAATTATGTTGTTTTTTATGCCGGTATCAAAAGCGATGATACGTTTTTTTCCGCGGCCGGCGTTATAAACAATCGGCTTTTTTATAGAAACTTGAGCCACGAGGTTTTCTGTGTTTGGATCACGAATTTCAGAGGCCGGAGTGTGTCCGTCTTGCACCATTTGCCCCAGCATCACGCCATGTTCGCGCAGTTTTTGCGTCAGTGCACGAGTATCAATTCCATACAGCCCCGGAATATTATGTTTTTTCATCCAGTCACCAAGGCTGCGTCGCGCATTCCAATGGTGATATTCTTCGCAATACTCGGAAACAATCAGTCCTCGAATCTGAATTTCTCCGCTTTCAAAGAATTTTTTAATATTCCACTTATCTTTGCTGTCATCCGGCACGCCATAATTGCCAATCATAGGATAAGTAAGCACCAAAATTTGCCCTCTATAAGAAGGGTCGGTCAAGCTTTCCGGATAACCCACCATTCCGGTAGAAAAAACGACTTCTCCCTGGGAATCCGTATTGGCCCCAAACGGTTTCCCTTCAAATGAAGTGCCGTCTTTAAGGATAAGCCTAGCCATATTTCTGGGAGATATTACACAAAATCACTACTTTTTGCTAGAGTATTACCGATGGAATTCAAGGGAGCTGACATTTTGAGCGCAAAACAGTTCAACCGCGGCGACGTGGAAACAGTTTTAAAAACTGCGGCGCGCGCGTTGCAATACGCTTCAAAAAAGAAATGGAGTGACATTTTGAAGAATAAATTGCTCGCATCGCTTTTTTTTGAACCTTCCACCCGCACGCGACTTTCATTTGAAACCGCAATGATAAGGCTTGGCGGAAGCGTGGTGAATTCGGTTGGCACACAAACATCGTCCCTTTCAAAAGGAGAGACTTTGCTTGATACGGGGCGCGTAATTGAAAAATATGCCGATGTCATTGTGATGAGATACTCTCAAGAAAATTCCGCTGAAGAATTGGCGCGAGGAGCCGCCGTGCCGGTAATAAACGCCGGTGACGGTTCAAACGAGCATCCAACTCAGGCGCTTACTGATTTATTTACCATTCAGCAAGAACTCGGAAGCATTGATGGGCTCAAAGTGGCGATGGTGGGGGATTTGAAGTATGGCCGCACGGTGCATTCTCTCTCTTATATGCTTTCTCACTTTGATGTGGAAATGACGTTTGTTTCGCCGGAAACCCTCAAAATGCCTGAGCACATTTGCCGTTCACTCAAAGAAAAAAACGTGAAATTCAAAGAAACCTTCGATATGGGCGAAGCACTGCGCGAAGCCAATGTTTTATATATGACACGCATTCAAAAAGAGCGTTTTGAAAAAGAAAAAGAGTACGAAAAAGTGAAAAATTCGTATATTTTAACGCGCGAAATGATCGAGCAGAAAAATCCCAAGCTTCTTATAATGCATCCACTCCCGCGAATTGCTGAAATAGCGCAAGACGTGGATGATCTTCAGGGTGCCGCATATTTTAGGCAAGTGGCCAATGGACTTGCGGTGAGAATGGCGCTACTTACGATGGTACTCGGAAAAACGCTGTAGCAAAATGTCGGTTCGTCAATTAAAATCAGGTTGATGTTAGATTTTGTCTTAAAAAACGCAAAAACAGTCACGCCAAATGGGATTATTGAAGGTGATGTGGGAATTTCTGGTGGCAAAATCGCAAAAATTGGCACAATTACAGAAAAAGGTGGAGCGGAGCGCGATTGCACCGGCCTTTTTATTTTGCCCGGCGCAATAGACATGCATGTACACTTTCGCGATCCGGGTTTTACAGAAAAGGAAGATTTTCACACGGGTTCATGCGCGGCGGCCGCCGGCGGGATTACGACCGTCATAGATATGCCAAATACAAACCCGCCAACGCTCACTTGCGAGGCATTGGCCGAAAAACGCGCGATTGCAGCAGAAAAATCGGTGGTGAATTATGGTTTTTACATGGCGCTTAGTGAAAATAATTTGGATGAAATAAAAAATGCGGAAAATATTGCCGGAGTAAAATTATTTTTGGGATCTACTACGGGAAATTTATTGGTTCAAAAAGAATCGGCAATCGAAGAACTTTTACGCCTTGGGAAATTCGTAATTACTCACGCGGAAGATGAAAATATTATCAAAGCGAATGTCGCACAATATAAAGATGCGATTGATCCAAAAGTTCATTCGCTGATACGCAGCCCAAAAGCCGCTTATGAAGCGGTTAAATACATTTTGCACTTGGCAAAAAAACACAATGCGCGAATTCACATAACTCATAGCTCGACCGCGGGTGAAGTTGAACTTTTGCGAAAATTTAAAGGATCCGGCGTTAGTGCGGACTCAACAACTCATCATTTATATTTAACCGATGCCGCTTATGCCGAGCGCGGGAATTTTGTAAAAATGAATCCGCCACTACGAAGCAACGAAGACCGCCAGGCGCTCTGGAAAGCGCTAAAAGATGGCGCAATTCAAGTTGTTGCTACGGATCACGCACCGCATACCAAAGCGGAGAAAGAGCAGTCGTATCAAAAAGCGCCATCCGGCGTGCCGGGAGAAGAAACGCTGCTGCCTCTTCTGCTTGATTCCGTAAATCACGGCGATTTAAGCTTAAATGATGTATGTAAGTTGATTTGCGTAAATCCGGCCGCACTTTTGCACATTCCAAATAAGGGGAAGATTGAAGAAGGCTACGATGCCGACTTGGCGATTGTTGATATGAGTTTGACTCAAGAAGTTGGCGCGCGCGGATATTTTACAAAATGCGGTTGGTCACCATTCTCCGGTTGGAAGTTAAAAGGCTGGCCTGTGACCACGATAGTTAACGGCGGGGTTGTGTTTGAGAAAGGAAAAGTAAATGAGGGGCTTAGGGGAAAAGAAGTAACGTATAAGTAATATGGCAATCGCGAATTATTCAGCACGTGAAGAAAATGGGGGAATGGGGTGAATTCTTCCCAAGTTGGGTTTCGCCGTTTTGCACAGTTTAAGAACTCAAACTGGATTTGGGCAACACAGAATCCCACGTTTGTATTGTCTATAGTGGATGGCATATTTTATATTGAAACCCCATAAATTATTTAATAAATTTTTCACAAAAAGTTTAAAGGAATTTAATTTTGTTCTGCTAGGGTCGTGAACATATTTCCTAATTCAAGCATTTATGGCAGGACAGTTATTTGCGCTCAAAAGAGATGTGGACGAACTTTCTCAAGATATGAAGGAACTAAAAAGAAGCTACAATACGGTGGATTTTATAGCTCACACAGTTAAAAACTTGTGGGATGAACAGCAGTGCCAGGCTGCGCAGATGAGGAGGATCGAGGGGCGTTTGGATGTTCTGGAGGCAGAGGTAAAGAAAATCAATGGGAGGTTAGACAGCCTGGAAGTCAGGATGGACAGGTTAGAAGCAAAAATGGACAGGTTAGAAGAACTGGTCATTAAGATTGTAAAACACTTGGGAATTCAGTAGGTTTTTGAGGTATAATGCCGCCGATGGATCTTTCGGTGAAATTCTGCGGAGTTAAGTTCAAGAACCCGCTTGTGCTTGCATCGGGGATTCTGGGTATAACTGCAGCTTCTTGGCGAAATGTGGTTGCAAACGGCGCCGGCGGAATTACCACGAAGTCGCTTTGGTTAAATGAACACAAAGGCCACAAAAATCCGGTGATGATTGGTTTTGATACTTATATGCTGAACGCCGTCGGTGTGCCGGATGCCGGAATTGAAAAATCACGTGAAGAAATTCCGGAATATTTAAAGAAAAAACCTGCGCCGCTGATTGCAAGCATCACAGCAGGAACAATTAGCGATTTTGGAAAAGTTGCCGAGGCGATTGCAAGACTTAAGCCTGATATTTTAGAAATAAATATTTCTTGCCCGAATGTGCAACATGAGCTCGGAAAGCCTTTTGCGTGCGTTCCGCATGATGCGGCTGGCGTGACGACAGAAGTGAAAAAATGCCTCCACGCTGCTAAAATCAAAATTCCAATAACCGTAAAACTTTCGCCAAATGTAGAAAATATTGTTTCAATTGCAAAAGCCGTGGTTGATGCCGGTGCCGACGGCCTCACTATGATAAACACGGCCGGCCCCGGCATGGCGATAAATATAGAAACTCGCAAACCGATTTTGACAAACAAAGTTGGCGGAATCAGCGGGCCGTTTTTGAAGCCGCTCGCGGTAAAGATGATTTTTGATGTTCGCAAAGCCCTTCCATCTACGCCAGTCATCGGGGTTGGTGGGATTTTAACAGGCGCAGACGCAATAGAAATGATGATGGCGGGTGCGACTTTGGTTGGAATAGGCACCGGTGTTTACTTCCGCGGAGTTGAAGTGTTTAAAAAATGCACCGACGAAATGGCAAAGTGGTGCGCGGCAAATGGTGTAAAGAAAATTTCAGATATAATCAATGCAGCCCATGTGTAGAGAATCTTTCGATTTTCCATATTCAGTCAGAATCAAAAAAATAAAGCAAGAAACACCGCTCGTTCGGTCGTACGTTCTTGATTTTCCGCTACGAGCAAAGCCTGGACAATTTCTATTTGTGTGGCTGCCTGGAGTTGAAGAGAAGCCGATGAGCATCGCATTTGATGATAGTAAGCAATATACTCTGGCGATCGCGGCAGTTGGTCCGATGACTTGTGAATTGGCAAAAATAAAAGTTGGGGATTATTTGGGTATTCGCGGGCCATACGGTACGCACTTTGAATGGAAACCTGGCGAAAGAATCGCAATGCTCGCCGGAGGTTACGGCGCAGGTCCACTATTCTTTGCCTCAAATTTAGCCTCAAAACAAAAGTGCAAAGTTGATTTTTTTATGGGCGCACGCAGCAAAGATCATCTGCTCTTTGGAAACAGAATTAAGAAGCTAAAAAATGTCCGCTATTTGCCTTCCACAAACGATGGCTCGGCCGGATTCAAAGGCTTCAATGTGCAACTTTGGGAACAAGAAATGGCAAAAGGGGTCAAGTATGATCACGTTTTCACCTGCGGCCCGGAGATGATGATGAAGGCTGTTTCCGACATCGCCTGGAAAAAGAAAATCAACGCGCAAATCATCGTTGAGCGCTATATGAAGTGCGGATTTGGGGTCTGTGGCAATTGCTGTTTGGACGATTCCGGTGTCGCTACATGCCAAAAAGGCACGGTGATGAACAACAAAGACGTGCGCAAAATTAAAGAATTCGGGATTTATCACCGTGACAATTTGGGCAAAAAGCATTATTTTAAGGCCTAACTAAAAAACTATGAATACAGCTCAAGAAATAGCCAAAATCCTCATAGATGTTGAGGCGGTAAAAGTAAAAATGAATCCGCCGTTTAAATGGGCTTCTGGAATCTTGTCGCCGGTTTATTGCGATAACCGCAAATTAATTTCGTATCCCGACGCGCGCAAAAAAATCGTGGAAGGTTTTGTGCAGATGCTAAAAGAGAAGAAAATAAATCCGGAATATATTGGCGGAACAGCCACGGCCGCAATTCCCTGGGCTGCGTTTTTGGCTTACGAACTCAATTTGCCGATGATTTACATTCGGCCGGAGAAAAAAGAACACGGCGCCGGCAAACAAATAGAAGGGGATTTGCCGCCGGGCAAACGCGTATTAGTTGTTGAGGATTTAATTTCAACTGGAGGATCTTCTGTAAAGGCCGCAGAAGCTGTGAAGACTGAGTGCAAAGGCGTTGTTACAGACGTTTTTGCCATAGTAACTTGGGAAATTGAAGAATCCGTTAAACAATTCCAAGAAGCCGGAATCAAGCTTTCAACGCTCACAAATTTTTCAAATATCACGGCGCAGGCGCTTGAAAGTGGAACAATTACACAAGCCGAGTGGGAGAAAATTCTGGAATTTAAAAAAGACCCACGAGCGTGGGGCTCTAAACTTTAATTTATATGTCAGAAAAAACTTCACACTTCTCCGATCGTCTAATTGCCGCAATCAAAGCAAAAGGCTCTCCGATTTGCGTTGGCCTGGATCCTCAACTCGCGCACATACCGGAATTCATAAAAGGCCCGTTTGAGGCCAAAAAAGCCAAGAGTTTTGATGCCGCCAGCGAAGCTATCGTGGAATTCAACAAAGGAATTATAGACGCGGTGCACGATTTGGTGCCTGTAGTTAAGCCTCAATTCGCGTTTTATGTTCAGTATGGTTTTGCCGGAGTCTGGGCTTTTGAAGAAACATGCAAATATGCGCAAGAAAAAGGATTGCTCGTAATTGCCGATGCAAAATGCAACGACATTGGCTCAACGGCCGAGGCATATTCTTCTGCATTTTTGGGAGAAACGGAACTCTTTGGTGAAAAAGTTTCGCCGATGGGTTGTGACGCAGTGACCGTAAACCCGTACTTGGGCTACGATGGTATTAAGCCATTTTTAACAGCCTGCAAAGATAAAGGAAAAGGAATTTTTGTACTCGTAAAAACTTCAAATCCATCTTCTGGAGACTTGCAAGACCGCGACCTCAAGGACGGAATGAAAAATTACGAACTTATCGCTCACTTTTTGGAATCTTGGGGCGCAGATGAAATTGGCGAAAACGGCTACAGCTCAGTCGGCGCCGTGGTTGGAGCCACTTATCCGGCAGAACTTCAAAAACTTCGCAGACTCATGCCTCACACGTTCTTTTTAGTTCCGGGCTTTGGAGCACAAGGTGGCACAGGCTCAACCGTAAAAGCGGCCTTCAACAAGGACGGCTACGGCGCAATCATCAATTCCAGCCGAGGCATCATTTTTGCCTGGGAAAAAGAGAAAGATGAAAGAACGTACGCCACGGCCGCACGCGCGGCGGTGTTGCAGATGAAAAAGGACTTAGGGACATGCTGAAAAACATCTTACAAGCTACAATTTTTGTATTTTGGTCGT
>CAYHNW010000012.1:0-34181 GCA_964358095.1 uncultured Candidatus Peribacteria bacterium
CATATCCTTTACATAACAGGAGGAAATATGGTAGAATTAGGTGTAAAATTTAAATAAAATTTCCATATGAAAAATGTTCACAAGGTATTTATTTCCCTAGGTGTAATTACTCTGGTTGTGCTTGCGGCTGTTTTGACTGCGCAAAATGTGAAACCCGAGATTAAGCGTTTTGAGAAACCTCTTGCCTTAACCATAATAGATGATACCGAAGAAACTGAGTCGGAGTGTCCGCCCGAGGAATGTGGTGCCGATGTAGGAGAGAATTCAGATACAGGAGATGTTGTCACCGGCGGTGCCACTAACACTAACACTAACAATGAAACAACTGTCGAAAATGTTGAAAAGCCGGTCTGCAAAAAAGACACTTGGTCATGCACAACATGGAGCGAGTGTTCCGCCTCCGGGGTTTCGACTCGCGCTTGCACACTTAAAGAGGATTGTCCGGAAGTTGCGACTCCAAAGCCGGGGGAGAGCGATTCTTGCACTCCTCCTTGCACAGAAGACAAATGGACATGTACCGGCTGGACAACCTGTTCCGCCGCAGGCGCATCCACGCGCAACTGCAGTTTGAGTTTTAATTGTCCAACTGCGGAAACTCCAAAACCTGATGAGGGGAAAAACTGCACTCCGCCGCCAGTGGTAAAAGAACCAATATTGACAGTGCCTCAGGAGTCAGTGGTGGAATCTCAGCAGAAACCCGCAGAAACGGAAAATGAGGTGAAGGCCGCCGCCGAGAAGACTCAAAAAGTTGAGGAAGCGGCTGTCCAAGCTGCTACTGTAGAAATACGGGTTCAGGCCGAAGAAAAAATCGAAGAAAATAAAGAAGAACAGAAAAATACAGAGGAAGATGTGAAGAATACGATTGCAGCCGTGCCTGCATTCATGGATTTAGTAAAAGATCTGCCACCAGAAGCTTTGACTGTTGAACAAGTCGTTAAAGATATCAACGGTAACGGAATTCCAGACAGCGTAGAAGAGGCCGCGGGCATAGATCCAAACAAAGTTGATGAAGGCATGGTGCAGTTTCAGGCTCTACTTAAGGTAGAGGAAAAGAAATTACTTACAGAGGGGAAATCAAAAGTTGAAGTAAAGGCGCTTTTTAAAAAGAGAATTGAAACTAAACAGGCTGAGAATAAAGTAGAAATGGTGCACAATGTTGCAGAAGACAAATATGGCATAAAAATTGAGAATGCGGCGCAAGACACTAATGGCGATGGGGTTTCGGACGAAACCGAAATAGTTTTTGGATTAAATCCAAAAACTAAGAAAGTCAAAGGCGAGAATTTTTCTCCCGCCGAGCAAAAAATATACGGCTTGCCGTCCGACGACGGTGTCAGTAATGCCGCTGCGGTGGAAAAAAAGTGCATAATGAACGTGAAAAATGGAAACAAGGTCTCGTCTAACGGCTTCACCGTTTTGGCTGCATGCCCAAAGGATCAAGATTTCTCTCTTTACACTGTAGATAAAAAGGGCAGCCAGACTTTAATCGAAACTAAGACGGCCTCGAGCAACAATAAAATTGTGTTCGCCGTGAATAAGAAATTTCAAGCCGGCAAATACATGCTGCAAATTAGACCAAGCACCAAGAAGACGGCTTTGAACGGTAACTATCTTCTAACCAGCGCCGTTGATGCTTCCGATGGTACGTCTTCGGAGCAGACTATTGCGCTTGAGGATTCCAGTCCGGCTCTTGTTGATATCGTAGACGACGAGTCAATTCCAGAACCGATGGTTCAAACAATTGAAGGCGTTGACATAACTAGTTTGCGCGACATTAAAGTAACGTCAACGAAAAATGGCAGAATTCGAGTAACGGGTTTAACCGATATTTCAACGATGGTGGTTGGGACTTTTTCCAGCGCCGTCTTTACGTCAGCAATTTTGGCAGATGTAAAAACTGGCAGTTTTGAAGTTACCTCTTCAGAGGAGCTTGAAGCCGGCGATCACGAAGTTGTCATTTACGCATCTCGCCCTGAGGAATCCGCGCAGAGCATCCCTGTTAAAGTGAGCTTCAGTATAATTCAAACTGCAAATGCAGCCAGCGGTGAAATGAAAAATGCTGCGGCGGCAGCCGATAAACAGTTCCCAGTTGGAGCAATTGCAGCCGTCGGCGGCGCAGTGCTGCTTATAGCTGTGGCAACGGTGATAATTAGAAGGAAAAAGAAGGCACAGTAGACATTAATATGCCGACGTGCATGTCCCTAGGACTTCGGCGTGGATGCCGACATCCAAAAGTGTTCGAGCGTTTTTCGCTTTACTCTCTTCGTCACCAAAAAACATCCCGCAGTTGAATCTATACGAGTCCTTAAATCTTATAATACTTATCACATCTAAAATCTGGCTTGGAGATCCCATCTTTGCAAATGGCACAATTGACTTCTTAAATGCATTTTCATCGCCATAGAATGTGCCGGTGAAACTTATTACCGGACGCTTAATATCTCCGTTTTTTGTCTGAAATAAATATGGCGTTGTCGCGTTCAGGCGAAAATTAAAATCCATCACGTATATTCCGCCATTGGTTCCCACCAAAAGATCCACTCCCCCAACCCCATACCAACCTTCTTCGCGGATGCGCGGCAAAATGCGCTTCAACATCAGATCTTTTATCTCCTCCATTTTTGGTTGTTTCTTGGCAAAATTCACAACGCCACCCAAAAATCCGCCGCTACCAGACGTGAGTTGTTCGCTTGCTCCAATAATTTCCATTGGCCTACTCGCATCAAAAGGCACACCAAAGTGTACGCACAAATTACTAAGAGAACTCACAAACTCTTCTACTATTATGATGCCATTCATTTTTCTGAATGCATTTTTTGCTTCATCAATATCTGCGGCAGTTCTGCAGACCCTCACGCCGTCTCCGCCACTTGAAGCGGCCACTTTTATTACGCACGGTATCGGCAGCTTCGTATTATCTTTCTCGAAAATCTCACCATTATCAAACTGATGATAACGTTTTGGCAAAAATTCCGGCGGCACATATTCGAATAAGTAAGACTTGTCGTTGAGTCTCATAATCAGCTCCGGCGAAATACAATAAATATCGTTAAAATCTTTATCAAAATACGGCTGAGACATTACTAATTTCCCACTGTCGACGAGCTCTTTTAGCCCATCTTTAATCAATTTATTCCGTTGAGCTCCTTCGATGTCAGACGCAATGGACACTGGCAAAAATAAAATATTTTCCTTCTTGGCTATAGGAACATTCAATTCATTTCGCAAAAAATCCAACAGTTCACTGTTAATGGCTGCGCCAAATAGAACAATCTTTATTTTATCGCCTGCACAAACGAGCATTCGTCCAGCAGCTAAGGCATCTATCCACGCTTCAACTCCATTGAAAAAGCCAGAATCTTCTCCGGACGGGAAACAGTGAAAATAAACGGTGTCTTCTTTGTAATAATCGGACAAACTATGCCTCATGTTCGTTTTTCTTTATGTGAGCACACGGCGGAATTTTGGTGTCGAGTTTTTTTAACCTAATAATGTCTTTGTCTGTAATCTTTATTAATTCAGGATCCCATTCGTTTTCCGGATAACTGATTTTATATATTTCCGGCATGAGCGGACTGAGCGCCTCCTTAAACGTAATATTTTTCGCTATTTCAATGAATTGAGGCCATGTCCTGGACGTTCCATATAGGATCAAATCAAGACCGGTCGCCAGCACCATTTCCCCATTTGGCTCTTGTAAAAAGGCAATGGTTAATCCGTCGCATAATTCTTTTGTCTGAGCCCTGGCACAAATTTCTATACTGCGATAATTCCCCAAATCCGTATTCATCTTAAGATAGCCGTTTTTCATCAGGGTTAGATAATTGACCTGATTAAAACCACCCAGACACTTGAGTCCGTAATAAAAAGATATCGTCATAAAATCCAGCATGAGTCCCGGAATCAATTCTTTTTCTTCCAGTGCATGGCGAATGATGTCTGGTTTTAATTCTATTTTGTAGGACTCATCTTTTGATACCAGAAAGTTTCCTTTTTTCCAAAGTTGCAGGCGATTTTTACCATCTTCGGGTAGCGCCCAAAACAGGTACGTGCCAGACTGATCTTGCCTGGAGAAAGATCCAAAAATGCCTTCGAAATAGCTATTTATAAGCGGTTCATAAATCGGATCAAACAAAATGTGATTCAAAATCGTGTCTTTATAAAAATGGTGATCTATCAAAAGACTGACCACCAGACTTTCCAGTTCCAAATAAATTAAATCCGGCGGAGCAACATGATTTGGAGCAAAGAATTTTCTCCATAATTCAAAGTTGGTCTTTGTGATTTGATCAGAATAACTCTTGCAATTCAAAACTTCCGGATCGCTATAAATATCATCAAAAATTTTATTTACGGTGTCTACTTCGGACTTCTGAACTTCGCCTTTGTCCTGTTTTAATTTAAGGTCGTTTTTAATTTTCTCCAGTTCTTTTTTTGTATATGGGGGCAATTTATAAACCATTGGCGGACGCGTATTCGCAGAGAAAAACGCAAGCCTGTGAAGTTTAAGCTGGCCATTGGCGTAACTATGAAAAATCAGACCGCGCGGGAACGAAGAATTATCCACGGATACGTTTGCGCATGACAGTACTATCACATATTTCAAATCCGGATCTTGTAATTCAAAATACGGCGCAGCCGTGAGCAAATTAGAATTCACAAAAAATGGGTGGCAAATTGGTCCGTGATGATCTGCAGTTGAAACAAAATAATGTTTAGAGAGTTGCCGTGCGGCGTTCTCGGAAATTTCATGGCCAAGACGCTTTGCTACTTCATTTTTAAAAGCAGTTATGAATTCGTCCTGCCGCCGTTGAATCGGCGGATTGAGATTCACGCCGATGTAATCCCGCACATACCGATATAATTTTTTGCGCCCGTGTTTTTGCAGTATTTGCCGAAGTATCGGGCGCTTGGCCAACACGGCGCGTTTTAGTTTCTTAAAATTTTCTTTTAAGCTGCCTAAAGGCGCTTGATGACTATCATCCGGGGAGCCATCTGAATTGTCTTCAGATTTTTGCATCGTAGTTAACTACTAGATGTTATGCGAACTGGCGAAAAATTCAATCCCCAGATGTGCATTCTGCTAGTTCTTAACTATATGTCAAACCGTAGAGGCGGTGTGTCTTCATATTATGACAATTGTTTCTTTTCTTATCCACATGCTGAAATGCCCACTTTTTAACGCAATCCGTTAGTTTAACTTGAACAGATTGCCTGGGACATAGCAATGTATTTTTTAAAATTCTAATTGTAGACCACAATATGTAGGGGTAGAGTGCAGCTTCGGACACAACATATTGTGTTTTGTCCGCATCTCCTAATTTTCTTGAGTATGAGCCAAAAAACAAAGAAACCAGCCTCAACAAGAATCGCAATTTCGTCAAAGAAAGGTATGCGAATTGCCCGAAAGTTCACGAAACGTGGCAAAGATCCGCTAGAAGAGATTTCTTATGACAAGCGCGTTTCCCGCATAACCAATACAGATGGCTCTGCGGTTTTTGAAATGCGAGACGTGGAGGTTCCAACTTTTTGGTCTCAAGTTGCCACGGATATTTTGGCTCAAAAATATTTCCGCAAAAAGGGCGTGCCCGATAATAAAGGCGGCAGAAACGACTCCGAGTGGTCTGCTAAACAAGTTATGAGCCGCTTGGCCGGAACTTGGAGACATTGGGGTGAGAAATACAATTACTTTTCAACAAAAGAAGACGCACAAGCTTTTGAAGACGAAATGAAATATATGCTGATAAACCAAATTGCCGCGCCAAATTCGCCGCAGTGGTTTAACACCGGACTTTCACAAGCTTACGGAATTACTGGCGAGTCACAGGGGCATTATTACGTGGATCCGGATTCCGGCGAACTGCAAAAATCAACCGACGCGTACTCCAGACCTCAGCCGCACGCTTGTGGACGATGGAATACAAAAATATTTACAGAGGAAGGAACAGTAAATTTAGGTGATATTGTCAATAAAAATCTCGTTGGTTTAAAAATTAATGATGGAGAAAAATTGGTTAAAGTTTTGGCTGTAAAAGAAAACGGCCTGCGTTCACTATACAAGATGACGCTTGCGAACGGCCAATATATAGAATTTACCGATGACCACTTAATTCTGGCTGCTTCAAACCGAAAAAAGGAAAAAGGTATTTATGAATGGACTCCCCTAAAAGACTGTCTTGGGAAATGTGTTCATTTGGTATTTACTCCAATTTCAATAAACAAATATGCAAAAAAAGATTTGAAAGCCAAAGTAGCTGAAGCCGCTTTAGCCGGTTTTCATATAGGGGATGGTTATCATGGAACATATGGTGGGATAACACACTTCGGGGCATGCACCAACAATCCCGATGAGTTTAAACATGTATCAATCCTATTCGATGAAGTTTTGGGAGGACACACTTTTACCGCAAAACCACGCATTTCGCCGGAATATAAAATTGTTCGCAGAGATTTCAATTACACAAAATTGTTTGCCGAAAGATATGGTCTTGGAGTCGGGAGTGAAGCTGTACGGATACATGACATTATCTTCAAATCAGACCCCGAGATTAGATGTGCGTTTTTGAGAGGATTGTTTCAAGCGGATGGTTGCGTTCGCATAAGGCAACGCGGAAAAACTGCAAGCGGAGATGTTTGTTTAACCACCATTTCGGAAGGATTGGCTCATGACGTACAAACTCTCTTGTTGAGTCTCGGTATTTATTCCCGTATTTCTTTATGCAGAGATAGCCGTGCAATGCAATATCATGTTGAAATTGCCTATGCCTCCGAACGTAAGAAATTTGAGGAACAAATCGGATTCATTTCCCAATCTAAAATTAAAAAACTACGGGAATTAAATTCACTGGTAGACGGCAAAAATAAGAATGATGTTTCTGAAGAAATAGTAACATCCATTGAATATATTGGAGATGAAATAGTCTATGACATACAGACTGAAAGTGAAAAATTCCTGGCAAACGGCGTAGTTGTGCATAATTGTTTTATTCAATCGGTGAAAGATGATCTTGTTAACGAAGGTGGAATTTTTGATTTGATGAGGCGCGAAGCGTTGCTATTTAAATATGGCAGCGGCACCGGCACGAATTTTTCTGCAATCCGAGGAAAAGACGAAACTCTTTCCGGCGGCGGCAAATCTTCCGGTCTTATGAGCTTTTTGATTACCATTGATCGCGCTGCAGGAGCCATTAAAAGTGGCGGAACAACGCGCAGAGCCGCAAAAATGGTGTGTCTGGATATTGATCATCCGGAAGTTGAAGAATTCATACAATGGAAGGTAAACGAAGAACAAAAAGTGGCGGCATTACACGTGGGCTCATTCATTTGCTTTGAACATTTAAAGAAAATTCTGGATTGCTCCATTGAGAAAGGAATAAATCCGGAAGAAAACGCCGCGCTCAAAAAACTGGTTACTGCCGCGCACAAAGATCACGTGCCGCTGAATTACATCAAACGCATTTTGATGCTCGCTGAGCAGGATTTTAATCCTGACGATTTTAATTTTAAAGTGTTCGACACCGATTTTAGATCCGAGGCTTATTTGACGGTCTCCGGCCAAAACTCAAACAATTCGCTTCGCATTACGGATGATTTCTTAAGAGCGGTGGAAAATAACGACGAATGGGAACTCATAAATAGAATTGATAAAAATGTGGCAAAAAAAATTCCCGCGCAAAAAATGTGGAAAGACATTACCTACAGCGCTTGGGCTTGCGCAGATCCGGGAATACAGTTCGATACCACTATTAATGATTGGCACACATGTCCCGCGGACGGCAAAATAAATGCCAGTAATCCATGTGTTACCGGCGACACCTTGGTTGCCACTCCTCATGGACTACGAAAAATATGCGACATGGTTGGCGAAAAAAACGCCGAAGTTTTTGATCCGTTTGGGGAAAAACAAACTGCCAGTGGAGTTTTCCAGACCGGGTTTAAGCCGGTTTATGAATTAAAAACAAAAAATGGATACCGCCTAAAAGTGACTTCCGACCACCTAATATTCACCGACAACAGAAAATTTGTACCGGCTTCCCATTTAAATAAAACCGATCTCATTAGACTTGGACCAGTCGGAACGTTTGGTGATGATTCTCTCCCCCGGGAATTTGCAGAAGCCACGGGACTCGCCATTGGCGACGGCTGCCTGACCACAAACGAACAGGAAATGCTTTTTATAACATTCGCAAAAAAAGAGAGAAATCTGGCGGACAAATATAATTCCTATTTAATCAATTATAAGAACGAAAATGCTTCAGATAAAAGGAGTTCCCGCCAAACAGCCGTTTGCGAAACACCAACCACAAGCCGGGTGCACACATCATCCAGAACAGTTGTCGAAACCATGAAGCGCTATTGTATTTTGAATGAAGGTTCTCACGAGAAACAATTCACAGACGCAATATATGAATTAGATGAACATACGGTTGCGGCGATTTTGCGCGGTTTATTTACGGCAGACGGAACTGTGGCTAACTACAGCAATAAAAGCCAGTATGTTTCACTGGACAGCTGTTCATTAAAGTTATTACAACAGACACAATTACTATTACTAGGCTTCGGGATTAAATCGAAATTATATGAAGGTGGCGAAAAAAACTACCCGGTAAAAGAAATGCACAGCCTGCGCATAAGCGGATTTTCACGAAAAGTTTTTGAAGAAAAAATTGGATTCGCCGCCGGCTCCGACAAAGTAGATTCATTGGCGAAAATGAATAATAGCGTGAGTCATTATAAGGACACTTTTACAGATAACTTCGAATCTTTAACTTACCTTGGAGAAGAATTTGTATATGACCTTACCGAGCCAAAACATCATGCATTTTTTGCAAATGGCCTGCTTGTTCACAATTGCAGCGAATACATGTTTTTAGACGACACGGCATGCAACCTTGCGAGCATAAATCTGATTAAATTTTATGATCCGGCAACTCTAAAATTTGATACCGAAAAATTCAAACACGCCTGCAGACTTTGGACAATCGTTCTGGAAGTTTCCGTGTTAATGGCTCAATTTCCGGCAAAAGAAATCGCGCAAAAATCTTATGACTATCGAACTCTTGGCTTGGGATACGCAAATCTTGGAACCGTTTTGATGCAAATGGGAATCCCCTACCTTAGCGAAGAGGCATATGCAATTTGCGGGGCGATAACTTCTATGATGTGCGGAGAGTCTTATTCCACTTCTGCGGAAATGGCGCAGTCGCTTGGCGCCTTTCCACGTTATGAAAATAACAAAGAAGAAATGTTGCGGGTAATCAGGAATCACAGACGAGCCGCTTATAATTCTCCAAAAACGGACTACGAAAAATTGCATACGATGCCTCACGGAATTCAGGAAAAATTTTGCCCTTCTTACCTTTTGGACTGCGCGCGCGAAACTTGGGACAGAGCGCTTGAACTGGGCAAAAAATACGGCTACCGCAACGCCCAAGTTACTGTAATTGCGCCAACCGGAACAATCGGTCTTTTGATGGATTGCGACACAACCGGAATTGAACCGGACTTCGCATTGGTAAAATTCAAAAAACTTGTTGGCGGCGGATATTTTAAGATAGTAAATAATTCCGTAGCACGCGCATTAAAAGCTCTTGGCTATAACCAGGCTCAAATTCGCGATATAGAAAATTATGCAAAGGGGCACGGAACGCTCGAAAACTGCCCTTTTATAAATGAATCATCCCTGCAAAAACTGGGATTCACCGAAAAGGAATTATTGGCTATAGAGACGCAACTTTCCGCTATCTTTGAATTAAAATTTGCATTCAATCACTTTGTGCTCGGAACCGAATTCTGCCGCAACGTACTTGGCATGACCGATGAGATTTTAAATGATCCAAAAACGGACATTCTGCAGATTTTGGGATTTACCCCGGAGCAAATAGAAAAAGCCAATGAATATGTTTGCGGAACCATGACGCTGGAAGGCGCTCCTCATTTAAAAGAAATTCACTACCCGATTTTTGATTGCGCGAATCGCTGCGGCAAAAAAGGAAAACGGTTTATTCCATGGATTGCCCATTTGCGAATGATGGCCGCCGCGCAACCTTTCATTACCGGCGCCATAAGCAAAACAATCAATATGCCGGAAGAAGCGCAGCTGGAAGACGTTAAAAAAGCTTACATGCTCAGCTGGGAATATGGACTAAAGGCCGTGGCTCTTTATCGCGATGGCAGCAAATTGAGCCAGCCGCTAAACACCTCGTCTTCGGATTCCACTTATGCTTCGCTTTTCAAATTTGATGAAAATGATTTTGATGAAACAATTGGCGGAGAGCAAATGCAAAAAGCAATTGCAGCGGAAACAGCGCGCCCAATACGCAGAAAACTCCCCTCCGAACGCCAATCAATCACACATAAATTTACAGTGGCAAATCACGAAGGTTATTTAACCGTAGGTCTTTATGACGACTCCACTCCGGGTGAAATATTCATAAAAATGAGCAAAGAAGGATCCACTCTTTCCGGCATTATGGACGCCTTGGCACTTACAATTTCTCTTTGTCTTCAATATGGCGTGCCGGTCGAAGTTTTGGTCGCAAAGTTCTGCCACAGCCGCTTTGAGCCGTCCGGCATGACCGGAAATAAAAATATTCCGATTGTTAAATCCATTGTTGATTACATTGGCCGCTACATGGCGCTTAAATTCCTGCCGCGTGAAACTGCGAAAAAATATCACAATGCGGAACTTATTGACCGCGCTTATGCGGAATTAAGTCCGGTGCAAATGCAAAGATTGCCGCTGGAAATGGCGACTGCGCAATTAAGAGAGCAAGTTGTTGAAAAAAGAGAACATGTGAGCATTGTTTCTCCGCGAACGAAGGAGCAACTCGAGAAAAACCAGACAAACATGGTTCTTGCCCTCAACAATGAAGATGCCCCCATTTGCGGGACATGCGGAATTGTGATGATTAGGAACGGCGCTTGCTACAAGTGCATGGAGTGCGGCGAGACATCAGGATGCTCATGATGGTATAATAAGGTGCAATGAGCCTAGACGGAGCACCATCGCAGAAAATCGAAGATCAGGCTGACAAGCCAGAGGCTTTGCGAAAAACCTATCTTGATCTCGTTAAAAACAGCAAATTAAACGCTGCCGAAAAAGAGGCGTGCAATAAGTGGCTCAATGAAGAGCAAGAAAGCCACGAGCC
Source organism: uncultured Candidatus Peribacteria bacterium (assembly GCA_964358095.1). GTDB lineage: Bacteria > Patescibacteriota > Gracilibacteria > UBA1369 > UM-FILTER-53-11 > JBAYHN01. Next base: position 11,151 of record CAYHNW010000012.1, read on the forward strand.
GGCGAAGTTAAAAGAGCGCATTTCGTTTTTGCCAAGGGCGGAGGAATCTTCTCAAAAATTAGTTTCTCAATATGAGAAAAAAATTGAAGACGCAGTAAAAAAAGAACTATTCTCAACAGACACGAGCAAAAAGACCGCTTACGTGGATTGGTTCAAAAAACTTTCTTTCGCGGACAAAATGAAACATTTGGAGAAAAGTGATCTTGATAAACCTGAGCGCAAAGCTGTATTGGAGGCATTTAAAAAATTGCCGGCCGCCGTGCGCGATGAGCATCGTGATGAGTTTTTTAAGGGCGGATTAGAAGAACGCCAAAAACTTGTTGCCGAAGCCGCGGAAAAACATGAAACTTTAAAAGCCGCTTTTCTTAAACTGCCAAAGGAAGTTCAAGAACAAAACAAAACCAAGTTTAAAGAAAGCAAATTGGCCGATCGCGAAAAACTTTTGCGTAAGTTGGGGGTGGAAAATGCTTCTAATCTAAATAAGAAAGGTGGGGTTCAAGAGGATGTCGAAAATAAACGCTTAGGAGGAGATTTTGACGCAAAAATGGCCAGGATGGTGAGAGATAATCTATTTTCCCCGCTTAGCGTGCCAAAATATCAACAATGGTTTGCTGGCCTAACACTCGATGCAAAAAAACAGGCTCTGCAAAAATCTGATTTGGATAATCCAAAACGCGTGCAAGTTCGCGATCAGTTTTTGGCCTTGCCTCAAGAAGTTAGTAAAATGCATGATTTAAAATTCCGAAACGCGGATTTGGAAAAACGCACCGAAATTCTTGCGAGCGCAAAATTGGAGAAACCAACGCAAGTTGATGCAAAAAAACAAAGCTGGTTTAAGGGCTTTCTAAAACGAGTGCTTTCTTCTTCTTCCCGCGAAGGCGTTTCAAATAAAATGGAATCTTTTTCTATTGCGAGTGAAGTGGCGGAACGCCGCCGCAGATTTAGAATTTCACAATCAACTTCGGGAGAAAAACGCGACGAAACAGCCGCAAAAGAAGGACTCGGTGAAACTCTGCAGCAATCCAGACGCGTTGAGACGGCCGCAAAATCCGAACAAATGTATGACAAAGATGGCAAATTAAGGCTCAAGCTGGACGTTTTGGAGACTAAACAGGAAGATCGCCATCAATTGAGGCTCGCGCTAAAGCCCGATGTGCAAAAACAGGATGCCATGCTGGCTGGCAATATTTCTTTACAGACAAAAACGGGTGACAGGGTCACAGACGAACGCGAATATCAGCAAGGCGAACTAAAACGTGAACTTGCCGAAGTTGAGGCCGCGCTCACCCCTATAATCGGAGAAGCGGCAAATACGGACGGCGTGAGTTTGACCCAACAACAGATACAACAATTGCTGGAAAAAGAAGATTGGCGCGCACATGCCAAGGAAAATATACAAAGGGCGGTTTAAAAAGCTGTATAATCGGGAAGATGTTAGTGACAATACAATTGGCGGTGCTTGTTGCGGTTAGCGTTTTTGTTGCGTTGGTTGCAGCCAGCGCCGTTGTGCATTTAATCTTTCGCATTCCATATGTTCCGTCCAAGCGCAGCTCAGTGCACGAAATGGTAAAAGCCGCAGAGTTAAAGCCCTGTGAGACGGTTTTTGACCTCGGTTGTGGAGACGGACGCCTGCTAATCGCCGCAGAAAAACAGACAGGGGTTCGTGCCATTGGATTTGAAATTGCACCACTAATGTTTTTAATGGCTTTGATAAAAAAATCCCTAGCTCATTCAAAAATTCAGATTAACTTTAAAAATTTCTTTTCTACGGATTTAAGCGAGGCAGATGTGATTTTTTGCTATTTATTTCCCGAAGCAATGGAAAAATTATTAGAAAAAATCAAAAACGAGTGTAAACCCGGCACACGAATTATTAGCAACACGTTTAAGATTCAAAGTATGATGCCGACTCGCACGATGGACACTAATCCCAAAATTTATGTCTACCGAATTTGAAAACTTCGTTTTAATCATAGAGATTCTTATTTTGACTGCAATTGCGGTGCCAACCGTGATCGCTCTTTTTACCGGTGCGCCATGGGTTCCAACGCCCATGAGCCGCGTAAAAAAAATGCTTGAACTGGCCAATATAAAGCCCGGGGACCGCATTTACGACTTGGGATGCGGTGATGGACGCATAGTGCATTTGGCGGCAAAAGATTTTAAAGCGGACGCTATTGGCATAGAGCTATCACCTCTTGTATACGCAATGGCAAAAGTGCGCGCATTTATACTCGGTTCAAAATCAAAGATAATTTTTGGCGATTTTAGAGGCATCAATTATTCAAATGCGAAGGCCATCGTATTTTATTTGTTGCCAAAAATATTAAGAAATATGAGACCTAAGTTTGAGCGCGAACTTGCACCCGGAACTTGCGTTATCTCTTATGCCTTTGAGGTAGAAGGCTGGGAACCGACCCACATTGAACCTGTATCGGATGGCGTAACAAGCGGTCGCATTTTTGTTTATAAAATGCCAACTTCAATAAAAGAAAAAGGCAACGAGGCCAAAAAATGAATTACATAAATTACGAAGTCAAAAACCAGCAGTGTTGGCGCGGCAATAATTTTCCCAAAAATCAGACTTAAAAAACTCCCCAGCATTAGAGGAGAAATGAATGGCAGAATTATTAAATTCGCAGCCGTTGTTATTGCTGAAAACCCGCCAAAATAAAAAATCAATAGCGGAAATGTAAAAACCTGAGCCGAACACGTAGCTGAAAGATTATCACGCAGGCAAAGCCAATTTGGCAAAGCTTCAAAATATTTTTTAATGCGCTCTCCAAACAAAATAAGCCCTGCGGTTGCGCCAAAGGACAGCTGGAATCCAATATCATAAAAAATTATAAATGGATCTAGCACGGCCATTATAAAACCCGCAACAAGCAACGTGCGCATCCCTGCGGTTCTTCTTCCAAACATTTTTGCTATAAGCGTTAGTGACCCCATTATTGCGGCGCGAACCACAGAAGCGCTCGCTCCAACCAAGAACGTAAATATGACTATGGCAACAACCGAACAGAGTGAAGATATTTTTCGTGGCAAATACGCAAAAATCGCAGAAACAAAAGCTATGACTATTGTTATATTAAAGCCGGAAACGGCCAATATGTGAGTTAGGCCCGTTTTCTTAAAATCATCCTTGATGTCTTTTGGAATTGAGCTGCGCGCTCCAAGCAAAATCCCAGAAGCAAGGCTTGCTGCAGGTTCAGGAAAAACGCTGTTCAGCCTATTTATCAATTTCTTTTTTACGCCCGAAATAATCCTAAAAAAATCCCACTCACCCCCGCTTTTTATCAAACGAATTTTTGGATTTTGAAAAACGGCGGCAGTCCGCGGATCAGGTTTTTCACTTGCCACCGGCGTTCCCGTAATTTCCACAAGATCTCCTACTTCAAATTCATTTAAAAATGGCGCAAAGACGGTGACTCTGCCGTGCAACTCGTACCAGTGATTCAACTCCTTAAACTTTAGCACCTCAAGACTTCCCATGTTCTCATCCGGCGGCTGTATGAATCTGGCTTCTACTATAACATTTTGATTCAAATAAGAGCCAATATAGTTAACGTCAAAACTCGGCAATTCAAAAAAATATCTGCCGGCCAATACCGCTCCCAAAAAGAGCACTATTAAAATACGTTTAATAACTTTCACAAATCACAACTCTATCAAGGTCACATTAAATATTTATGAACTTTTTATTAAATCTGAAACCTTTTTTAAAGGTTTCAGATTTGGCGCAACAAATCCTCTTGGAAAGCAGCCACCTATTTCTTGGGCATCGCCGGTTTGACCTGAGCAGCCCCTAAATCACCTGTATCGGTGCCCGGCACGGCTGCTGCTGGCTCTATAGAAGACAATGCCCCAAGCAATGGGATCATCATTATAGGATTAAACTTTTGTGCGCCTTCTGGCGATGCAACTGCAATGTCTTTGCCATAGTCTCCAGCCGTAAAATCAATCTCAAATGAAGTACTTGGTCCTACTTTTGGCTGCACGGTGATTGTACCCTTGACTCTATGGATATAATCGTCATCCCCAACCCAAACTGCACCGCTGGCCTCCACGTCTTTTAATTGCTCTCCAATCGCGTTTTCATCTTCAGGCGTAAGCTGATTCTCTGAGATGCGAATAGTATCCAAAATGAACTTTTTTACGGCATCTTTGTTTAAATCAACTCTGTAGCGCACAGTCGCGACTCCCTGAACCGTTTCCTTTCCTTCCTCCTTTGCGTTTGTAAAAAATTTCGCGCTTTTCAAAACATCCTGAAACTCTTTTTGCTTCTTACTAAAATCAGAAAAAGAACTCTCTTCACCAATTGGCAACGACCACCAAGTGGTGAGTACTGATCCAAGTTGATCTGTTATTGCTTTGCCTTGGGCTCCCGGCATTTCCAACTTGACCACTTTGGCAAAGATTTTCTTATCAACTACTCGCAATGCCACATCTCCAGCCATTTTTTGACCATCCATTGTAGCGTTAATGCTCATGGTTAAATCTATTATTGGAGACGTTTCCTGTGAAGTATCCGTTTTCCCAGCGGCTGTTACGGAAAATTGCACTAGTTGTGGTTTTTCTCCCGGCAAACCTTTCATTGTGCCAGACATTACGAGTGAGGAATTCATTTTTTTAACTCCTGCTAGATTGGTCATGCCATCATCAACTGCCTGCTGAGGATCTTTGGCAAAAAGATTGCATCCGGCAACCGAAATGGCGAGGGAGAGAACCACCAACGAGGCAATTATTTTTCTCATAAAAATTGGGTGAAGAAATATCACGTAAAAGGGTATAGAAACTCTGCCTGGATGTCAAAAGGCCTTAGGCGATAGAGCTAATTTATGTTATAATAGTACAATATATGTACAAGAGAAATTTTATCCTGCTTACGGTATTAACCCTTGTCTGCGTTGCCTATGTGAAGGTGCGAGCTCAAGACCTCGCCCCTTCTAGTGTATTTAATGTTAATTACAAATCCGACCAAGTAGCCACAAAGAAAGCATTCTCTCGAGCGTTAACTCGATTAAAAATACCTGTAAAAATAAAATTCAAGGCCTCCGATAAAGTAAATTGGGGATTTGCAATAAACACTGTATGTAAGGCAGACAAATGGCTTAAATCACGCAGTTTTAAGAAATGTGTAACCTATGCCAATGGGCTCGGGTTCCTCAAAGGTCCTCTTTCGGAAAAAGTTAAATCCACTAAGAAGATCACTTACGGCGAATTAAATGTTTTATTGGCGCGCGTTATTGCTGCAAAAAGCTCTGATTCTCAGGCTGAGAATCAACAAGTTGATCCACCTCAAAGTTTAAGACCGCCTGCAGCTGAATCGTCTATGAGCATACAAATGCCGGCAAAAACATACCAAGATGTTGATTTTACACCGGTTCCGGATGGCACCATCAACAAAGATTTCTTTGCAAACATTCTTCTTTCATCCCCAATTCCAACTCGTTTTTATCAGGATGAAGTTTATTTTATAGAAGGAGATGTTGCCGGCGTGGCAGCCGATGAGGCTTTTGTTTTTCTATGTCCAGACAAACTCGGTTGTGATAAATCTGAGAATTTTTTAGAAAAAGTCGATGGTAAACATTTTAAGATTCCGGTGCAGTTTAAAAAAATCGGAAATTTTCAAATGGGGATGATCGCCGGAAGATCCGGACAGAGCCGCATAGAAGATATTTCCGTGCTTCCAAAGCCGGACGGTGAAGACGTTGGCGGCATAGCTACAACGGATTTCTCAACGGGTTACAAAGCCGGAAAAATGATATTTAGGTGGAATGGGCAAGGTTCCTTTACTCGCCTGATTTTTTTTCAAGATAAAGTACGCCAAGATTATATTTTTAGGCAAAACGTGATGGCTTTTGCACCACCTTCAAAAGATTTTGCGGGTTTTAAAAAGGGGAAAGCGTCGTGGACAGTAAAACAGAATGGGGCAATCGGACAAATACAGGAAGTTTCTTTAACCAAGCAGGATTTTTACAAAGTAAAAACCGAATCGGTTCAAGTTAAAGCTTTGCAGGAAACTTTTGCTTCACCGGCAAAATTTACTTTTCAAGGACGGTCACTAACTAATATTGCAAAAAAAGTGGCGTTCACTTTACCAAATGGAAAAGTAAAAGAATTCGATTTTGCGAGCGAGGACTTGCCGACTCAAAAAGATTTTTCGATTGAAATGAATTTGGATTTATCCGGCACTTATATTTTTGAAGTTAATGATCCGGATGGTTTGGCCGTAATAAATGTTCCCGTTTATGTAGGGGGTGCCATTCCACTTTTACCGGATTTTTTCACACTAAACGAACCGGCGTTAGACGTGGGATCACTCCCAAGTCTTGAAGAGGCACGTGATCAAATGCTAGCACTTATAAATAAAGATCGTGCCGACAACCAACTCCCCGCCTTGGTATTGGCCGTAGATTTGAATTCAATTGCTCAAGCTCACAGTCAAGATATGGTCGCAAAAAAATTCTTTGGACACGTAAATCCTCTTGGCCAGTCACCGGACGATCGCCGGAAAAATGCCGGGATTACAACTCCCATCCGCGAGAATCTTGGCAAAGCCGCGAATCTGGAATTGGTGGAAGCTGGATTGGTACGCAGCCCAATTCACAGAGCCGCAATTATTGATTCGGCCGCGACGAGAGTTGGTATTGGAATTGCAAAAAATTCTGAAGGTTACTATTTGGTTACTCAAAATTTCGCCGCTGACCCGTTGATTCCCAGCGCATTACCGCGAATTGAGGGAGAACTTCTAAGTCACGCAAATTCCGTGCGCGCATCAAAAAGTCTGGCAAATTTGAGTTCCGGTGAGACTCTCAGATCCGTGGCAAAAACCTGGTCCGAGCGAATGTCCACAAATGATTTCTTTAGCGTCACAGATCCGGCTTCAAACGATAAGTTGGTTGACGCTTTGCATACAGCCGGTGTCAATTCTTCCATTCAAATGTATATAGTGAAAGCCGCCTTGACCGATCAGCTTGTAGAACAGATTTCGCAACAAGACGGCATAAACGATTCATCTAATACTAAAATAGGGATTGGTCTCGCAATAAATTCTGCAGGAGAAATTTACATGACCGTGATCTATATCCCTTAAGGACACATCGGACGGCATTGAAGATAACTCGCATGATCTGGTAGAATGTTCGTTGCGTGATTAATTTTAAACAGAAGAAAATTAATGTTGCTCCGCCAAAAAAGCCGATGAGCGAAAAAGCGAAGCAAAACCTCATAAAGCTTGTTGGTGTTGTTCTGCTAGCGGTAGTGATTTACTTGATGGGCGTGCGGCTTCTGGAAACCATAAGTGGTTCACGAATCTTTGGCTTTTTATCCGGACTGGTTTCAAAAGAACTCACGACTGATGGTTTTGGCCATACCAATATCCTTTTGCTCGGAGTCGGCACCGGTGCTCATGAGGGCAAGGATCTTACGGATACGATAATAATTGCCAGTATAGATAAAAAAGACAATTCTGTCGGCATGATTTCGATTCCGCGTGATCTGTATTTAAAGACCAGTCTCGGTTCAATGAAAGTGAATGCCCTTTATGAACAAGCTAAGTCAAAATGGACTTCGTCCGAGGGCATTGATTTTGTGAGAGATGCCTTTGAGGGGACATTTAATATTCCGCTTCATTACGTGGTCAAAGTGGATTTTACAGCTTTCGAAGAAGTGGTTGATACTTTAGGAGGAGTTGATATATACGTTGAAAACGATATAAGCGATCAGGAATACCCAAATGAAAGTTTTGGTTATGAACCTTTTCATTTGTCAAAGGGACTTCAACATTTAAATGGAAAAACCGCCTTAAAATATGCACGTTCCAGAAAGTCCAGTTCTGACTTTGACCGTAGCAAGCGCCAACAATCGGTTCTAGTGGCCTTAAAAGAGAAAGCTACGCGTGAGGGATTTCTTGGCAGCACGCGTTTGATAAAGAATCTTTATTACTCACTTACTGAACACGTAGAAACAGACATGTCGCTTCGTGAAATGTTGTCACTTGCGAAATTTGGGGCGACGTGGGATTCAAAACACCTTTCTGCCGCAACACTGAATGACGAACCGATTTACCGTGGCGGACTTTTATATGTTCCGCTTCGCGAGCTTTATGGCGGTGCTTACGTCTTGCTTCCGGCTAGCGATAAATTTGATTCTATAAACTTTTTTATTCAATTGGTTTTGTATGGACCAAAAAATCTCAATGATCTTGGCCTGGCTATCTTAAATGGAACAAAGGAAAGCGGCCTGGCTGCGCGTGAGCGCAATATACTTTATAGACTCGGCATTCAAATTGTGGCACTTGGAAACGCACGCAAACAAGATTTGGAGGAAACTGTTTGGTATGTTGTTGCACCGGAGGCCGAAACTCTCGCAAAGTTCTTACAATCTATTATGCCGGGAGAAATCTCGAACGAAGTTCCTGCTGAATACAAAAGTGATCCCAAATTCGCAGATGCCAAGCTAATCCTTGAGCTTGGTAAAAATGCCCTGCCTACAATAGAGAAAACAGATATATTTAAGAATGTGGTATTACTTGTGCCGCGTACCGGCACAACAACCCCCAAATAAATTATGTTCAGCCACCTCCTATATTATTTGATTTTTGAAACATTTGAACCGTCTTACGGAACTTTTGTGAGTATTATGCCTCCGCAAGTGGTGGCATCGGCGCTCACGGCCGTTCCTCGGCCAAGCAACGACCAAACCGGTCAAGCAAATACTCTCGGTTTATCGCTCTTCGCTCCAAATTCACCGATTAAAATTGGCGACAGCATTGCCCCCGTTCTAGAGGCAAAATCCGTCTACGCCATAGACTTGAACACAGGCTCTCCATTATTGGTTCAAGATATTTTTACCCGTCGGCCAATTGCCTCTATAGCAAAACTGATTACGGCGATGGTAACTTTAGACAACCATCAATTAGATGAAAAAGTCACCGTGAGCAAAAATGCGGCATCAACCGAGGGCTCAGCAATGCAGCTTATTGTCGGTGAAGAAATTACCGTTGGCAATTTGCTAACCGGCCTTCTTGTGAATTCCGGCAACGATGCCGCCGTGGCATTGGCGGAATACGATGCCGGTACGGAGTCTGAGTTTGTAAAAAAAATGAACTCAAAGGGAATTGATCTTGGCTTAAAAGATACAAATTTTTCGAATGCAAAAGGTTTTGATGAAAAAGAGAATTATTCCACGGCCTTTGATACCATGCTTTTTGCTCGCGCGGCTTTGCAATATTCATTCATCAAAAAAACAGTCCGCATTAAAATGGGCGAAGTTAAGTCTGTTAGCGGCAAAACGGTTCACAAATTGGAAAGTACCAATGAGCTTTTGGAAAATCCTTATTTTAAGGTAATAGGTCTAAAAACCGGCCTCACCCCGGCAGCCGGTGAGTCTTTTGTATCTTTGGTCATCGGTCCAAACAATCACGAAATTTTAACGATTATGCTCGATAGCCCACACAGATTCATAGAAACAAAAATTCTGATAGACTGGATACTTAGAAATTATAAATTCCCCTGATTATGTTTCAACTTTCATTCGATCTCGGTACGGCTTTGCGTCATTTTTCGCTTATTTTTGGCCTTACAATAGGCAGTTTCATATTCGTTTCATTGTTCACTCCCACCTATTACAAATTATTGCTCAAATTTGGCTGCAAAAAGCGCCTGCGTGAAGAGACTGCGGATGGAAAATCTGCAACCATTTTTAGAGAACTCCACAAAAACAAAGAAGGCACTCCCACCATGGGTGGCGTGCTGATTTGGTTTACGGTCGCGCTCGTTATTTTGCTTTCGCCATTTGCTCAAATGCTCGGCATAACGCGATTTTCTCTCTTAAATAGGAGTGAAACATATTTGCCGGTTTTTACGTTGATAGCAACCGGCATTCTGGGACTAATTGACGATTATTTGAATATCCATGGCAAACAAAAAGGTTTACGTGTTCAGCCAAAATTTCTATGGCTCACGCTGTTTGGAGTGCTTGGCGGTTTTTGGTTTCACTACAAACTCGGCTACGACATGATACACATTCCAGGTTTTGGAAATTTCACAATTGGTGCATGGTACATTTTGCTTTTTACGTTTGTAATTGTGGCTAGCGCAAATGCGGTGAATATTACTGACGGCTTGGACGGACTCGCCGGAGGGCTCACAATCATTGCTTTTTTGGCACTTGGAATAATTGCGTATATCCAGGGATTGACGCTTCTTACGGCCTTTTGCGGACTCGTAGTTGGCACCACGTTTGCTTTTCTTTGGTTCAATATTCCCCCCGCGCTCTTTTATATGGGAGACACCGGCGCTCTGGCTCTTGGCGCCACGATGGGTGTTATTGCGATGCTCACTAATTCCGTTTTGCTCCTGCCCTTTATCGCTTTCATTTTTGTGATTGAGGCAGGTTCATCTCTCATTCAGTTAGCCTCAAAACGGTTTTTCTCAAAAAAAATCTTCCTCATCGCTCCTCTGCATCACCATTTTGAAGCAAAAGGCTGGCCCGAAGAAAGGGTCGTCATGAGGTTTTGGATTATCGGCGGTTTTATGGCTGTACTGGGAGTGATACTGGCGTTTTTGAGTCTACTGTCGGGAGCTGCTGTGTAATTGTTGGTGTCACGTTTATCAGATTTTCATTAGTGCGTATCGTTACGTTATCTTTCGAGACGGTTACATTCATCATGGGTTGGCCATTCATATCCAGCTTTCTCATACTATCAAGTTGCTTTAAAACTTCCGTGCTCGGCTGCTGCGTTTGAACAGAAAGCACTGCTTCCCCCATCTTTGTAAGAGTTTCCGTCTTTGCCTCAGAAACAGTTTTTTCCAATTGTTCCAGAGTTACAGATTTTTGATTCTCATCGGTGCTCACGGATCCATCAATTAGTGTTGAATTCGTGGTAGTACCAATTTCTGCAGGAGTGCTGGATCCCGTCATTATAGTTATATTAGTACGGTTACGACGAATCTCCATGTCCTCTGCCTCTGGCCCATCATCCTGAATTATCTCTTGCACCGGCTGTGTTGTAGAAATGACTTCCAGCGTTTTTAGATCTTCGGCTTTGCTATCCAAGAGAGTTGAAACTGCTTGCTCTCTATCCTCGGTAGACAGATTTCTGACATCTGAGACCGCTTCAGAAATGGCTTGAGTATAAGCGGCTATCTGTTTCTCTGCGCCCGCTGAATCCCCTCGTTCTATTAAATCGTGAGCCTCGAGCAACTTGTCTCCAGCCTGCGAAATTCTCTCCTCAGTTTTCTGCACATCGCCAGGAGCGACAGCTACTTGTAATTCGGAAACTGCTGTTTTTACTTTATACAAAGGATCATTAGGCAAAATCAGCGCCAATTGTTTTTGATAAACATTTAAAGTTTCGGTTATCTTTGTTTTCAATTCCAATGCCCTTGTTGGATCTTGGGCTTCTATTCCGTTTGCCCACTCCAAAATAGAAGCTATCTGAGCCTTGAATTCTACAAGAAGAGTTTGCCCGCGTTCTCCATCTCCTCTTTCAAAAAGAAGTTCTGCTTCGGCCAGCTTCTCGCTTGCCATAGTTAGCATCTTTAGCCTTTTTTCGAATTCATCCAGCGTAAAAGCAAGACCTGTGCTTTCCGAAAACTGCTTCATTGCATATAGAGGATCTCCGGGAAGGAATTTTATTTGTCCTGCAATTTGATTTCGCGTTTCTTGTCTGACGGTTTCAAAATACTGCTTATCTTTTTCTAGGTTATCTGTAACCCATTGATCCTTGGCTTCATCAGGCGTTTCGCTGTGAATTTGTGGTGCCAATGGCTCATTCGTCTTAACCTCAGCCGTGAAACCCTTTACAAGCGTAGTTTCAATTATTTTATTGTTAGTCGCCACCGTTAGCTCCACGCGATTTTGGATGGCAGAAACTTTTGCTTTACCTTTGTCTGAAATAGAAACGTCAAAGGCAGCCTTTTTCTTGGCGACCGCAACGGTATTTTTTGCTTTAACTTGAAAACTTGAAACATTGCCAATCAAATTAACGACTCGTGCCCAAAGCCTTCCCTCGTGCAAAATCACTTCGACGAGAGTTTCTGTTTTATTGGAAGGATTTACAAAAAGTTTTGAAATCTTTATCTCGGTATTTTCGGATAATCGAGTAACACTTTGATCCAAAAATCTTATGCTGACTTGTGACTTCGCTCCGGTTTTAATTATATCGTCCGCTTTGAGCAATAATTGCGATGTGCCGACGATCACCTGAGCATTGCGCAGAACATGAACATCGCCTTGCACATCTTCAAGCACCGTGGAATAAGAAGCTTCCACTCGCTCAATGTGGAAAACAAAATTAAATACGATTGTAAAAACAAAGACGAATGCCAAGAGCGAAACCCCAAATTTTCTGTATTGCTTCATCCAGCCAAATGTTGCGAAGTTCCCGGCAGACCTCATTTCAAACAAAGTGAGCAGTTTATCCTTTAAAATAGCTCTAAATGTGAGATTTGGCTTAACCTGAGCGGAAATTTCTTTTATTTTGGCAACGAGCGAAGCAAAACCAAAAGCACCAACGCTTTCTCTTTGCGGCTCATTGATGGAAGCCATGATATTGCGCTTCATTTGGGCGCGTTTCTCTTCTGAAAGAGACATACTACGACACTCTTTGAGCTTACCCTCAAGGCGCTTAAATTCGTCCGACTTTCCTGATAAAAATGAGAATATGGACATAGCCAATGTGTTAAAACGTCATATTTGGGCTTGTGTTACACCTCATCCTGCGAGATTCCTCTATCTTCCAGAATTCGCCGGAGGTGCTTTAGGGCTCTAAATTGCAAAATGCGCAGGGCCGCTTGGCTGCGACCGGTGATTTGCGCAATTTCTTCGTTAGAAAAATCATTTATATATTTCAAAATCAGAACCTGGCGGTATGCGTCTTTTAGTTTACCGATGGACTCAGACAAAATTCTATTATCCAAACTTCTGTGCGCACGATTGGTGGTATCAGCTTCTATTCTTTCGTCGTGAAGAGTTTCAACTAATTCCTCATCTTGTCGGTGTGCCCTATAAAAATCTATAACGACGTTGTGTGCAATGCGAAAAATCCATGAGGAAAAATTTTTCTGATCAAACTTGTATTGGTTAATATTTTCCCAAGTTTTCAAAAAAACGAGTTCGGTCAAATCTTCCGCTTCACCTTGATTAACGCGGTAGTAGATGTAGCGGTAAATAGAATCAATGAAAATATCGTATAGCTTACCGAACGCCTCGCTATTCCCACATTGCGATTTTATTACCAATTCCTCTATTTCTGACCCTTGAAGGGGCTTCTTCTCGTTCATGTGTTTCCCAAAATAACACTATTCTGGTGGGATATACAATTAAAATGGTCTATGTTCGCGGTAAAAGGGTTGTTTTTCCGGTTTCTGGATCTACCAGCACTTTAGTACCATCCATACTAAGAAGTGTTCCGACGATGTAAGTTTTGTCGTCAATTTTTCGTATGTCATCAGGTGTGGCGAACCAACCAACTCTTCTGCCACCCGGTAATTCCGCAACTCCAGTTCTCATTGGTTTTATATCTCTAATTTTTCCAGGCATTGGCTCGTCGTCAAAGGCTTCAAGACTCATAAAAGCTAGCTTATTAATCTAAGGGGTGAATTATACCTACTTTTAGCTTTTTAACAATGCGAAACCGGCATGTTTAACTTCTTCGCTTGAGCCAACGAAGATCGGCGTTCTTTGGTGAAGTTCGGTGATTTTTTGGGAAAGTAGGCGGTTTTGCCCATCTGTTGCGCTACCGCCGGCCTGCTCGGCGAGTAATGCCATTGGAGCGCATTCGAAAAGAAGTCGCAGTTTGCCGCGCGGTGCTTTTGAATAACCGGGATAAGAAAAAATGCCGCTGCCTTTGAGCAAAATGTGGTTAATGTCGGGAACCATGCCGCCGGAGTAACGGAGCGTGAAGCCGCGCTTTATCCAATCATTTGTGAGTTTTAAATAGGCATCGCTTTCGGCCGCTGCGCGCAAATTTCCCGGCGCAAAATATTTCGACTGCGGTGCTATTTGCAAATTTTCTTTTGTTAAATAAAAATCGCCGTTCGCGTTTAGGCGAAATTCGTGCGTGCCTTTTTTGACGGTTAAAACGAGCGTTAGCCGCGAACCATAAACCGCAAAACACGATGCCAGTTGATCTTCGCCGGTCTTGCCAATTAAATTCCCGGCCGGATAAATTCCAAAGATTGAACCGACGGCGAGGTTAACGTCCACGAGCGACGAGCCGTCCAGCGGATCAAAAACGACAGTGAACGGCGCACCTTTTTTGCCTTCCACGAGACCTTCCAGCTCCTCCGATGCCATACTTTCCACGAGTCCGAATGCCTTCAATTCATCAACCACTATTTGGTTTGATTGCACATCCAGTGCGAGCTGTTTTTCTCCAGAAGCGTTTTTGCTGCCCGCCAATTCTCCGCTCTGCGATTGAATTGTTTCTCGGATTTTTTTAATGGCTTGCGGAATTACGCGTCCCATTAATTCGCAAAGATTTTTTTCGCAGCCGGATTTTTCTAAAAATTCTTTAATTTTCATTTTGATGGATATAAATTCGCCTTTCCGGCGCTCAAAAATGCTTTCTCTATCATGAATTTCATGTGCGCTTCGATCTCTTTTTCAGCCACAGTCCAGTCTAATTTTACAACTTCCGGCAAGAAATTATTGAGAATGTAGCGACGTGCTTTGCCGGTTTCTTTTGCAAATGCGTCCATTTTTTCCAGCAACGGTTTTGGGAAATATTTAAACCAAATGTCCGAAAGCGCCGTGGCGTAATTGAATTTTCGCGCGCCGTTGTGAATTGCGCGATTAAAATCCTCCGGCGTGAGCCCCGTTCCGCCATGCAAAACACCATAAACACCATAGCCTCGCGCCATGTCGCAAATTTCTTTTATGCGATCGAAACCAATGATTGGTTTTTTTAAATATTGGCCGTGGCCGTTGCCCACAAAAAACGCAATCGCTTCGGGACGAACCGCAGAAACAAGCGCTTCCGCGTCCGCAACTTTCGTATAATACTCAGCAATTTTGCTTTCCACGGCAGGATCAGCGAGCGCCGATGCCGCGCCAATTTCCCCTTCTTCAATTTCCAGCGAAATTCCAAGCGGATGAATTTTATTCACAATTTCCGTGCAGCGCGCAGCATTTTCGGCCACCGGCAATTTGGAAAGATCAACTTCCAGAGAAGAGAAACCCGCCTCAATTGAGCGATTTACGCACCCATCAACATCTTTTTGAATGTGGTCGTGATGCAAACAAATCGGCACGCTATAGCCATGTTTGCCAATCATACGTTCAATGCCATCATGAACTAAATCAGAAAGTCTGGCTGGCGGCATTTCACAATATTTTGTCTCTGATTCCGCGATTTCCAAAATAATCGGTGAGCGCGTAAACCATACGGCGTTAAGCACCGCATTCAAAATCCACGGTGAGCGAATATTGGCCGCTACAACGCCAAAATTATTCTTATCGGCAACGCTCAGAATTTCCTTCAAAGTAGAAAGCCGGTATCCATTCTTTAGTGTGCGGACGTATTTATTAATGTCAGGCGAAAAAGGCACAATTGCTGCAGTGCTTGATTTGGTAGGCATAAATGTTGGCATAAGGTTAGGATTATCTTGGCCAAAGAATAGCTTTGCGAAGTGTATTGCGTCAATAAAAAGAAAGGGAGAGATTCTTGTGGCGGGAAGCGATAGAACTTGCCAGCGGAGGTAAAGCCGGTTGGCGGGTAACTATGCTTTTGTTCCCTATCCTTTCAAAAACCCCAGACCCTTTCAATTAAAATAACTAATTGATGCGTCCTCCGGACGCAGTATTGGCTTAGTCCCGCCGTGGCGGGATCTGTTAAAGACTGCCGGATTTTGGCAGCTGTGCGACGCTCCCATCTTGCGTAATAAAGACGGCTGCTCGCGCCGGAACCATATGTTGGACGATATCGCTTTGGCGGACGCTGCTAAGCGACCTTGCCTCTGCAATGCCCATGGTTTGGATTTCGCGAGAAGTTACGAGTTTGTCGTGTTCCAGTTCAAATCTGCGGAGTTGATAGCCCTTTGTGTGAATTTCCGTAGACTTTACCAGATAAAAGAAGCTCAAAACACCAATCATCAATGTCATGCTGAAGAACAAGAAGAATTTTCCCACGCGCAGGCTAAATGGATATGTTGCGCCTGTGCGTAGCGCCCTGTGATATTGAGATGATCTGGTTAGTATTAGCTGTGACATATATTTTTTGCTCCTCTCTGGCTCGAAGGTCTCTATGTCCCGCGAACCAGAGAGTATAATTTATGGTTGCTCGGCCTGTTAGATTTTTTCTGCCGCCCGCAGCTTTGCACTCCTTGCGCGCCGGTTTTCTTTTATTTCTTCTTCATCCGGCTCTATTGGTTTTTTAGTTAGGATATTTAGTACCCCTTCTTTTTTCTTATCCCGGAATAAATTCTTTACGATCCTGTCTTCTATGGAGTGATATGAGATGACAACTATTCGTCCGCCCTTTGAAATCACATTCACCGCGCCGCGCAGTCCGGCTTCCAAAACCTCTATCTCTCTATTGGTTGCAATCCGAAGAGCCTGGAAAATGCGTGTTGCCGGGTGCCGCTTAAAGTAGAAATCATCGCGACCCTTGGTGATACCGGCTGCGATAAAATCCGCAAGCTCCGATGTTGTCTTAAAGTTCCGGTGTCTACGATTTTCAATGATGCGTTTGGCAATTTTATAAGCATGTTTTTCTTCTCCATAAGTGTTGAATATATATAGTAGGTCTTCGAGTGAGTAGGTATTGATTATTTCTGCGGCGGTAACGCCCTGCCTGGTATCAAACCTCATGTCCAGTGGGCCTTCTGATTGGAATGAGAATCCGCGAGCCGGATCGTCTATGTGCATCGAGGAGAGTCCCAGATCGAGGAGTATCCCATCAATGCGGCCTTCCTTTTTAAGGATTTCTTGACCCAATGCTTCCAAATTTTTAAAATTATCGCGGGCATAATGAACATTTTTGTGTGAACCTAGTTGGTTCTTTGCTATTTCCAGATTTCTGTCATCCACTTCTATGCCGTAAACTTTTCCACTTCCTTTCATGCCTTCCAGTAGCTTTTCAGTGTGTCCACCGGCACCGAGAGTGCAGTCTATGAAGACTTTGTCTTCTTTTGGCTCAAGGATGCGAAGAACTTGATTGATAAGAACCGGTTTGTGACTAATCATCTTTTAAATTTCCAACATTGTGTTCAAAAGTTGTGCACAAGACGTGTATAACTTTTTTGCTCGTTCAGTGCACAGAATGTACTTTTAACAGATAATAGTGTCAAACTATTTTTTCATAAAATTCTTGTAAAGATCAAAAAATGTGTTCGGACTTTACCCTTAAATTGGATTTTTTGTTTTGTTTAAGCCAAAAGTGCCGTTTGGGGACTTCCCCTTGCGATTTTTGGCACTTGTTGGGTAATTTTTGTACTCAAAAATAATGCCGACTAGTCGTTTTTGGCTTTGACTAGCCGCCACTAGATTACAAAGATACTCCCCTGCCTTAAAACTTTTATTTTTCCACTTGAACAGTAAATTATCGTTGACGGTGGATTTTTACGTAAACTGCCTGAATCTAT
Source organism: uncultured Candidatus Peribacteria bacterium (assembly GCA_964358095.1). Lineage (GTDB taxonomy): Bacteria > Patescibacteriota > Gracilibacteria > UBA1369 > UM-FILTER-53-11 > JBAYHN01. Next base: position 28,742 of record CAYHNW010000012.1, read on the forward strand.
AATAAAATCCGGCTTTAGCTTTTGATTTTTGAATTGTTTTTTGATTGCCGAGACACTGTATGGAGAAGGAAGCCCGGAAATGTTTGCGCTGGTTGTGGTAATCGGTTGCTTAAAGAGTTTTGCTATTTGGAGTGAGAGTTTGTGTCCGGGCACGCGAATGCCAATCGTTTTTATTCCCGGATTTAAAAAAGCGGGTAATGCGCGCTTTCTCTTAACCACAATAGTAAGTGGCCCCGGCCAATATTTTTGCGCCAGCTTAATCGCCTTCTTATTAAAGATTCCATATTCCTTTGCGGTTTTGAGGCTATCTACCAGAATAGAAACCGGTTTATCTGAATCCATCTGTTTTAGTTCATATAGCCGCTTGAGTGCATCTTTATTAAAAGCGTCGCAGGCAAAGCCGTAACAGGTCTCTGTGGCGTGGGCTATCACTCCGCCACGACGCAACACCTCAATAAATGGCTTACTCATCACATTTATATATATCACGTACGCGATGATTTTTAAATGCCGTGTTTTTGCCCTATAATCTACTCAAATTCAAATATTATTTCTTAATTTACTAATATGAAACCTCGCGTTGCAATTAATGGATTTGGGAGAATTGGCAAAATGGTGATGAGGTGTAATCTGGTTAGGGATTTATTGGACATTGTAGCTATAAATGACACGTCCGGTACGGATATTCACTCACATTTGCTAAAATTTGATTCAACTTATGGGATTTTGCCAAATGAGGTTTCTCATGACGATGCGAATTTAATAGTTGATGGCGTGAAAATCCCGATGTACTGCAACAGAGATCCGGGGCAATTGCCATGGAAAAAGCATGAAGTTGATATTGTTATTGAATGCACTGGCGTTTTTACCGACCGTGAAGGTGCCAGCAAACATTTAACTGCCGGAGCAAAGCGCGTGCTCATTTCCGCTCCGGGCAAAAATCCCGATGCGACTTTTGTGCGCGGGGTGAACTGCGACAGTTTTGATCCACAAAAACATTTCATTGTCTCCAATGCGTCTTGCACTACGAATTGCTTGGCTCCGCTCGCAAAGGTGCTTGATGAAATTTTTGAAATTGAACATGGCTTTATGACGACGATTCACTCGTATACAAACGACCAAGTTATTCTCGATTCCGCGCACAAAGATCCGCGCAGAGCTCGCAGTGCACAACTTTCGTTAATTCCAACCAGCACAGGCGCGGCAAAGGCAATTGGCGAAGTACTCCCCCATTTGGCTGGAAAATTAAACGGCATCGCAGTTCGCGCTCCAACGCCAACAGTTTCTATCGTGGACTTGGTTTGTAACGTAAAGCGTGCTCCAAAAGACGCAGCCGAAGTAAATGCCGCGCTCAAAAGAGCTGCGGCAGGGCATTTAAAAGGTATTTTGGCTTTGGAAGATCGCCCGCTGGTTTCTGTAGATTTTAGACACAACCATTATTCAAGCATCGTAGATACAGCCCTAACTATGGTAGCCGGAAATATGATCAAAACCTTTTCTTGGTACGACAATGAGTGGGGATATTCGATGCGAACAGTCGAGCTGGCCGCTAAAATGGCCGGAGCGGACAACGCGGGCGTGTGCATCTTGTTTCCGCTTTGTTAGCGCTATATAATCGCGAGTGCCAATGGATAGAAGACTTTCAATTCTAAACGCCATCATTAAGGAGTTTATTGAAACCGCCGAACCGGTTGGTTCTCAGGCGATTGTGATGGGTTATCATTTTTCGGTTTCGCCAGCCACTATTCGCAACGATATGTGCAGCCTGGAAGAAGAAGGGCTGATTTTTCAGCCGCATATTTCTGCCGGGCGTATTCCCACGGACACCGGTTATCGCCTTTATGTTGATGAATTAGCCGATTATGAGACAGCCGAAAAACAGGCCACTAAGGCTTTGCAAAAAGTTTTAGTGAGTTATGAAATGCAAAAGGCACGTGAGAAAATTTTTGATGGCGTGAGAATTTTGTCGCAGGCAACGGGAGATGTGAGCTTTGCAACATTGCCAGATAATCGCAGGACGTTTTTCTTGGGCGTTTCAAATGTACTTCGCCAGCCGGAATTTTCACGGGATCCGGTGAGAGCTTCGCAGGTTGTGGAGGTTTTGGAAGACACAGATAATTTTTTAAACACGTTGCGCCAGCTGGAAATTGGCGACGACACCAAAATCTTCATAGGCAAAGAAAATATTTTGCCGCAAATTCAATCTTGCGCGATGATCGTGACCAAATATCACATTGCCGGTTTTGAGGGATTTTTTGGGTTGCTCGGGCCAACGCGTATGAAGTACCCTTTTAATCACGCAATTGTTAATCAAGTTAAAATTTTAGTCGAACAATAATTATGACAGACGACGACATAGCAAAAAAAATCGCGGTGGCGCAGGCAAAAGACGACACCGTTACTAAACTTGAAGCGGATCTTACCGAGGCCAATAAAAAAGTTGAAGAAATGACGGAGGCGGCAAAACACGCGCTGGCCGATCTTCAAAACTTCCGCAAAAAAACGGAAGAAGAAAAAAACAGCTTCGTGGCATTTGCAAATACTTCTCTCATTTTGGAACTACTCCCGGTTTTAGATAATTTTGCTCGCGCTTTTGCTGCTGTACCGGAGGAGATTCTGGAAACCGATTGGTTCAAAGGCGCACTTCAAATTGAGCAGCAATTAATGGGCATTATGCGGAAACAGGGCGTAGTAGAAATGGAATCGCAGGTTGGTAAAAAAGCAGATGTGCGGCTGCATGATGCGCTGGCCGCAGGTTCCGGTGAAAAAGAAGTCGTGATAGAAGAGTTTGAAAAAGGCTATATGCTTGGCGACAAAGTTTTGCGTCCGGCAAAAGTAAAAGTCGGCGACGGAACAGTAACTCCAAAAAAATGACCTTGACCGGATCAAACTGGCACTCTAAAATAGTGAGTGCTAATAAGCATTTAAACTCTTAATATATGTCTAAAATCATTGGAATTGATCTTGGTACAACAAACTCATGCGTGGCCGTAATGATGGGCGCGGAGCCGATTGTTATTCCGAATACCGAAGGCGGGCGCACAACGCCATCTGTGGTTTCTTTTAAAGGCGACGAGCGCATCGTGGGAGTTACCGCAAAGCGCCAGTCTATTATAAATCCGGAAAACACCGTGTATTCCGCCAAGCGTTTTATTGGCCGCCAGTATGACGAATGCCAAGAAACCGCCAAGCGCATGCCTTTCAAAGTTGTAAAAGGCCGCAAGGGCGAAGTGGATATTGAAATTGATAAAAAGCAATATAGACCGGCGGAAATTGCCGCAATTGTGCTGCAAAAGTTGAAGGCGGATGCTGAAGCATATTTGGGCGAGCCTGTGACGGAAGCTGTGATTACGGTTCCGGCATATTTTAACGATTCGCAGAGGCAAGCCACAAAAGACGCGGGCAAAATTGCTGGCTTGGATGTAAAGAGAATTATTAACGAACCGACGGCGGCATCGCTGGCTTATGGCCTCGACAAAAAAGGCGGACTCAAAAAAATTGCAGTGTTTGACCTTGGCGGCGGCACGTTTGACGTTTCTATTTTGGAACTTGGCGAAGGCGTTTATGAAGTCATGTCCACAAACGGCGATACGCAGCTCGGCGGCGATGATTTTGATGATCGCATAATGAATTGGCTCACGGACGAGTTTAAAAAAGATCAGGGTATTGATTTGAAAAAAGACAAATTGGCGTTGCAGAGAATTCGCGAGGCGGCGGAGAAAGCGAAGATTGAACTTTCCACCCTGCATGAGACGGAAATAAATTTGCCGTTTGTTACGGCGGACGCGAGTGGGCCAAAACATTTAAATGTGAAATTGACGCGCGCAAAGATGGAAGACCTCGTTGCCGATTTAATTGAACGAACGATTGAACCATGCAAAAAGGCGATGAGTGACGCAAAAATCTATATGAGTGACTTGCACGAAGTGGTGCTTGTCGGAGGAATGACGCGTATGCCGGCTGTGATTGAAAAAGTAAAAATTCTATTTGGAAAAGAACCGCACCGCGGAATAAATCCGGATGAAGTCGTTGCTCTTGGCGCGGCGATTCAGGGCGGAGTTTTGCAAGGAACCGTGAAAGACGTTTTGTTGCTCGATGTCACTCCCCTTTCGCTGGGCATTGAAACTCTCGGCGGAGTTGCCACTAAACTCATTGAACGCAACACTACGATCCCAACTTCCAAATCTCAAGTTTTCTCAACAGCAAGCGATAATCAGCCAGCTGTAGAAATTCACGTTTTGCAGGGCGAACGTCCGATGGCGGCCGACAACAAGTCGCTGGGCAAGTTTGTTTTGGATGGAATCCCACCATCTCCGCGCGGCAGGCCTCAGATTGAGGTGACTTTTGATATTGATGCAAATGGCATTTTGAAAGTTACGGCACATGACGAAGCCACCAGCAAAAAACAGCACATTACGATTACCGGTTCTTCAGGTCTTACCGATACTGAAATTGATAAAATGCGCAAAGAAGCCGAATTGCACGCCGAAGAAGACAAGAAAAAACACCAGCAAATTGAGGCTCGTAACAAGGCCGATTCGCTTATTTCTCAAACGGATCGCACATTAAAGGAACACGGCGAAAAATTGAGCGATGAGACCAAAAAGCCGATCAAAGACAAAGTTGCCGAGTTAAAGAAGATTTTGGAGAACAAAGACGCGAGCGTGGAAGAACTGGAAAAAGGTTTTGAGGCACTTTCGCAAGAATTGCAAAAAGTCGGCACGGAACTTTATAAAGGCGCGCAGGCTGACGAGGCGGCGAAAAAGGGGGCTAACGGCGAGGCTGGCAAGAGTGACAAAAAAGACGAAGCTGTGGAGGGTGAGGTTGTGGATGAAAAGAAGAAGGAGTAGGAGTTCGCATAGAATCGAGTTATATGCCATTGTTACAAATCAATTTATGACAAATGTGGAAGATTTTCTAAAATCAAAAGGTGTCTAATTTATTCTTCACGAACATCCAGCCGTCTTTACGTGTGAAGAGGCTGAAAAATATTGTGGAGATATTCCTGGGCTTGCCTGCAAAAATTTGCTACTAAAAGGCAAAAAAAGTGGGCGGTATTTCTTGGTAGTACTTCCCGCTGAAAAACGAGCTGATCTGAAAAAAATCGGCGAAACAGTTGGCGATAAACAAATAACTTTTGCTAGTCCAGAAGCTCTTCTTGAAAAACTCGGTCTTACTCCAGGAACAGTTTCGCCTTTCGGTTTGCTGAATGATAAGAATCATGAAGTGGAAGTTTATATCGATCAAAAAGTTTATTACGCTAAAATCGTAAGTTTCCATCCAAACAGAAATACCGCCTCGTTAGAATTATCAGGAAATATGTTCCGCAAATTTTTGCAGGCAATCGAAAACAAAACTAAGGTCATTGATTTGTAACAACAGCATATAACTAACTATATCTCGGTCAAGCAAAAAGTGCATAAAAATTATGAATTAATGA
>CAYHNW010000013.1:0-32668 GCA_964358095.1 uncultured Candidatus Peribacteria bacterium
GTTTTTCAGCATGTTCCTAGCTTTTTTCAATCAGTTTGGCTGTAAGTATCAACCTTTTTAAGTTTGTGCCAATCGGCGTGCAAGTAATGAGAGTCAGCTGTTCAAAGTTTGTGGGTGCAAGAATATCCACGTTTTTTGGGTAAACAACTTTGATTTTATTTATCTCATAAACGAATTTCTTTTGGTTGAAATAAACAACAACCTTGTCGCCTATTTTTACGTCATGGAGTAAAGCAAAAACATCCTTAAACCTTCCGGGATCCCACGCATAATAAGAAGAATGACCCGTTATAACAATGTTGCCATTATCCCCCGGAAGCGCAGTTCCCGGATAATGCACGACCCCATTGCGTAACGACTTTTGAATGTCCGCCTCCAGTTCGCCCCATTTTCGCGCGATCAAATTTTCATTTTTAACACCAACAACCGGAACATTTTGGTTGATGCGCGGGATTACAACTCTCATATCGGTCGGAAAAACCTCCAAATTAAGCGCAGGAATTTGCTCCGACCCGGCAACCGCCCTTTGCACAGATGAAACCTCCAATTTTTCAGGCACTTGTTCTTTTTCTGCAACCAGACTTTCCAGCGGACTTTGCACACCGCGCCAAACGTCCCAATAGTACATGGCGTTTAAAAGCAAAGCCTGCCAATTTAAAACCGTGTAAATTGCGGCAAAAACTACGACAGAGATTATTACAAACTGCAATTTATCCCATATAAAAGCCCACACTTTATTTTTTTTTGGAGCGGGAACAAGCTGCTGCGCATGAACCGGCGCAACCCTATGCGGAAGAAGATCAATATGCAACTTATAAACTTCCTCCTTTTTTGGTGCCTCGCTGCGGCTCGGCCTGTTTGGCGTTTTCTTTTTCATATGATGGTTGCACTTTGTATTATACCTCCACCCAAGACTTTTGCCCCTACATAGAAAACAGCAGCCTGCCCGGGTGAAACTCCGCGCAAAAACTTCTCAGTAAAAATCACTCCTCCGCCTTTTTTAATTTCCAAAATCGCAGGCATAAACGGCGCACGATGCCTAATTCGCACACTTACACGCATTTTTTTGCCAACGGTCGGGATTCCGGAAATAAAATGTATTTTCTTTAAAATCACTCGATTCCGAGACAAATCGTCCTCATGCCCAACAATTAAACTATTTTTCTTTCGATTAATTTCAATTACATACCACGGTCTTCCCTCTTCTTCACCTTTTATGCCGCCAATATTCAAACCGTGACGCTGGCCAACCGTATAAAGCGGCAGCCCTTGATGAATCCCAAGCTTGCGACCTTTGGTATCCACAATCTGACCAGCCTTAAAGAGCGACGATTTCAAATTTCTCTTCAAAAAATTCTCAGGCGTGGGTTCAGGGAAAAAACAAAGTCCTTGGCTCTCGCGCTTGCCTGCAACTTTTATAAAACCGTACTTCTTTGCCAACGCATAAATCTCACTTTTCAAAAAACCACCGAGCGGAAACATGGCGCGCCCCAATTGTTTTTGATCCAGTTGATACAAAAAATATGTTTGGTCTTTCTCAAGATCGCGCGCCAGCGCAAGTTCATATAAACCACCTTTTTTCTTTACCACACGCGCATAGTGACCGGTGGCAATAAAATCCGCTTTCATTTTGACAGCATATCGTAACAGTTCCCCAAACTTAATGTAACGATTACAGTGAACACAGGGGTTTGGCGTATGACCTGCCGCGTAAGTTTTTAAAAAATAATCAACTATGCGTTTTTTAAACTCCTTACCGGTATCCACCACAAAAAACGGCATACCGAGTTTTTTGGCAACATTAGCGGCATCGCGCTGGCTTTCCAGTGTGCAGCATTTATTTTCGACAAGCCCGCAAAAGGATGCGTGCGGATCATTCCAAAACCTAAGGTGAACACCTATACAGTCGTATCCTTTCTCTTTTAGGAGGGCTGCCGCGACAGACGAATCAACACCTCCTGACAACGCAACAATCACCTTTGGCTTCATATAATGGACTTAATTCATACAGAATTATAAACTACACTCTATAAACACATGACAATCCCCAGTTCCAGCATAGATACACTGGCGGACGAAATCTTTAACAAGATACGCGCATATAGTCCTGAATCAAAATTAAAAAAGGTCTTGAATGCGTATGATTTTGCCAAGCAAGCGCATCAGGGACAATTGCGAAAATCGGGGGAACCTTACCTGATACATCCGCTGCGAACAGTGGAAATTCTAACAAACCTCCGCGTTGATGAAGACACAATCGTTGCCGCGCTTTTGCACGACGTGCCGGAAGACACACAAGTAAGCGTGGCCGATATAGAAAAGCAATTTGGCAAAAAAATCGCGTATTTGGTTGACGGTATAACCAAATTGGCAAAAGTGCATTACCGCGAAAACATGCAGCAGCGGCAAATTGAATCTCTCAAAAAGCTTTTCATACACAGCGCGGAAGATTTACGCGTAATTCTTATAAAACTCGCGGATAGGCTCGACAACATGCGCACTCTTCGTTTTATAACCGATGAAAAAAAACGCAGCCGCATTGCGCGTGAAACCCTCGAGATTTACGTTCCAATAGCCAATCTTCTGGGGATTGGCGAGATCCGCATGGAAATAGAAAACCTGTGTTTTGAACACCTTTATCCGCTGGACTACACTAATCTCAAACGGGAAGTGGAAGAAAATATTGAAGAGCGTAATTTTATTTTGGAAGAAATGATACGCCTGACAGAAAAAGAACTTATAAAGAATCACATAGAATCGGAAATTGTTGGCCGACCTAAAACTTTTTACAGCATTTTTCGCAAACTGCAGCAAAAGCAGACCATTTATAACATTGATGATCTAATCGCCATACGAATTATCGTGCCGACGCGCAAAGATTGCTACGAAGTTATGGGCCTAATTCATCGTTTATTTAAGCCCAAACCGGGATGTGTAAAAGACTACGTCGCAGTTCCAAAACCAAACGGATACCAAAGCCTACATACGACGGTGTTTGGACTAAACAGCACGGTCGTGGAATTCCAAGTACGCACACGATACATGCATCTTGAAGCGGAATACGGCATTGCCGCACATTACTTTTACAAATATTCAGATGAAGAAGAACTTGCCACCGTTTTGCATCAGCGTTCAACTTGGATTCAGAGAATATTGGAACTTCAAAAAGATCATCAAGACTCAACCGAAGATTTTCTAGAAGATTTAAAGCTGGATATTTTTCAAGATAGAATCTTTGTATTTTCCCCAAAAGGCGACGTAATTGATCTGCCAAAAGACGCTTGCACTCTGGATTTCGCATACGCAATACACTCAGACATCGGTAACCATGCCACAAAAGCAGAAATCAACGGCGTGCTTTTGCCGGTGACAACTCCGCTATCTTCGGGCAATACAGTTCGGATTATAACTGACAAAGGCACGATTCCTGAGCGCGAATGGCTTAATTTTGTAAAAACATCTGCGGCTTCCACCAGGATCAAGGATTTCTTGAAAAAAGAACCGAAGGAGAAAAAACATGCCGTCGGTAAACGTCTAATACAAAAGGAATTTGAACGAATGGGTAAAAATGTTCTGGACGAATTAAGTCCAAAAAAACTGGCAATTATCTCAAAGAAATTTCCATATAAAACGCTCGATGAAATTCTGGTGGCGGTGGGAGAGGGCTCGCTGACAACAAAGGCTATAATGGATACTTTATTTGAAAATAAACAATTAGAAACAGGCGGACTTGGCTATTTGATAAAAAAACGCTACGAAATAAAATCCAGTTTTATGTCTCGAGTTGGGCTACGCATTATTGGTGATAACAGCAAAAACCAATTCCGCGAAATAACACGCACCCTCAACGCGCTGCACATCCCAATTGTAAAGTTCATAGTGGATAAACCTTGGTATACCAACGGTCTCCACAGGTGCACTCTAAGCATCATGGTGAGGAATTACAACGAACTTTCGCAGGTATTTGAGACACTTGAGCAAATAGATGATGTAAAATCAATAACTCGCAGGTTTATTGGACGGAAAATTTGGTTTTTTATTGCAAGCACTCTCACCGCACTACTGTGGATAAGCTATCCTGTGGTAATAAACAGCACCATTACGAAATTTCCTGCAACCTCTGTGCTGTCTAATATAATCATATACGTTGGGGTGCTAATGCTTTTTGGATTAGTATTTTATTTAAAAAATATGACGCGCCGCAGCTTTCCGGAGCTCGCTGAAACCGCTTATTACTGGCCGATACTCTATACTTTGAACACTTTCGCACTCGTAATTATAGTCTCTGAATCATTGTTTTTAAATTTGGATTTAAACCTAGTCTTCGTAATAGGCCTAATCATTGGAGTCTACACATTACTCACGGCAAACTACATTCGATATCACAGAGAACAGTTATCGCAGCACGACTAGGACACACTATCTGTACTTTTCCATACACTCAGCCAAAGACAGCCTGTTTTCAAAAAACGCTTTGGAGATTATGACACCAGCTACGCCGGTTTTTTGTAAAACTTCCAGATCACCTATGGAACCAACTCCACCAAAAGCAAAGACATTGACCTTAGCTCCAAACATTAGGCGCTCCACTTCGTCAAAATTTGGATGAAATGTCCCCTCTGCCAGAGTGTCACGTAGAATTATATTTTTCACACCGCGCTCGCTTAATTGCCTTCCATAATCCGTTACTTCAACACCAGGTTGATCTGGGATCACACGCCTTTGAGTACGAATCACAAAGAATATCTTATCCTGGCCAAAACGAGAAATGGCCTCATCCAATATGTTTATTGCAGATTGCCCAAGGCACACCTGTGCGATCCCGTCCGCAAACAAATTCTCTACATCCTGCAAAGCCGAAACTCCATCGGCATAAGACACTTCGAGTGAAGTATTTTTTGCGATTGATTTCGCAATTTTGCGATTTTCTTTGCTTCCAGCGTCAAAAGCATCCAGATCCACAAGATGAATATATTTTGCTCCTTCTTTCTCGAATCTTCTTGCCGCACTTAGCGGATCTTTACTCAAAACAGTCACCTGCTCAGACTGACCTTTGTAATTAGATACCGCATTACCATGAGACAAATAGATGGCCGGAATTATTTTCATACATTGAACCTAAAATGGACGATGTCACCGTCGTGCATAACATAATCTCTGCCTTCTATGCGCGCTTTTCCTTTTTCTTTTGCGCCCGATTCTCCTCCGCACTCAACGTAATCTTTATAAGAAATCACTTCGGCAGCTATAAATCCTTTTTCAAAATCAGTGTGAATTACGCCGGCCGCATTAGATGCCGTCGCGCCTTTTGTTGTTGTCCACGCCCGAACTTCTTCTGGCCCAGCCGTAAAAAATGTCATATATCCAAGAGTGCGATAAGCCGCATGAATAAGAGCAAAAAGCCCCGACTCCTTCATCCCCAAATCTTCCAGAAATACTTTCGTCTCTTCGTCCGGCATTTGAGACAGTTCTTCTTCTATTTTTGCGGAGATAGGAATAATTTCCGCAGAAGCAGACAACCCAAGTTCAGTGGCAGCCGCTTCTTTATTCCACATTTTTATCTGCGACTCATTGATGTTAGCTATATATAAAAATGGCTTGTCGGTAAGCATGTGCAGGTCTTGCAGAGAAGCTTTCTCATCTTTCGAACAAGTGAATTCATAGGCGATCTTTCCTTCTTCCAAATGTCTTTTAAGTTTTGCTATCAATTCGGCGTATGCAACTTTTTTCGCATCGTTCTGCTTAGCCTCAGTTTTGGCTCTGCCAAAACGTTTTTCAACCGTTTCCAAATCAGCCAAAATCAATTCCGAATGAATTATTTCCACGTCTCGCCTTGGCGCCACATCGTTATGCACATGAATAACATTCGCATCCTGAAAAACGCGCACCACATGAGCAATGGCATGACATTCACGAATATTCGCCAAAAATTTATTCCCAAGTCCCTCCCCTTTTGAAGCACCCTTCACAAGTCCGGCAATATCCACAAATTCAACTGTCGCTGGAATTATTTTTTTCGGATTCACCATTTCTGACAATTTGTTTAATCTCTCGTCCGGGACTTCAACAACACCCACGTTCGGATCAATCGTGCAAAACGGGTAATTGGCCACGTTAGCCTTTCTTGTTTTGGTCAGCGCGTTAAAAAGCGTTGATTTCCCCACGTTTGGGAGTCCTACAATTCCAATCTGAAGAGGCATATTCAGCGTACAAAATACAGCATTTTCTCAAATTCTCCGAGGGTAAATTGGCCGGATGCCGTCTTGTTTTTTTCGTCCAAGGCGACGTACGTTAAAAACGAACCCAAAAGTGGACATCCGATTCGTGAAATTTGCCCGCGTTCTCCCATACCGATCACTATCATCTTGTCGCGACTGGCTAGGCGCTTTGTAAACTCAAAAAGGAGCACATTATCAGACCACTTATTAACCTGCGCAGCTACTTTTACGATATCAGCTCCAAGGTGTTTTGCCTTCTTAGAAATCTCAATCAGCTCGTCCAGATCCGGTGTGCTATCCCAAAAATGCTTGGAAATTATAAGTTGTGCGCCCTCCTTTTTAGCGACCTTTTTTATCCTTTTTATGAGATCTGACGCCGTCTGAAGACCAATATCCACATATTTGGAGCCGCTCCTTACGGCCTCGCATAAGATACCCACCCTAGTCTCTTCCGTACCCATATATGAGCCGCGCTCTTCTTTGCCCCTGCAAACGGCGATAACCGGCTTTTTTAAGGTAGAAATAAGGGGCAAAACGTCGGCTTGATTCAGGTTATCTAGCCATATTTCCAACAGATCAGCTCCAGGTTGAGCCCTCCTGATGAGTTTTTCGGCTTCCAACCTGCATTTTGCCACTATTGGTATGCAAATTTTCATCTTTCACACTATAACCTTAAAGAAAGTATTATAAACTCTTGACTTTTAGTATCTTTGTGTTAGAATTCGCTTCTATCATTTATTTAAATAACTAATTTTTCTTATGGATACACTCACACCTCGCAGTTCTACTGATAAAACAGCCACTCAACGTATCGGCGTCAGACCGAGCCTCACAACCCCTAGTCTGCGAACCGGACTTATGGCCAGAATTTCTGCCGCTCTTTTGGCAGCAGGAGCAGTCGGTGGTTCCAGCGGCTGCTTCCCTCTGGATCATGGCGGTGGTAACAGCGAAGAAGATACCGCTCAAGAAGACGGAGGCATACCGGTGGTAGAAAGTTGCGATGGAAGAAACGAGAGAATTGCCCCAAAAGTAGTTCCAATTGAAAATAGCTGCAGGATAGACGGTGGAACCGCCAATATAAGCTTTGACGTTCCCGAGTTCGATGAATGTCGCGCCCCATTAACAGTTATTCTTTACGCCGCTATCCAGACACAAGGCAAGGGTGGCGAACTAAGAACAAATCTAGTTCCATTGGACGCTCCAATCGTGGCTTACGAAGCAGGCCAATATGATATGACAACCTCCATAGGCACAGGTGCCATACTATATTTGGTTTTGGAAGTTACGGACAGTACAGGTGCAAAATTCAGAACAGCCCCTTTCTGCTCAGCCAACGCAGTGTAGTAGAGAAGAACTACGGTTTCTCTATCTCCACTTTCACGCTCACGTCTAGAGGCTGCCCCGGAGCTAATGTTATACCATTTGGTAAAACGAGCTTTACCTTTGTTTCAAAACTCTCGGTGGCGCTCTTCAAATCAATTGGTGCAGTTTCCAAAACTTCCAATTTACCCAGGTTTTCGCTGGATCCGGTAACTGACACAACCGCAGGATTAATTTCTACTTTTTTAACTGTCCCATTAACAACGGCTCCAGAAACGCTGGCTTTAACACCAACGTCTTTAGTTCCTTCCACTTCAGTTATCAAGACATCAGCTTCTAAATCTTTTTCCTCAACCGTTAATCCTTCCAGCACCAAATCATTCTCATCATAAAACACAATCTGCACTTTTTTCGTCATATTCTTCGTTTCGGTTCCTTGCAAAATCACTTGCGCGCGCGTGGACGCAATTTTTTTCAGAAATGTTTCAGCTCCAGAAACTGTCACCAGGCTTTGTTTAAGCTTTACTGAATCCAGGCTATATCCTTTTGCCGGTTTACCTTGCACGTCCACGGTTAGCGTGACCATTTTCTTTCGCACAGGCTGAAGTTCCACTTCCACTTCCGCCGGATCAATTTTGGCGATGGTCACTTGTGAATTCTTTGAAGTCACTGCGATTTGCACTTTTCTGGTACCGGCTCCGGCGTTCCTCAAGTCTATATAAGCTTCAAAATCATTTGCCGAAAGTGAACGCATAATTCCAACGTCTGCTGCACGCAAACCAAGCTTTACAGTTCCAAGTTGACCAGTTAAAGCCAAATCCGGCGCTAAATTAAAGACCTGTATCGGAATTTGCTCGGGGAATTGCACGAAATTATTTTCAAGACTTACAACAAAAACCCAAAATACAGTGGCAAGAACGAGCGATAGAATTTTTAGTGGAAGATTCTTAAACATATTATTTATGGTGCACTCTTCTGCGATATTTTATTAAATGTTTCGGTTCCAAGACTTGCGTCAATAAGATTGATGCCCGTTCGGGCGATATATCCTCTTCAATAGAACCATCAGCAACAAACGAAACAGTTCCTCTCTGCTCGGAGACAACCAATACTTTTGCATCCGTGGTTTCAGAAAGTCCAAGCGCGGCCTTGTGGCGCGTTCCAAATTTATGCCCATATTCCTTGAATGAGTGTGGCAAGACACATCCGGCGGCCACTATCTGATTTTGGTCTATTATTACAGCCCCATCATGAAGAGACCCCCCCGGATGAAAAATTGACAATAAGAGCTCTTTGGAAATTTTTGCGGAGAGTACAACTCCAGTATCAATGTATTCCTTTAAATTCACTTCATCGCGAAAAACAATTAGAGCGCCGGTCTTGTGATGCGCCATCTCAACACATGCTTCAATTATTTCACTGCGAATAAAATCAATTTCCATAGCTTCGCGAGCCAAGAAGAACTTTGTCTTCCCAAGCTTCTCAAGTCCACGACGAAGCTCTTGTTGAAAAATAATTGGTATAGCAACAAGTATAACTGTAAGTAAACGATCGAGCAGCCAGCCAAGAGCCAGCAAATTTAACCATTTGCTAACTGCAAAAACTAGACCCAGAACCAATAATCCAAGAATAATATTTGTCGCACGCGATCCGCGAATTATCATTATTAGCCAATAGAACAAAATCGCGACCAGCAAGATATCAACGGCAACCTGCAGTGTTGAATATTGAGAAACATTCAAATTTGCCCAGAAATTTTTGGCAAACTCAGAAAGTCCATCTATAAACTTTGCAATTCCTGAACTCAATGCATTTAACATATCGCGCTCACTTTACAGCCAAAAAAGAACTCCTGCAACCCATCTCGAATTCGCCCACCACTCAATATTATTGACATCTTGGCAAGAGAGTAAAGTATACACATTTCTAAAAATTAGTTATAATTATATAACATTTTGAAACCAGTAAAACTTGACACTTTAGATAAATCATTGCACGATACGTCTGATATAATACCGGCGTGGATATAAGAATTTTCACAGACGGCAGTTCATTGGGTAATCCGGGACCCGGTGGTTATTGTGCAATTATAAAAACTCCAAGTAAGAAAATAGTGGTGAAAGGTGGTGAAGCTCACACCACAAACAACAGAATGGAAATGTCTGCGGCCATAGCTGCACTTTATTATTTGCGAAAAAAATTACCAAAATTAAAGGAGTGCACCATTTATTCAGATTCAATACTGCTCGTTAATACAATTAAACAAAACTGGAAGAAGAAAAAGAACACCGATTTGTGGCAACAATTGATACGTTTAATCTCTGAATTTGATAAAGTAGAGTGGCATTGGATAAAAGGCCACTCTGGACATCCGGAAAACACCGAAGCAGACAAGGTAGCGGTAAAAGAAGCGCTAAAAAGAAAGCTCCACCGCGGGAAAAAAGTGGATGAGAAAAATATTCTCCCGTCCAAGGTTGAGCCTGTTCAATCCACTCTAATTTAAACTCCTTAACCCCCACATTTGTATATCAGAAATCCCTCCAGGCAAAATTGATGAACCGGAAGTACAAAAACAACGAGATGGTGCGCCGCTTCCACGACAAGGCGTATATCTGCGCGCAGCTTTATTTGACACCAAAAATCTCCTGTATCTTGGCGATAAAAACATCTTTTGACTGAAAGCCAACAAGGCGGAAAACTTCTTGCCCATCTTTTAGAAATACCACGCTCGGTATACCGCTAACTCCAAATGTTCCGGGAGTTAGTGGACTCTCGTCTACGTTTAGCTTTCCCATTTTGACCTTACCCGCGTACATCTGTGCAACATCTTCAAAAATTGGAGCCATCATTTTACACGGACCGCACCAGTCGGCGTACATATCTACTATTGCGAAACCCTTTGCCGTTTCCGTTTTGAAATTTTGATCTGTAAATTGTAGCGCCATGAACCAATACTAACAGTCCAAAAGAAAATCACAAGAAATTTATGGTGACTAAATTAAAATTTTGGCGTCGGCTTGCCTTGGGACCTCTAGGAACATGCTGAAAAAGCGCCGGCTCGCATCTGATTGTAGATAACGAGCCGGTAACTAAATCTCATCACATACACACCGTGGTCGGCATCCCATTTGCCATTTGATTCCAAAAACTCACGTTGCCACTGCAACGCCCCGAAAACGGATCATTATTCGGATAGGCGTATTTTCTAACCTCAAAATGCAGATGTGGACCCGAAGAATTGCCAGAAGAACCGCTGTCACCAAGTTGCGGGCATGTGCCAAAACACAGGAGATCCGCAGGATAAACGCCAGTTGCACTCTTTAGATGAGCATAAATCGTCGTCCATCCATCACCATGGTTTACTCTCACATTATTGCCAAATCCCCCACCGCACGCAGATCCCAAAAATCCAACATTTGGACAACCGTCCAGTCGAGAGGAAATTTCACCGGGCGCAGCAGCAAAAACCGGAACGGAATTTGGACCGGTACGAAAATCCGTGCCTCTGTGATTATTGTAAACCCTATTACGAGTACAATCGTATTTGCGGGCGGATGCCCTGGTGTCATTATCGTAGTAATAACTGATTGGAGGGTTTAAAAGCCCCCCAACGGGCAATCTAAACTTAACGTCACGAGCCATTGCAACCGGCATCGTCGCGAGCGCCAAGATTGCAACAAGAGAAATCACCGAAACTAATGTTTTCATAAACATTTTGATTAATTGATAATAATATTGGCTTCTTTACCGGATTAGCTTGCCATTCAAATCCACAGTAATCACGCCATCTTCTCCGCTCTGCCCCGGCACGGCGACAACCGTCAATGTCTGGCCTTGAATCTCCCACTTTGGGTTTATTCCATATGCAATTCTCTTTGCCTGATCAACTTGCGTATAATCGCTACTGAACTTCACCAACCAAATTTGCTTGTCGCTTTCATAAATCATATATAAGCCATCACCTGAGAAAATTGGTCTTTCTGAAGGCAAAGCCACCGATAAGTTCGTGAATTTTTTCTGATCTTTATTAGTTAAGATAGTGCGGCCACTGCCGTCCACATTCATACTAAAGAAACCAGCTATACCGTATTCGTTAACGGACGCAAAAATAATTTTCTTGCCGTTTGGCGTAAAAATCGCAGCCCAATCATCTGCCTTTTTTGAAATCTGAGTTTCTTTATTTGTGGAAATGTCCAAAATCGTGAGACCGAGGGCTTTATCAAACTGTTCTCCGGGCGCCCAATCCGTATTTAGCTTTTGATAAACCAATTTTGAACCGTCCTTGGAAATTGAAGGGAAAAGCACTTTCTCTTGCTTCTTTGTGCCAACGGGCTTCTCCAAATTAAAATAAAAAAGGGCTCTATTCTTGTCTGTATAATATGCGTTTAAACCTGGCCCCATGATTGCATCCACAACTCCGCCGCTTATTAAAGTCGTTGTG
Source organism: uncultured Candidatus Peribacteria bacterium (assembly GCA_964358095.1). Classification (GTDB taxonomy): domain Bacteria; phylum Patescibacteriota; class Gracilibacteria; order UBA1369; family UM-FILTER-53-11; genus JBAYHN01. The sequence goes on from CAYHNW010000013.1 coordinate 11,980, forward strand.
CCGGATGCTAAATCCAAGGCGAAAAGTTCTGTTTCTCCAAGCATTTCAGTTTCATTATTTAATTCGGTCTTCCAACCTTTGCCAAAAAGAACTTTTCCATCTCTTTCAGCAAAAATGAACTTAACGTCCTTGCTCAAGGTCAAGCGTTTTTCACCGAGAGTTTCGCTTATGTTATATAGATCGCCATTTTTCAAAACTATCCTTTCTGCCTTTGCCAAAAGGTTGCAGGCCGTGAATAGGGTAAAAATCACCACTGCAAGGGTGGCACTGACAAAAGGGATGGTACGCCGCCAATTTTTTGGAGATGTGTCCATAAATATTGAATTAATGAGTAATGTGGATGCATCCTTCGGATGCATTAATTGCTTAGCTTCGTCGCCGCCAGGGCGGGATCCTGCTGAGGCGGGATCGCGGCTCAGCCTGGCAGATTGTCCTTAGGCCAAAGACTAGGCTCTTTTTATAACATACTAACATTAAATCTTTCTAAATTATTTATGAAATTTTTATGAACCAGCCGTGTATAGTAGAATGTGACAGTCATGAAGAAATTGACAGCTTATTTGGGACTCATCCTGTTTTTTACGCTCTTATGTGGCGGAATTGTTTTCGCCGACAACAAAAAATTAAAAATAATTTCACGACAAGAATGGGGCGCAAATGAAGACTACACATTCTCCAAAGACCTCATCCAGGAAGGTGAAAAGGAGCAGCAGGCTGCCGAAAACGAACGTAGCGAGATTTTGGCTCAAGATCCGGAGATTGACCATTTTGAAACGTATGATAGAAATTCGAACAAATACGTTTGGCCTCTGCAATATGCAAAGAGCATGAAGTTCATAGTTATTCACCACACTGCCGTAATGAATAATTTGGACAATCCGATTCAAGATATCCGCAATATTTACCATTCCCATGCTGTGGAAAAAGGCTGGGGAGACATAGGCTACCATTTTTTAATTGATCGCAAAGGGAACATTTATGAAGGAAGGAAGGGCGGAACATATATGATTGGCGGCCATGCCTTGCCTGTGAATAAGGTTTCTATCGGCATTTCACTCATGGGAAATTATAACGAAAATGAACTCCCCGCCCCAATGCTAGAGGCGGTAACTAAACTTATAGATGAACAATCCAAATTCTATGGCATAGACCCGCTTGGAAAAACCGAATACAACGGAAAAACTTATTGGAATGTACATGGTCACAGCGACAATACTCCAAAGTCAGATCCCGGATTCTTTTTTGATAGAAGTTTTGGGGCAATAAGACAACTTGTGGCGGACGAACAAAAGAAAGAGACTAAATCAAACCCGGAGAAATATGATTTTTCGCCGATGAATAAGGACGAAATAATTTCGATGCCGCCGGATCAAGGAAAAGCCATTCAAATAAAGATTAAAAATACCGGTGCCATTACCTGGAATAAAGATACTTTTATTGAAAATCTGACCGACAACGGCGCTCCTAAACTTTTTGCAAAACTTGAAAATGAAAAAGTCGAAATCGGAAACATTGGAACATTTAAGGCGAAATTGCCGGCCAGTTTAATTTCTGGACTCAGATTACTGAAGCTCAAACCGGTTGTAAACGGAGACCTTCGAACCGATAAAACTTTTCTGCTGCCGGTTTTTGTGGAAGAGCTGAAATTATCATACGACATTATCGGGAGAAACGATCTACCGGGGACACTCAAGCAAGGAAAAACATATACGGCTTGGATTATGCTAAAAAATACAGGCAATTTTACATGGCGAAAAACGGGAAAAAACCAGGTCAATCTCGGCACTTCACACCCAAAAGACAGGACAAGCTCGCTTTTTGGCGGACAAACAAGAATCGGCAAACTGATTGAAAAAGAAGTTAAGCCGGGCGAAACCGGTAAATTTACCTTCACTGCAAAAGCCAAAAAAAAGAGCGGGACTTTTCAGGAATTCTTTCAGCCTATCATAGAATCTGTGACTTGGATGCCAGATAAAGGCATGCACTTTACCGTAAAAGTTGAAGGAAAAGAAAAAACAATCCGCGTGCTGCTCAGCTTCTTCAAAAAGAAATCTGCTCAAATAAAAAGCGAAAGCGGCATGAAGCTTTTTGCCGGCAATGTTTTTATCCACAAATTTGAGAAAAATGAGTTGGTAACCGTAAAACTTTTGCGGGTCGGCGGCTACAGCGTTAAATTTGGCAAAACAAAATTGACGCTCAACGAGCCGCTGCGCTTTAAACCAAACAATAACGGCATTGTGCAGCTGGCAAACTACAAAAACAGCCCGGCGTGGAACGCATCTTTGAATGACAATGTTTACCAAGGCGTTTTGGAAGTTCAAAAAGTGGACGACAAATTAGCGGTTATAAATGAATTGCAGGTGGAAGACTATTTGCGCGGCCTGGCGGAAAGCTCCAACAGCGAATCAATTGAAAAAATTAAAACGATAATTATTCTGGCACGCAGTTATGCGGAGTTTTATCGCGATATTGCCCGCAAATTCCCTGGAAAACCTTACGATTTGGACGACGACCCTGATCACACGCAAAAATATCTCGGCTATGGCGTAGCTCTTCGCGCCACCAACATAGTGAAAGCCGTCAACGAAACTGCAGGTAGAATTGTCACATATAATGGTGTCCAAGTGGTTACGCCATACTTCACCCAGAGCGACGGCCGCACACTGAACGCAGAAGAAGCCTGGGGTCGCAAAGACTTGCCATATCTGCAAAGCGTGCCAGATAAGTTCTGCGGAAGCACAAAAAGATTGGGGCATGGCGTGGGAGTTTCCGGTTGCGGTGCCGCCGAACTCGCCAAACAAGGCAAGACCGCGGAGGAAATCATAAAATACTACTATAAAGGCGTTGAAATAACAGATTAGAAATGGTATAATTTCCAGATGACTTTGAAGCTGATTCCTTTCGAAACATTTGGAGCCTCCAAAATCTCGAACGGGAAAAAACAAAAACATTTCAATCCCTGGAATAAAGTTAAGAAGAGTAACGGCAGCCAGCCCGGCCATTTTGGTTCGCTCAAAGGCATATGTTTACAGATTGTTCATTTCATAAATAGAGGAAAAAGATTTACTTACGAACAGATTGATGACCTCATTGTGGCGCTTCAACATTCAATCTTAAGTTTACAAAGGAAGAAGCAAGAAATGCTGAATGATAAGAATTTCAAGTTGAGAAAGAGGAGGTAAGCCCCTAAAATGTCCGCGTGCTACTACTTGCCATAAATACGGCTTCAAAAAGAGAGTCTGTTGCTTTAATTTTCGACAAAAAGATCCTGGCAGAACTTATTTGGGCGGGCAATATGGACGAATCGGAAAAACTGCTGCCGGCGATTTCGGATCTGTTAAAAAAATCACGCAGGCGTTTTAATGAAATAGAAGGCGTTGCCGTAGTTTGCGGCCCGGGCCCTTTTTCTGCAGTCCGCATAGGAGTAACCGTTGCAAATACCTTGGCGAAAATCTTAAATGTGCCGGTATTTGAGATTGATACCCCGAGTTTGTATTGGCTGCGTTTGCAAAATCCAAAAATGACCTCGCCACGGCTCGGCCTAAAGGAAGCGGTTTTGCTCCTCCACGCCGGCGGCAATTTTGTTTCAATGTTTTTCCAAAAAAAATCCGTCGGAATTCTGCCAATACAAGAAGCGTTAAAATTGGCCGCAAAAAAACTAAAAACAAAATCCATGGTATTTTTTGGAGATATAACGGAAAATGAGATGCGGGAATTTAGTGAAGCAAAAAGGAAAAACTGGCAGTTTTTGGGTGAAGATGATTTAAAGAAATTCAGTTCAACTGTGGCGCTTGCCCCTGCAAAGTCATTCAAGAAGGTGCTCTTGGCCTCCCCAATCTATTGTCGGCCGCCAAACATAACTCCTTCAAAGAAGTTATAATATGAAAAAAGACTTTATAAGTTTGCTCCGCGTTTCTCTGGGTCTTGTATTGCTTTTTACAGGTATAGTTGGCATTCTTCTGCCTATACTGCAAGGATGGCTGCTGATCTTGGTGGCAATCCCTCTAATAAGCCCGGAACATGGCAAAAAGATGGTGGCTAAATTAAAGGAGTGGGGACTGAAGGCCAAAAGGTCATGGCAAAAGAGAAACATCTAAATATGCTTTATGTTGTCGCTACACCTATAGGAAATCTGGAAGACATCACCCTGCGTGCAATTCGCATTTTAAAGGAAGCGGATTATATTCTGGCTGAAGATACGCGCCACTCCGGTATTTTGCTTAAAAAGTATGAGATTACAAAGCCGATGCTATCTTTTCATAGCCACAGTCACGACGGGCAAATTGAAAATATTTTAAGGCTGCTCAAAGAGGGAAAATCTTTGGCTCTGATTTCTGATGCCGGGACTCCGGGAATTTCTGATCCTGGCTATGTGTTAATAAAAAAGGCGATCGAAAACGACGTTCAAGTTACTGTTATCCCGGGTCCAAGCGCCGTCATAATGGCGATTGTGTCTTCCGGCCTCCCTTCTCATAGGTTTTTGTATCTCGGCTACCTGCCCCTTAAAAAGGGACGCAAAACCATGATCTCTTCGCTAAAAGAAAATCCACACACGGTGGTATTTTACGAAGCGCCACACAGGATTGTGCGCACATTGAAAGAGGTTTACGAGCAACTTGGCGAACGTCGCGTTGCCATCTGCCGCGAAATGACAAAAATGTTTGAAGAAATCTTCCGCGGAAGCCTTGGTGAAGCCATAAAACACTTTGAGTCCAAAAAACCAAAGGGAGAATTTACTGTAGTTATCGGGTCAGCTGGTATAATGGGTGAAGAATGAATAAATCCGGCTTCACCCTTCTGGAATTAATGATAAGCATCGTCGTGATTCTAATTTTGGCTGCTGCGGTACTAGGTGGCACAGGCTCTGTTATGCAGAATCTGCGTTTTGGAAACGCGTTCAATAAAATTGTGTTTATGGTACAAAGCGTACGCTCCATGGCGCTAATAGCAAAGGGAGATATTGCCGTCTATGGCATCGCATTTACTCAGCCAAACGTAGACGGCTTTGGTGCAGTAGAAACATTTTCACAATCGGCGGATGACCAGAAAACAGTCCTCGAATCTTTTATTTTGCCCAGCAACATAAATTCATATTTCTATGCGGCAAAAAGTGCAAATGTAGATATATCATGCGGCAATTCAGCCGGAGTAACATTTGAAAGAGGCACTGTGCGAGTGACCTTTGATTGTGGGGGACAGTCTCCCACTGAACCTGTTGTGGTATTTGGCCTAAAGGAAAAAGTCGGCACCCGCTCAAAAAGTTTCCGTGTACACAAACAGACTGGGATGCCGCAGATGCCATAAAAACTTCTGTTTTTCAGCATGTCCCTAATCAACCACCACGATATTAAGGAGTTTATCCGGAATATAAATTTCTTTTATGCGTCGCCTTGTACCGACATAGTTCTGAACATTCGGATCTTTTAGCACCAATTCAAGCGCTTCTTCTTTTGAAATGCCAACTGCGGCCTGCAGTTTTGCGCGCACTTTTCCGTTTACCTGCACAACAAGTTCGAAGTTGTCGGCTTGCAAATATTTCTTGTCGAATTTTGGCCAGGAACAATTAAAAATACTATCTTCGTTGCCAAAATGATGCCAAACTTCTTCGGCCAAGTGTGGAGCCAACGGCGCCAGAATTTGAGCAAATAACTTCTTGGATTTGAGAGACATGTTGTCTTTGTAACCCAAATTGACAAGTTCCATCATTGCAGAAATCGCCGTATTGAAGTGCAACGCCTCTATATCTTCCGTAACCTTTTTAATCGTGCAATGAAGCCTACGCTGCATTTCCTCTGTGTCTTTTTCGGCGTGCTCTCTAATAATCAGATTCCAAACTCTATCGGCAAAACGCGCAATGCCGGTGATTCCTTTGTCATTCCAATCCCCTCCATGAGTAAACGGCCCCATAAACATCAAATACATTCGAAAAACATCGCTGCCGTACTTTTCCACAAAAGCATCCGGAGAAACCACATTGCCCTTTGATTTACTCATTTTTGCACCGTCTTTCGTAATCATTCCTTGGTGAACAAGACGAGTGAAAGGCTCATCAAAATGGATATGACCGGCATCATAAAGCGCCTTTGTTAAAAATCTGGCATAGAGCAAATGCATGCACGCATGTTCAGGACCACCAACGTACATATCTACCGGCAACCACTTTTTGACGATCTTTTTATCAAAAGGTTGCTTAGAGTTTTTTGAATCAACATAACGCAAGAAATACCAACTGGAACACATGAAGGTATCCATGGTATCCACTTCGCGAGTGGCTTTGGCTCGACACCTTGGGCACTTTGTCTTCACAAACTCCGCGTTGGAGGCGAGCGGTGATTTTCCGTCTCCTTTTGGCTCAAAATCAACGTCATCCGGCAATACAACCGGCAAATCTTCTTCCGGAACCGGAACTTCTCCACAATTAGGACAATAAATAATCGGAATCGGAGCGCCCCAATATCTTTGGCGGGAAATCAGCCAATCGCGCAGTTTATATGAAACCACAAAACGGCCGGACTGTTTAGCCTCAAGCTCTTTTGTAATATTTATGCGAGCTTCTTCCGAAGTTAAATCTGTAAAATCTCCAGAGTCTACAAGTAAACCGAAGTCGGTGAACGCTTCATTTTCTTTTACTGAGCCGGTTCGAGCCTTAATAACAGTCTTAATTGGCAATTTGTATTTCTTTGCAAAAGCCCAGTCGCGAGTGTCGTGAGCCGGAACCGCCATAGTAGCGCCCGTTCCATAAGAAGCTAAAACATAATCGGCAACGTAAACTGGAACTTTTTGGCCGTTCGCGGGATTTACGGCGTAACCGCCCGTAAAAACTCCCGTCTTTTCGCGCTCTTCCGACGATCTCTCAATGTCATTTTTACGCCGCGCAGATTCAATATACTCATTTACCAGCTCCTTTTGTTTCTTTGTCGTAATTTTTGAAAGCAATGGATGCTCCGGCGCAATAACCACGTACGTACAACCGAAAAGCGTATCAATTCTCGTGGTAAAAACGGTAATCTTGTCGCCGGTCTCACGGACATCGCTCTCGCCGTCCAGCATTAGCTCAAAATCAATTTCCGATCCTTCGCTGCGGCCAATCCAATGTTCTTGCATCATCTTTGTCTTTTCCGGCCAATCAAGTCCGCCAAAATCGAGCAACCGCTCGCCGTATTTTTTAATATTCAAAAACCACTGGGTCAAATCTTTTTTTGTCACCTGACTGTGGCAGCGATCACACGTACCATCTTGCACTTGCTCATTTGCAAGCACGGTCTGGCAGCTCGGACACCAATTAACAGGCGCGTTTTTATGGTATGCCAAGCCCTTTTTATAAAGCTGCAAAAACATCCACTGCGTCCATTTATAATATTCCGGTTCGCTTGTAATCACCTCTTTCGTCCAGTCGTACATTGCACCCATTTCTTTAAGCTGACGCTGCATGGTGGCAATATTCGTGGCAATTGATTTTTTTGGATGGATGCCATGCAAAATCGCATAATTTTCAGCCGGCAAACCAAAACTGTCATAACCCATCGGCGTGAGAACATTACAGCCCTTCATCCTCATGTACCTGCCAAAACTGTCCGCCGGCGCAAAATTATACCAGTGACCTATGTGAAGCTTATCGCCGGAAGGATATGGGAACATTACGAGATTGTAGAATTTCGGCTTATCACTGATCAGGTCGGTTACATAAATTTCAGACTTCTCCCAGGCTGCCTGCCATTTTTGTTCAATCCCACGCGCTTCGTATTTCATACCGGTACAGGATACAGCATCTACCCCATTGCCAAAAGTCCACATCTCCGCCAAGTTGCACGCATAAACTAATCGTGGTACAATATAATTAACTTAAAACTCAATTTATGGATTCACCAACGATCCTTCCTATCCTCAAAAAGATTCCAATCTTTAAGGATTTGAACGAAGCCGAACATCAGGAGATTATACGAAACATAGTGCTGAATTATTATCCGCTAGGTCACGTGTTTTTTAAGGAGGGCGACAAAGAGTTGAACGACGGAATGTACATTATAAAACACGGAATGGTTAAAATTTCTCGAATCACGCCGACGGGTGAAGACAAAGGCATCGCTGCGCTCACCGACAACGATTTTTTTGGTGAAATGGCGCTAGTGCTGAGTGAGCCACGCAACGCAACAGCAACAGTAATATCGGATTGTGAAGCTTTCTCACTTAGGAAGCAGGACTTTTTGATATTGATGCAAAGCAACCTGACACTGGCATCAAAAATCTCCAAGGAATTCATGAACAGGGAGAAACAAAACAATAAACCCGGCCTCATATGAATCCGCTGTTCATAGCGCACATCATCGGCGATTTTCTCTTGCAACCAAAATGGCTGGTGGACATGAAACAGCGTGGTCTTCGCGGTATTCTTTTGCACTCAACTGTGCATGCCGTGGTCATGCTGATGCTCATATTCCCCGAAAATGTGGGCGTACTACTGTGTATTATGGCCATTGCTGCCGCTCACGGCGTGATTGATCAATTAAAAATCAACTACGGCAAATGCCACAGCATGCTTAGTATGCCCTTCCTACTGGATCAGGCTCTGCATTTACTAACGCTCATAACTGCATCTGTATTTTTTCCATTCACAAACGCTTTCTGGATCGGTGAGACAGGCAAAGGAGTTCTTGCCGTATTATTTTTCTTTAGTTTTGCGATGGCCTGGTGGAATATGTCTTCTATAGCTCCTATTAAGAGATTCGCCCTAATCAGCATCACATTCTCAATGTTTGCTATACCAGCTCTGATATTTTTAACGCCAGCTTACTCTTAGCTTTGATGCTTCTGTGCGTTCGACGTCCGGTTGTAATGCTCTTTTTTAACTGCATGCCCAGACGATCCTTGGCCAGATCAACCGCCTTTGTAATTGCGTGACTGGCTTCTTTGGCAGAGAGCGTTTCTTTGCCCATTTTTAGCACCATTTCAACCTCATAGGCTGAATGCTTTTGAAATTTTTCGCCTTTAATGTGTAACACAACTCCATCCGCGGGGAAGCGACTTAGAATTTTTTCAAATTTCGGAAGTTTACCGGTTACATATTCGCGAAGATCCCCCTCTTCCGCTGGCAACATGTTCTTAAAAAAGAAAACAGTCTCCATAGAAATGGGTTAAAAAATAAACCTTTCAATGTGTCTTAACACTATGCTTTCTGACCCAAAATATCAATCCAATTACGCCTCCAAAAAACATCAGGAAAGAAACGGCTTGCGCGGCTTTAAATGAGCCTAAATACAGGCTGTCCATACGTAACGATTCAATAAAGAACCTACCTGCGCCATACCAAATTAGGTACGCGCAAAAAATGATTCCGGCTGGCTTGGTGGAATTAGCGTGAAAAATTTTCCTCGTGAGTGTAATTAGGATTAAAACACCAATAAAATTCCACAGCGATTCGTATAAAAAAGTCGGATGAAAATATGAATAACCAGCAAGATCTTCCGGCCGAGCATATGGCGGAATAAAAAGCTTCCACGGAAGTTCCGTTGGCGCACCAAATGCTTCGTTATTGAAAAAATTTCCCCAGCGACCCAATGCCTGCGCAAAAAGAATGCCGGGCATGATGATGTCCGCATAAAGCAGCCACGGAATTTTATGGCGTAAAATGTAAATAAAAAACGGGATTGCGCCACCAATCAGCGCGCCGTGGATTGCCAGACCGCCCTTCCACATCATAAAAGACTCCAATGGATTTGCCATAAAATGCGGCAAATTGAACAGGACAAAATATAGGCGCGCGCCGATTACGCCGCAAAGCACCATCCAAAAAGCCATATTATCTATGTGTTTAACGTCTACTTTTCGACGCTTAGCTTCCGCCAACACATACAAATAACAGAGCACTATGCCGACACCGATTAAAATGCCGTACCAATGGATCTGTAGCGAACCGATTTGGATCGCAATTTGGCCGGGAGATTGGAACATGTGACCCTATTCTATTCTCTAACGTGGTAATAACAAAGAGACTGCCACACCGGTCTTCACCTTTGACTTTTACCACTTTCCCACTATACTACTACCGCTTTACTAGGAGTTTATGTTCAAGATCTCTACAAAAGGCGATTACGGCTTACTGCTCCTCTCGGCGCTCGCGGAAAAAGCGGGTGACGGAAGAACTTTTATATCTTTAAAAGAGATTGCGCGCGCAAAAAAACTTTCGCTGTCGTATATTTCTCAAATAATAATTCCGCTTAAAAATGCAGGTTTTGTGTTAAGTAAAGAAGGAAAAGAAGGCGGATATAGGCTTGCGAAATCGCCGAACAAAATCACAATCATGGAAATCCTGGAAGCGCTTGAAGGACCCGTTTCTCCCGTCAAATGCTGCTGCCCCGGCGCGTCCGCAAAATGCGGCAGCGAAGCCGAGTGCAATGTAAAAGCCACATGGATGGGCGCAAAAATGATGCTGATGAACTTTCTGCGCAAAAAAACCTTGGCCGATACTTTGAGATAAGAAAATAATTATGTTTGCGGTGAAGAATCTAAAAGTAGAAACTGACAAAAAAGAGCTTTTACACGGCGTAAACTTGAGCGTAAAAACAGGCGAAATTCATGTAATTATGGGGCCAAACGGTTCCGGAAAATCAACACTGGCAAATGCTATAATCGGCCACCCAAAATACAAGGTTAAAGGTGGAAAAATCTCACTTGAGGGCAAAAACATTATCGGCCTTAAAGCCGATAAACGCGCGCAAAAAGGGCTGATGCTGGCATTTCAATACCCAAAAGAAATTCCCGGCGTGAGCGTTTTGTCATTCTTGCAGACCGCCGCGAACGCGTTGCGCAAGACTCGCGAGCAGTCACCTATCTCTCCAATTGAATTTCGCAAAATGCTGCGTAATAGGCTTGAAGAATTCGGATTGGACTCAAAATTTATGTATCGGCACATAAATGAAGGCTTTTCCGGCGGTGAAAAAAAGAAAATGGAAATGGTGCAAATGCTTCTACTTGAGCCAAAAATCGCGATTTTTGATGAAATAGATTCCGGCCTGGACGTGGATGCTCTAAAAATGATTGCTAGAAGTATAAAGAAATTTACAAATAGGCAGCGCGCTGTGATTTTAATAACCCACTACAATCGCATTCTTCGCTATATCGTACCGAATAAAGTGCATGTGATGATCAACGGAGAAATTGTAAAATCCGGCGGACACGCACTGGCAAAGCAACTTGAACGCGAAGGTTTTTCTAAATATTAATTATGGGCTGCGGACTGAATTACATAGACGATCTGGATAAAGAAACAAAGGTTGCCGAGCTGCGGCTCGGCCTGCTCGAAAAAGCGGACAGCTCGTCGTATACAAAAAAAGCCAAGAAAGGGCTCTCGGTAGCGACAATTAAATACATATCAAAGCAAAAGCGCGAACCCAAATGGATGCTTGATTTTAGACTAAACTCGCTCAAAATCTTCCTAAAAAAACCTATGCCGGATTTTGGACCGGATCTTTCTAAAATTGATTTTAATGAGATTATTTATTATGCGACGCCGGGTAAAATTAAAAACACGCATTCGTGGGAACAAGTCCCGTCCGATATTAAAAAAACTTTTGAGCGCCTCGGAATACCCGAAGCCGAAAGAAAGTACCTAGCAGGCGCTGGAGCGCAGTACGAAAGCAAAAGCGTGTATCACAAATTAAAAGAAAAATGGGGAGCGCGTGGCGTGATTTTTGAAGACATGGACGAAGCACTAAGGCTTTATCCTGATTTGGTAAAAAAATATTTCATGAAGTGCGTAACTCCTCACGATCACAAGTTTGCGGCGCTGCATGGCGCAGTTTGGAGCGGCGGAACTTTTATTTATATTCCGGACGGAGTAAATGTTGACCAACCTCTGCAGGCGTATTTTCGCATGAACGCAAAATCAATGGGACAATTTGAACATACGATTATAGTTATAGAAAGAGACGCAACCGGCAGCTACATAGAGGGCTGCAGCGCGCCAAAATATGAGACTCCGTCGCTGCACGCGGGACTGGTGGAAATCTTTGTGGGTGAGGGAGCACGCTTTCGCTATTCAAGCGTGGAGAATTGGAGCCGCAACACGTATAACCTAAACACCAAACGCGCGATTGTGGGAAAAAATGGGACAATGGAATGGATCGGCGGGAACTTGGGCGCAGGTGTCACAATGCTTTATCCATGCAGTATTCTAAAAGGTGAGGGCTCACGCGCAGACCACCTCGGAATTACATTCGCAAACGCAGGCCAAGTTCAAGATACCGGCGCAAAAGTAATTCATGTGGCAAAAAACACAACTTCAAAAATAGTCGCAAAAAGTTTGAGCAAAAACGGTGGCGCGTCCATTTATCGCGGGCTCGTAAAGATATTAAAGGGCGCGAGCGGCTCATCCGCCCACATGAGATGCGACTCTCTCATTTTGGACGACGAGTCCAGCGCTTCAACATTTCCCGCCATGGAAATTGCAGAAAACGACGTGTCGGCAAATCACGAAGCGACCGTGGGCAAAATCAACGAAGACCAACTTTTTTATTGCATGAGCCGCGGAATTGGCAAGGACGAAGCCACGGGGATGATTGTAAACGGCTTCATTGAGCCAATTGCAAAGGCAATGCCTCTGGAATACGCCGTAGAAATGAACCGACTAATAGAACTTGAAATGGAATAATTTTATGAAAAATTTAAAAAAAAATGCGGTTGTCCCCCGCCCTGCGGGGGACATTAATGGCTTAGGCTCGTCGCCGCCAGGGCGGGATCCCGCTGAGGCGGGACTGCGGCTCGGCTTGAAGGCTGACTTCCCGATATTTGAGAAAAATCCTGAGCTGGTTTACCTGGACAGTGCGGCCACGGCGCTCAAGCCAAAATGCGTAATTGATGCCATAAACGACTATTATTCAAACTACAGCGCAAACGTACACCGCGGACTTTATGACTTAAGCGAAAAAGCAACGCTGGCCTACGAGGGCGCGCGCAAAACGGTGGCGGGTTTTATACATGCAAAATCCCAACGTGAAATAATTTTCACAAAAAACGCAACCGAAGGCATCAATCTAGTGGCTTATTCATGGGGTAAAAAGAATTTAAAATCCGGTGATGAAATAATTCTCACAACCATGGAACACCACAGCAACATTGTTCCGTGGCAACTAGTTGCGCGTGAAAACGCCTGCGCGATACGTTTTGTGGATTGCGATAAAAATGGAGTACTCGACATGAAACAATTCACAAAACTGCTCAGCCGCCGCACAAAAATGGTCGCTGTAACTCACGTTTCAAACGCACTCGGCACAATAAATCCAATCAAACAGATTATCCAAAAAGCGCACGCCGTATCTGCAAAAGTTCTGATTGATGCCGCGCAAAGCGCACCTCACATGCCGATTGATGTCCAAAAGCTGGACTGTGATTTTTTGGTTTTTTCAGGGCACAAAGTGTGCGGGCCAACCGGCATTGGCGTACTTTATGGCAAAGAAGAAATCCTGGCCGATACTCCCCCGCTTTTTGGCGGTGGCGACATGATTAAAGGAGTTTATAAAACTCACGCCAAATGGAACGATTTGCCATGGAAATTTGAAGCCGGCACTCCGCCGATTGCCCAGGCAATCGGACTTGGCGCCGCTATAAAATATTTAGAATCTATAGGATTAGAAAATATTAAAAAGCATGAAGAGAAATTGCTCATGTTTGCATTTAAAGAATTGCGAAAAATAGATGGACTCACAGTATACGGCTCAGGAATCCCACGAACGCAGGGCGGAATAATCTCGTTTGGCATCAAAGGTATTCATCCACACGACATAGCGGAAATTCTAAATGGAGAAAACATAGCGATTCGTGCCGGCCACCACTGTTGCATGCCTCTTATGGAGCATTTAAAACTACCTGCAACGGCTCGAGTGAGTTTTTACATCTATAATCACGAAGAAGATATAAAAAAGTTAATTTCGGCCATTTTAAAAGTTAAAAAAATCTTTAATTTATGAATTACCGCGATCTAATCATTGATTTATACAAAAATCCGCTAAATGAGCGAAAAATAGCCGATGCCGATTTTACAAATAGCGGCGCAAATGTAACGTGCGGCGACAGCATTCGCATTTACGCAAAAGTAAAAAAAGGCCTTATCACAGATATTTCTTTTGAAGGTGAGGGCTGTGCGATTTCCATTGCGGCTGCCTCACTCCTAACCGAAAAAGCAAAAGGACAACCCCTCGACAAGATTGCAAAATGGGGCTCAAGAAATATTACCGCCTGGCTCGGTGCAGAGCTTTCTCATGCGCGCATAAAATGCGGATTGCTGGCACTTGAGACTCTGCAAGAAGCGTTAAAAAAGCCAAGAAATAGTTTTAAGCCAAAAGACCCCAAGCGCATTCCTGCTTCAGGGTCTTCTTAAAGACATAATTGGTTATTTTATTTATTCAACTTATCCAACAGCCTTTGGACGTTTTTTATCCTTTTGTCATACACTTTCTTATAGTACGCCTTTAGTCTAGCCGATTTTGCCTTGGCCAACTTCTTTGCAAGATCCGCTTTATATTTATCCAACCGTGCCTGCAGCTTTATAATCTTTTTCTGTTTCGCCTTCTCTTCAGCCGACAATTCTGGAGTCTTCACTTCTTCATCAGTCTTGATTTGCTCCTCTTTTTCCGTGGGTTCTTGCGTAGGAGACGTGACAGAAGGAGACGTTGTGGCCACCCCGGAGACAACTGTCACGGAAACCGTATCGGAATAAGCAGCACTTTCGTTGCCGGATGAATCTCCGCTACTCAACGCATATTTCACAACATCACCGATCTTAACGTCGTTATCCGTGTACGTTTGCGCACCCCTTAATACAGCGAAGTATCTGGCCAAAGCCGCCCCATTTAAACCCTTATGTATCATTACGTACTGGAGATCTGAATCTGTAGGATCTACCCATGTTAATAACACCTTACCGTTCTTTAACTCCGCTTTTAAATTAGTTGGAGTAGCTGGAACGATTGAATCTCTATAGCTGCTACCAGTGCCAGGTGGGCTCGCGTATTGCTGAGTTGCCGCAGTGCTTAAATTACCTGCCAAATCCACGGCATACACTGTCAGATAATAGCCACTAGCGCTATTCAATCCAGTGATCTTAGTCATAGCGGTCGTTACAGTACCTAAATCAGCAACGTCCGAATTAGTCCACGGCGTACCGTTGGCAAAAGTCACACCGGTAGTCGCACGGTAATAAACAATATAACGCGCAAAATCTCCCGGATTTGCAACTGCTGCCCATCTAACATCGAGTGTCGAACTGGCCGGACCCAGCGTTTCAAAACTGGTAATTTGCGCGGGCGCTGTTAAATCCCACGCACCAGTCGTAGTAAGGGTAGATTGAACCGACGTAACTTCCATTGCATTTGCCGTTTCCGGATTCAAATCAACGACGGTGACTGTTGGTGTAAATGTGCCGGAAGGCGCTGTTGAACCCGCTGTTTTAAGTCCGAGGGTTTGCCCCGCCATGGTAAAAGTGAAGGTGGTACCGGCATTTAACGCAACGGTATTTAATAATGTTGAATATGTAACATCACCAACCGTTCCAAAAGCACCAAAACCTGCGACCGTTCCCGCCGCAGTAAGATCCCCTATTCCGGACGTACTGGCTTGCGAAGCATTAGCCGCTGGACCACCAGAAATTGTAACGCCTTCACTATATGCGACCGCGAGAGTGTTTTTATTGGAGGCTACATTGAACGTAGTGCTAATAATTACCGGGTCTGTGGTGTCAGCCAATGAACTGTTTATAGCAATCGCCACGTTGCCAAATACATCATAAATGCCATTGGCCTGTGGAGAAAGTAGATCATTAGTAGCTACCGTATAATCCACCACCGCAAAAGCAGCATCTGTTTTCAATACCACCCATGAATTACCCGCCACATGTGCCAAATCCGCCGCTACAATACCTCTCGATCCACCCGTATCCGTATAATTCAAATCCGTTTCATCACCGGTGGTCAAGGCCGTAACCGTTGCATTGGTAGGATCTCCGGTAGAGACAGGCTCAAAAAATTCTACGAACATATACAGCTTATCCTTCACTACTTCAGCTCTGAGAACGCCTGAATTTATCGTATCCGAAGTTGTTGTAATGGCAGTTCCAAGAATTTTATCCGAAGTAGCAACACCGTTTCCAAAAATATCATAAACTGCAGTTCCGTTGGCAGCCACGTTTAAGGAATCGCCGGTGACAGCCGTAGCGTCCGCCGCGATCAAGGCCAAATCCAAATCAAGAACTACTTTATCTCTATCGTTGGCCAAATGCTGAGCCGCCGTACCAAGAGCAGTTGAACTACCCACAGCATTATTGCTATAAGTAAAATCCGCGTTCGCCACAGCATTAGCATCACTAAAGGCGGCGGTATTCATGTCCGTAGTCCACACCGGCTCGCTAAAATCAACCAAGAGTTTATCTGACCCCACTTTATAAAAAACCGTAAACGTCGGCGCAGCCGCATCGGATGTTAAAGTTACAAGCTTTTCACTTAATGCGCCCCCGACCGTAAAAATATTATTGGCCTTGGCATTCAAGGTATCCCCTGAATCGCCACCAACGGCAACGGCATCCATCGTCAAAACCGCCCATTTGTTGCCGGCAATATGAGATATGCCACTAATGATTGTCATTCCGGCACCACCATTATTGGTATATGTAAAATCAGCCACCACCAAATTGCCCGAGCCGGTTACCGCGCTAAAAACGGGCTCGTTAAACTCAACCAAAAGCTTATCCGAACCTGATTTGTATTTTACACTCACAATGTTAGGTGTCGTACCAGCAAAAACTGTACCTATACCAAATAAAAATACACCCACAATTAAACCGCTCATCCAGAAAAAATAAACTTTCCTTAGAGCAAGGGGTTTAAATATATTTATCATAAGAGGTGACAATTAAAAAATAAACTTTCGAACGTATAACGTATAACGTATAGTGTACAGTAATCTGATTTTTCAGTTTCTTTTCTAAAGATCTTTATTGTTGATAAAATGAGCTTTTGTGTTCGTGATTTTTATTTTATTTTCAAAAGCTTTTTGGGGTTTTTAATATAAATTTTACGTAAAACCTCGTCCGGCAACTTGAACCCTGGTAGCAGCGCATACCCATCTTTACCGTTCATTACCGGGCACTTAAACCATTGCTCTTGATGCAAACTAAAATCGCACATCATCCTATCTCGCAGCCATTTCTTATTTGTGGTCGGACTAGGCCGCGGTGCAAGTATAAAATCTGTTCCACTCACAATTCTATCTTGATATTTCAGCACAAAGTTTTTGATTTTCGGCATATCCAAAGTCATATATTTAAAATAACGCAATATTCCTCCCCCCATTGAAATATCCACATACACATTCGGGTGTTTATCCAAAATTTCCGCGCATTGATCCAAATTAATGCCGTTATAGATTGATGAACAATAGTGTGCAAACTGCACGCGCACATCGGGGAATTCATCCAGAACTTCCAAAAACTCTTTTTTAGCCTGTGGCAGGGTCATAATACTTACGTGCACCAAGATCGGCACATCACGCCTGCGGGCAATGTCGAAAAGTCTTTTTACTATATCGCTATTCAAAGGAACATCATAAAATTCCGGATGTCCGCCAATAAGTTTAAGTCCCTGCCCCCCCTCGTTGATACAATTGGAGAAAACTTCCGGAGCTTTCGGGTCTGCTTCATCAACCGTGCAAAACGCAATAACTGAGCTTGGATGCTTCTTTTGCTCTTTGAGCAGAGCAGCCATGTTTTCTTTATAACCGGCGTTATCCGGTCCACTGCCGGTCGGCACAAAAACTGTTTTTGCTATACCGAGCTTTTTGGCCACTTGCAAATACGCCTTCATATTGCCGCCGACTCTAAAGTGCTCATGCATATCGAACATTTCATCTATGCGTGGCGGAGAAATTTTTATTTTTTCACCATCTTTTAGCGAACTGAGAGTTTCCGCATCCACGGTTTTCACTGCACTATGCTTCACTCCAAGTTCTTGAAATGTAAAAAGTCCGCTGATTGGCCATTTTTTGCCTCCTCTAACGAAATATCTATGTGGTGATCCTCGTAAACGAATTACTGAGCCATCCGGAAAGGCACTGGCTTCGGGAGCGACGGTATCCGTTTGCTCGGCATAGGTCACACTGCAAGAAACGAGCAATAAGGCAACGACCAGCAGAATTTTTCTAAGCAAAGAATTCATATTTTTTCGAGTATACTTTGTCCGCAAAACAATTACAATTTTGTGAACTATTTATTACCGAATTGTTGTAGCAGTTTTTCCGTGCGGTGATAAAACGTGCGCCTCATTTTCATTTTATCTACCACTTCTTCTTTGAGTTTTTCATCCCCAATCTGGTCATAACAAAGCGCCAAATCACACATTGCATCATCGTAATAAGTATGGTGAGAGTTTATTAGGTCATCCAGTATGCGAGCCGCACCTTGGAAGTCGGATGCAATAAAAAGCATGCGTGCTTGACGCAGCAGAGCGCCCTTTGTTTGCGAATCCATAAGCGCCATAGTTTGTTCATATTCAATTTGAGCCAGTTCGTATTGGCCTTGGATAAAATAAACATCGCCCAAATTTGCATGACCAAGCGAATAATCCGAACTTTGCTGCAAGATTTCGCGGCCAATATTTTCTGCCGTGGCATAATTGCCGCTTCTGGTCGCCAATTTCATCAATATAGTTTTGGCATAAGCGTTGTACGGATTTAAGCGAACGGCTTCGTGAGCATAGTTGCCGGCCGCGTCTAATTTCTCTTCAAAATATGCAGCATGCGCGCGAATAGCAAAAATCTGATCATTTTCGGGAGAAGATAGTGCCACCTGATTTGTGATAGCCGAAGCTTCACCATAGTGACCCGCAGTCATCAAAATTTCGGCAAGGAGTAAAAGCAAATGCGGATCACCTTTAATTTTTGAAACCAACTCACGAGCAAGAATAACCGAGTCCTTTGTTTCGCCTTTTAAAAGGTAAATATATGCGCTGTAAACCATCAATTCAATGTTTGTCCTCGGTAGCATTGCCACAGCACTCGTTAAATGAGTTACGGCGGTTTTTGTATCGCGCACTTTTATCGCAACCAAACAAAACCCTAAATGCTTTCCAGGATTATCATCGGAAACTTTTGAAAAATATCCGCGCGCCAAAGCAAATTTAAATTGCGCGGTAGCAACTTTACCAAGAATTATATAAGCCTGATCGTTATTCTGCCCATACGCAAGGGCGTTTTCGCAATGTTTAAAAGCGGCATCATAATCTCCCAGCCAAAATAGAACAGTGCCAAGCTCGGAATGAATTACACTTTTCTGGCTATCTTCTAGCGTCACTCCGAATCTGCGCAACAAATCCTCAAAAATAGTTGCGGCACTGCTAAATTTTCCATTTGAAATTGCCTCATACGCCTCTTTCATCAAGACATGTTCAAAACGCGCAACTTGAGACTTTTGCGCAGCTGCTTCGGGCGAGCCTTGCGATTCTTTATTCTCATCCATATTTTAAGAGCTGTTCTTAATTCTGTGGTGCCAGGGGGCAGAATTGAACTGCCGACACCACGATTTTCAATCGTGTGCTCTACCACTGAGCTACCCTGGCACGCTTTAAAGAACGCCTCGCACAGTTTATAAGAACTCGCCCTTACAAGCAATCTCTAGTATATTTGGATTGTGTTTTTCTATCTGCAGCTAGCGATTTCCTTTCTGGTGGGTGGCATATTTATCGCTCTGCAAACGCTTTTCGCTGAACGCGTCCCACTGGCTTGGCGCGGCATAGTTTTGACCATACCGTCAACCGTGGCAATCGGTCTATTTTTTATTGGACTCACAAAAACACCGGCCGATGTGGTGAGTGCGGCACAAACGATTCCAGCCGCTCTGGCACCCACATATACGTTCGTAATGACCTTTGCCATGTTGGTAAACCACGGGATTTGGTTTGCCATGCCGGCGGCGTTTTTAATGTGGGGACTTTTCGCATTTGTAATTTTGGAATTTCCACCGGCTGGTTTGGCGACATCTGTGTTTTTATATAGTCTTCCAGCAATCGTGCTTGCCTACTTGATTATCAGAAAACTTCCGCAAGTACATACGCTCAAAAAATTTCCATTGAATGCAAAACATATTGCGGGACGCTCACTTTTGGGTGGAACCATAATCGTACTCGCAACGGTTTTTGCAAAAACGCTCGGCAACACTTGGGGCGCACTTCTTTCTGCCTTTCCGGCCGTATTTTCATCAACTTTTATAATTTTCTACAATTTACACGGCAAAGAAGTCATACCTGCCGCGGCCAAGTCGCTTTTTTTTCCCGGAGCCATTGGGCTTATCATCTACGCGATCGTAGCGGCTTTCACTTTTCCATCTTGTGGAATTTGGATTGGTACTCTTTTGGCATATTTGGGTAGCCTGTCCTTTGCCGTAGTGTATTATCTCATTAAAGATATTGACGTGGAGACACTCCCCTCTTAAAGTATAGGACGCACAAAGGAGGCTTTTTAAAAAGCGTGCGGGTATCGTATAGCGGCTATTACATTACCTTGCCAAGGTAGAGATACGGGTTCGACTCCCGTTACCCGCTCCAAACAGTAAATTCAAACTTTTTTGCGGCGGCAGCCCACGGAAAACCCAATTCCACGGCGGCTTTTTGGCCGATGATGTGGAAGTTCGAGCCAATTTTTTGCAAAAAGCTCC
>CAYHNW010000014.1:0-9681 GCA_964358095.1 uncultured Candidatus Peribacteria bacterium
AACTTTAATTCCTTGGTATACTACATTCAGAAAGTATACTTTCTGACTTTTCTACCTATGACTTACACTACTATTCCTTCGGTAAAAGGCCAAATCACAATCCCGTCTTCGATTCGCAGCAAATATGAAATTACTAACGAGACGCCGATCCTTATCGAGGACAAAGGCAAAGGGGTAATTATGATGAAAGTGATGTGCCTTGTGAACCATGATTCTATTGAGTATTACGAGAACGCAAAGGAGCGCGGTCTTAATTTTCCAAAAGGCGTGGATCCGCAGGTACTCATTAATGCAATAAATGAGATAGATGGATAAAATCCAGAAATTTCTTGAGATTTTGGCGGATATTCGAGCGTGGAAAATAAAAACTTATGATGTAAAACCTTTAAAAGGACATAAGGGAGTTTTTAGGTTAAGAAAGGGGAGGATCAGGATAGTTTTTGCGAAAGGCGAAAAAATCGGCATTGTCATCAACATTGATTACAGAAAAGACGTATATAAGAATTTCTAGCCTAAAAAACTTGACGGTCGGGGGGGGTATGTTATGATATTGGTAGGGTTTTATATATTTTATTAACAAAAACAAAAATATGGGAACAAAAACTAAGCTAGGCATAGGCATTGGAGTGGTGGTTTTAATCGTGGCCGCGCTAATATATTCGAATACCGGTCTATTTAAGGGTAGCCTGCTAGGGTCAACGTCTTTTAGAAACGCCAAGATTACATGTCACGATGGAAGTGAATCCAAACGAGACGATAAATCTTCGTGCAAACTACAATCCAGATGGTCAGATATTGCACAAACATTCTGTAAGAATAAATGCAACGACAATAAAACAAAATGCGGGATGAATTCCTTAGAGGTCGAGAACCCTTGCAGATGAAAGTAAGCGCCAGCGGCTGGACAGTCTGCGCAAAACAATCAGGCAGCTCCTCTGGATAATAATCTGCGGGTTGAATAATTCGATAAGCACTCGCCATTAATACGGTACTCAGATTGATTTTAAACGGCTCTCACCAAGAGGGTCGTTTTTTTTATCTGCAGTTATGGTATATTTAGGCAAAGCCTATGCACGACATAAAAATTCCCGATTCATCCGGCAAAAAAAGTGACTTTGAGATCACGCGCGTGGCATCCGAGGTAAAGCCGCACAGTGAGCCCAGCGAAAATGTGAAGGTCAATTTTGAGAAATTCGTGAACCTAATAGCCGCTCATGAATTTGAGGACGTGATGAAGCGTCACGCTGACGAAGACATCATTTTGAGCACAAGTCTACTCATGGACTTGGCAAGTTCGCATCCCGAAGAAGAGGAAGAGTCCGGCAAAAAAACGCCAATCCTCATCATCGTCGGAATTATCATCGGGGTTGTGCTCACATACCTTCTTTACCGCTTTTTATGAAACCTATCTACAAACGCGTCATGCTCAAGCTCTCCGGCGAAGTTTTGCTGGGAAGCCGCCATGCCGGAATAGATCACAAAGTTTTGGAAGATCTGTGTAAGCAGGTGATTGAAATTAACAAACTGGGTGTCGAGACCGCGATCGTGATCGGTGGCGGCAACATTTGGCGCTATCGCGATTTTAAAGAAACCGGCATTGAGCGCGTGACATCCGACAACATCGGCATGCTGGCCACAATCATGAACGCGGTGGCCATGCAAAGTATGTTTGAAAAACTCGGCGCGGAATGTCGCGTCGCCAGCGCCATTGATATTCCGCAAATCGCCGAGCCATATCTGCGCAGAAAAGTGATTAGACATTTGGAAAAAGGCCGCATTGTGATTTGTGCCGGCGGCACGGGGAGCCCGTTTTTTACAACCGATTCCGCTGCAGCGTTGCGCGCGCTGGAAACCAACTGCGAAGCGCTTCTAAAAGCCACAAACGTTGACGGCGTTTACGACAAAGATCCGGACAATCACAAAGATGCCAAGAAATTTGATGAACTAAGCTACCAAGATGTTTTAGAAATGAATCTTGCCTTTATGGATCAGGCCGCGGTTTCGCTCTGCAAAGAAAGCGACCTTCCAATTGTAGTATTTAATCTTACAAAAAAAGGTAATATTAAGCGCGCCGTGCTGGGTGAAAAAGTCGGCACCATCGTACACCAATAATTCCTAATTCCTCATCTATGCCTACGCAACCATACATTGTAACCGCGTTTCAAGAATTTCAGAACGCACTCATACATTTAAAATCGGAATATGCTCGCCTGCAAACCGGCCGCGCTTCGCCGATTCTCGTTGAAGATTTAAAAGTTGAAGCATACGGCGCAATTCAGCCGCTAAAAAGCATGGCATCGGTGAGCGTTCCCGATCCTCGAATGCTGCAAATCCAGCCGTGGGATCGCGGAGTTTTAAACGCAATCGAAAAGGCGATTCAAGCCGCGAATTTGGGTCTGAATCCGGTTAACGACGGCCGCGTGATCCGCGTTCCAATGCCGCCGCTAACAGAAGAACGTCGCAAAGAGCTTGTGAAAACCGTTCACCAAATGGAAGAACAAGCAAAAATCTCAATCCGCAATGCTCGCGGCACAGCCCACAGCGCTTTCAAAACGCTTGAAGCCGACAAACAAATCAGCGAAGACGATCGCCGCATGGCCGAAAAAAAGTTGCAGGAAAATGTTGACTCAAGCAATCGCGAAGTAGAAGAATTGGCCAAGAAAAAAGCCGCTGAAATCATGACGATTTAATGCGCGCAGGCGCCATATAAATGACAATCTTTCTCACAATTATCGCTGTTGTCGTAATTTTCTCGGTCCTCGTTTTAATCCACGAGCTGGGGCATTTTGTGGCTGCGCGCCGAGGTGGAGTGAAAGTTTTGGAATTCGGCCTTGGCTACCCGCCGCGAATTTTTGGCAAAAAATACGGAGAGACAACTTATTCCATCAACGCAATTCCGTTTGGAGGATTTTGTCGCATGCTTGGTGAAGACACCGGCGAGCCGGGCATAATAAAAAACAAACGCAGCTTTGCATCAAAAGATATTTGGATTCGCACTAAAATTATTGTGGCCGGAGTTTTGATGAATTTCCTTTTGGCGATTTTCTTGCTGACTGTTGGTTTTAGCTTTGGCATTGAGCCTTTGCTCGTTAATGAACAAGACTTATTTACCAATTTGGCGGCAGGCAACATTACCGCAAGTCCCGGCGCTTTTGTCGGCAAGATCGCGGACAAGGCTCAAAACCTCGGGCTTACTGAAGGAGATCAAATAATTGCAATAAACGACAAGCAGGTTGCTCTATCGGGGCAGTTGGATGTTTTTGAAAAGGGCAAAGCGCAAAAAGATATGGATTTGACGGTGGTCAAAGCAAAAACGAAAGAGTTAAAGAAAATACATATTCCACTCGTTGGCAAAGATAGTACTTATGGGATTTCTCTAAAAACGTTTACGGAATTTCCACGGCTCTCTGTGCTGGAAGTTAAACCCGGTTCAAACACGTTTAAAGCCGGAATTCATCCTCAGGACATAATTTTAAAAATAAACGGCAAAGAAATTTATTTCCAAGAAGACATGGATGCCGCACTGGCACAATCAGCAGTGGCCGATTTCGTGGTTCTTCGTGGCAACCATATGGTTGATATAAAAGTAACGCTGCCGGATGCCCGCAAAGTCGTTATAGCCGACATCTTTGATGGTTCTGCAGCCGTATCCGCCGGTTTTCAAAAGCACGACGTTATTTTGGCAATTGATGGAGCAGCTATTTCTGATCCAATTCAGATTCAGCAGATTTTGAAAAAAACTCCCGGCAAAGAAATGGAATATAAGTTGAGTCGCGATGGCAAAGACGTTTTAATCAAGACCAAATCGGGCAATGGGAATGTGCTCGGTGTGGCGCTGTCTTCGATTTTTTCTTATAAAAATTCCGAACTTTCGGTTTATCGCGATAGTATTATCACTTCAATCACAGAAATCAAAAAAGTTCGTTATGGCGTATGGCCTGCGTTTAAAAACGCGGTCTATGAGAGCTTTAGGCTGACCGGACTTACAGTCGCAGCCTTTGGTCGCACGCTTGGTTCACTGGTTTCCAAGCTCGCGGTTCCGGCAGAAATCGGCGGGCCGGTGCAAATTGCATATTATACTCACACTTTTGTTCAAGAAGGTTTCTTTGCGCTTTTGCGCTTTACCGCGCTGCTCTCACTTTCATTGGCAGTCATCAATATTCTTCCGATTCCGGGGCTAGACGGCGGACGTTTGCTTTTTATCATCGTTGAAGCCGTCACTCGCCGCCGTGTGAACGCAAGATTAGAAGGTTTAATCCACAGTTTGGGATTCTTACTGCTAATTGGCTTGATAGTTTTGGTGACATATAGCGATATAGTGAAATTGTTTTAGTAAAGGCTTGGCCGCATCCGCTTGATGACGGCACTCGCCTATAAAGGCTTGCCTTTTGGCCGCGCGCAGTTAAAATAGAAAGCCCAACTGGCTGTTTTATGGATCCAAAAGAACTCTGGAGACAAATTTTACTCCGCGTATACCCAACCGTCCGCCACGATCAGTTCATAACTTGGTTTGCCGATACTGCTATTTTGCGCGTAGATGGAGCGGTGCTCGTTCTTGGCGTACCAAATCAATTTGCGTATAGCTGGATTGCACAGCATTACAAAGACAGAATTTTGGAAATTGCAAAAGTTTTAAATACGACGATTACGGATATTTCGGTTGTTGTTGATTCCGGCTTGGCAAATAGCGACGACGTTCGCAAGGTTCTGCTTTCTTCGGTAGTTCCGGTGGAAACCAAAAAAGTTCGCAAACTTCCAAATAAACAAGAAATTAGAGTTGCTCCAGATACGATCAGCTACATGCTGAACCCAAAGTATACGCTGCAGAATTTTATCGTCGGCAAACACAATCGTTTGGTCCACGCCGCTTGCCTAGCTGTATCCACAAATCCGGGTTCGCAGTGGAATCCGCTCTTTATATATGGAGGAGTGGGGCTGGGTAAAACTCATTTGCTACAAAGCACCGGCCGCGAGATTTTGCGCAATTTCCCCGACAAAGTTGTAGTTTACCTCACGGCGGAGCGCTTTTTGAATGAAGTTGTCGAAGCTATCAAGAAATACAACGCACAGGACTTTAAAGCTCGCTACCGCAATGTGGATTGTTTGATTGTTGATGACATTCAGCTCTTGGCAGATAAAGATCGCACGCAGGAAGAGTTTTTTCACTTGTTTAATGAACTTTATAACGCAAATAAGCAGATAATTCTCAGTTCGGATCGGCCTCCAAAAGAACTGGCCGGAATAGAAACGCGCCTACAAAGCAGATTTGAAATGGGAATGGTCGCCGAGGCGCATTTCCCAGATTACGAGACTCGCTTGGCGATTTTGCAGAACAAATGTTCCGAACAGCAAGTAATGCTCCCGCCGGAAGTTTTGGATTTTATCGCATACAACGTTCACCACAGCATTCGCGAGCTTGAAGGGGTTTTGCTCCAGGCTGTAGCTCAAATGAGGCTAGAAGGAGTAACACCGACGGTCAAATCTGTAGGCACTCTTTTGCGCCGCCTGGATCGCAGCGGTGCCGATAGCATGATCGGTGTCACAAAGGAACAAATGGATGCCAAACTCTCCATTAGAAATGCCGACGACATTATAAATATGGTTGCAGACTATTATAGGATTCCATCAAGTGAATTGCGCGGAATTGCCCGCAAGCGTGAAATTATGATTCCGCGCCAAGTCTGTATGTATTTGATTTATGAGGTTTTGGGTCATTCTTACGACACGATTGGCGATTATTTCTCCGGCAGAAACCACACGACGGTTCTTCATTCATATAACAAGGTTAAAACAAAACTAGCTCGCGACACAAAATTATTGCAAGATATACATGCTCTCAAGAAGGAAATGGGGCTTTAAATGTTTGTCAGTTGCAAAAACCAGCTTAGCTCCTATACTACACTCGTATGTACCAAACTCCTTATCGTCGTCCTGCGAGGACAGGCAGTTACTTTTTACCGTTCGTCTCGCTCATAATCCTCGGGCTCATTGTCGTGCTGATTTTTCAAATAGTCAGCTATTTCCGTGAAAAACGCATACAGGCGCTTGAAAACAAAACTGCGGTGAAAATTTTGACCGGACGCGCAGAGATGAAAATATGGGGAGTTGATCAGTGGACTACCGCTATAGACGGCAGTATTTTGAATGAAGGGGACGCAATTCGTACGGCACCGGGCTCCAGAGTGGCGCTTGAACTTTTGAATGGCAGCGTTGCTCGCGTGAGTTCTGAATCCGAAGTTGAATTGACCGGACTAAAAACAAGAGATGGCCAAGATGAGGCTTATTTTGGGCTAAAAAAAGGTGAAATTTGGATTAAACGTTCCGAAAAAGAAGGTGTGCGAGCGTCTTTTAAAGTTTTTACGCCACACTTAGAAATCACGTCTATGGGGACGGTTTTCGACACCGTCGTTGGAGAGGAGGAAGCTGTACATGTGTTGGATGGCAAAGTTCAGGTGGTGGTAAAAGTAGAAGACCCGGAAGCCGGCAACAAAATGAGGGTTGCCGATACTATTGAGGTTGCTCTCGGTCAAGAAATAAGCATTGGTCAAAGCGAAATTAATGATCTCGAGAGCCGCAAGCCGATGGCTCTTCTCGCCCTGCTCTCAGATAATTTCCGCGATAGTGAATGGTATGTTTGGAATAGACGCGAAGATGCGAACGGTGGCACCGGAACAGCGGTGGCCGATGCGGTAAAGCAGCAAGAAGCATTGTCTGCACAGGCTTCTGTTCCGGATATTGCAACTCCGGAGGCGCAACCGGAGCAATCACAACCTGCTCAGTCTGAATCGGCATCAACGCAGGAGGTCTCGACTGCTCTCACAACGCCAGAGATTTTAACTCCTAAAGAAACCGAAAGAACTTCAAAAGTTGGCACTTTTGAAATTTCCGGCAAAGTTAGTCCGGCAACGGAGAAATTAGAAATAGCAACCTACATGGGTGGCAAGGCCGAGGCTTACATCTTGCAGAAATATAAGGCGGGATCTGAAACATGGAATTATGTGGCTGCCAACCAATACAACAATTTGGCTCCCGGCGAAAATAAATTCACAATCACTGCAATAGGCAAAGATGGCACACGCTCGGATCCGGCGACTCTCACACTCGTTTATGATAGGCCAAAAGAACCGGCAGATTTGTCTGCTCCAACTGTTTTAAAGTTCAATGATTCAGATTCTTCTGAAACCACCGAAGACAGCGTCAAAGTCTCAGGGAAAATAGGAAAGGGGATTGCTAAAGTTTGGGTGAATGATTTTGCCCTGGGTCAATATGTGATGAATAGCGAGACGTGGGCATATTATGCAAAAACCGTGTACGGAAATTTGAAAGAAGGTGTAAATGAATATTCGGTTTACGGTGTTGATTTTGATGGCAATAAAACGCCTGTTACGAAATTTGTAATTACCAAAAAGGCAAAGCCGGTAGAAGAGCCACCACCACCAGCGGCTCCAACTGAAGCTCCGGCTCCCACGCCGATGCCGTCTCCAGAGTTATAAAAGGATGGGATCAGTTCATATATCTCTTTCTGTTTTCGTTGTGCTCGTCGTTTGTTGTTGAGTATCGCATTTTACCTTCGCTATCCGTTAAATAGAACCAATACGGCGATTCTTCCGGAAAAATCGCGGACGCAATTGCCACGATTCCCGGATTGCAAATCGGAGTCGGCGGTAGGCCTTTATTTATACGCGTATTATAAGGGCTTTCCTCTTTAAGTGTTTTTGAAGTTATAGAAGTGGAGGATTTTCCATAAAGAGAGGTCGCATCCGCCTGTAACGCCCATTTTGCCTCAAGTCTTTTCCACAAAATTCCGGAAACTATTTTATAGTCTTTTTCTGTGCGTGCCTCTTTTTCAGTAATGCTAGCCATAATCACAACGTCCTGAAGTGTGCGGCCGCCTTTTAAAATTGCCTGCTGAAGATCCGGTGTCAATTTCTTTAAGAAGTTTTCACGCATTTTTTTTATTAGTGAATCGGGATCAAAATTAGTCTTATACACAAAATAAGTATCGGGAAAAAGGTATCCCTCTAAAACCGCAGCTCTAAGCGAAAATTCGCCAGGCATGATGAGTCCCATCTCAACCAATTTGTCATCAATGTCGTACGCCGAAAATCCCTCCGGAATCGTTACTGCAACTTCGCCGCGTTTTGGGTCAGTCAAAATATCCAAAATCTCCTTTGCGTTCATGTTTGGAGAAATTGAAAAGCGGCCAATTCGAACATTTTTATCCATCTGCCAAAATTTTGCCGCCAAAGTAAACGCGAACTCCGAACGAATCAGCTTGTGCAATCTCAATTGCTCGGCAATTTGAGCAATGCTCTGGCCGGACGAGACCTGAAACAAAGCCGGCTTGTAAGAGGAAGAAACCGGCGCAAGCACCTGCCAGTAGATCAGTCCCAACAAAACGACGACTCCTGCGATGATGACGTATATCTTCTTCATTTATATTTTTTTATTGGCCAACTCCAAGTTGTGACCAAACGCCTTTCATTTTACCGGCGGCAATCTCTTGAGCCTTTTTCATGGCCTTATTGCAGGCTTTCATAAAGGACTCCTCCATTTTGCGTTTGCCATAGTTGGAGCTTTTGAGTTCATTCCAGGTGGTGTCTGCAACGGTGACAGATACAAATTCCTGTTCGCCCGTAACAATGACCGTGATGCCATCAACCTCAGCCTCTATATGAGTATTTTTGAGGTCTTTCTTAATTGATTTGGTCTGTTTTTGGAGGGAATACATATCCCTCGCCTTGCTGAAAAATCCCATATTAAATAGATTACCTTAATTATCGTTCAAAAGGGACTAGACACAATGAGTCTTCTGTATTATAATAGTGATGTACATTGCCAATATAAAAAAGAAAAAATAAAAACCATGCGACAACATTTTCTGTCTTTTCATTGCTTAGTTAGTTATAACCCGGGGCTCGGTCGATCTTCGGGGAGACTAAATTTTCAAATATATAATTTCTAAAACTCGACTTTTAATTTAATCCTTAACAAAAACAAAATATGGGAAAATGTAAAAAACTTCAGGCTCATCATTTATACCTTGGCGCAGGTGGAATGTTGGCAGTTGCGGCACTCGTTGTCGCGCTGACCTTTGGCCTTTCTAGCGCTCAAGATATGGGAACATGTCCAGCAGGTACGACTGGTGTTCCGCCAAATTGTATAGCAGAAACGTGCCCATCAGGCATGACTGGTGTTCCACCAAATTGTATGGCAGCGACGTGCCCATCAGGCATGACTGGTGTTCCGCCAAATTGTATAGCAGAAACGTGCCCATCAGGCATGACTGGTGTTCCACCAAATTGTATGGCAGCGACGTGCCCATCAGACATGACTGGTATACCACCAAATTGTACGCCAATTCAGGGGGCAAATACTTGTCCGCAAAGCATGCCAATTAAATGTGCTGATGGACGCTGTGCACTGACTCAACTTGAATGTACAGGAGGTCAAATGCCACCACCAACGGGCGGCACTTGCACAACAGCGATGCCAACTACACCGTGTACAAACGGAGCCTACATGTGTGAAAATTCAGCATGGGTTTGCAGAACCTCAACTATGCCACCACCAATGGGCGGCACTTGTACAACTGCGATGCCAACTACACCGTGTACAAACGGATACTACATGTGTGAAAATTCAGCATGGGTTTGCAGAACCTCAACTATGCCACCACCA
>CAYHNW010000014.1:9781-24219 GCA_964358095.1 uncultured Candidatus Peribacteria bacterium
TACATGTGTGAAAATTCAGCATGGGTTTGCAGAACCTCAACTATGCCACCACCAACAGGTGGTAGATGTCCAGACGGCAGTTTGATGCCGACAACTGGCATGTGTCCTCCAACGAACATGATGCCACCACAGGGTCAAATGCAACCGGGTCAATGTCCACAGAATATGCAAAAGTGCCCGGATACGTATAACCCTTTAAATACTGTCTGTATGCCACTCAAGACATACTTCGACATGAAGACAGGCAAAAATATTCCGGAGGGCAGGGCAGCAACATGTGCCGATTTTCAAGCTCCACAAGGTTCGATGAATACACAAACGCAACAACCAACGGATTCACGTCCACAGTGGATGATGGGGCCGATAGGCCAGATGGGACCACAAATGGGACCACAAATGGGAACAATGAACCAGGGTAAATTCAATTTTGGACAGGATTCAGGTCCAGATTACTGCCAAACAAATTTTAATGATCCTATCTGTAAGGGCGGTTTCGGAGATAATCTTAAAGAAATGGGTCAGCAGTACAAATTCGACATGAATCAATTTGATACGACCCAGTTCCAAATGCCAATGAGGGATATGAAGATGGAACTACGAGATATAAAACAAGAAACTCAAGGATGGTCAAATGATGCCAAGCAAGTTCGCCAGCAATTGAAGGAAATCTCCAGAGGTAGCGGAGGTATCGCCTGTCCTACGGCGGTAGAAGCAGATGCTTTAGCTACGGAATTAGAAAATGCGGTTGCGAATGTTAAATCAGTTTTGGCTTCTTCTTCTACCGAAGACATCCAAAAGGCACTTGCCATAAGAGACCATATCAATGGCAGGTTTGACAAAATGAACGATCAGCAAGTTCTTGGCATTCGCCAGCAATTGTTCGGTGGTCCACCGGATGAAGATGGAAATCCTACTCAGGGCAAAATGCAAGGTCTTAATGTTTGCCGTGAAATTACAGGTGCCGTATACGGTGCTTGCGAGACTCAAAAGCGTCTTTCGGAGGATTATACTTATATGAAAGAAGATGGCGCTCCAGATGAAGTTCTAAAAGTATTTGAGGGAGTGATTGGTGAACTCAAAGATCGTTGCCAGAATCCATTTAGTGTCCTCTCTAAGGAAGGAATTTCTCTTGAGGAACTTTCACAACCATTTTATCCACCGGATTCATGTCAAGGATACGGAATGGGCAAGTTTGCCCCACCAATGGATCAAGGTTCGATGAATTTCATGCCACCACCAATGGAGGGTTTTCAGGACATGCCGGAGGATATGCAAAGGATGATAAAAGAGAAGATGAATAATTATGGTGACCAAGGCCAGAACAACTTCCAAGGATTTAATCCATTCGGAACATCTGTTCTCACCGCTCAAGGACAACCGATGATGGGGCGGCCACCAATGGGCATGGGTCCTATGCAAATTCCGGACGAATGTAAACCTCCGGTACAACGCTACCTCGGCATAGATAGCTTGATGCTTAAACTTGAAGATTCAAGGATTCAAGCTCAACAGGGCATGGAGTCTGCGAATATCTGCGACATGTTCAAACAGGGAAAAAAGATGCTTGAAAAAGGTTCAAGAAAAGGCCCACCTCAAGAAGCCAGGGATCTTATAGAAGAAGGTCTCACGGCTTGTGAAAATGACGACTTTGAAACTTTAGAAGGTCTCAAGTTTATAGCCATGGACTACATGAAGAGAGAACAAATGGGAAACTTGGTAGATCCTAGTGAACTTCTAAAATCTAAATTTAAGGAAAGAATCGGCAGAATGAGAAAGGCGGGTTCGGAAGAAGGGACAAAAGCAGGTGATAAAGCTCTTACCAGTCAACTTGTTGAGGCAGAAAGACGGCTCACCGAACTTACGGCCAAACTTGATGAGGCACAAAAGACGATCTTGGCCTTAAATGAGAAAATGTCGGAAATGGCAACCAAACTTGCTTCTGCGATTGAATTGAACGACCAATCCAGCGCGGCAGTCGGTAACATTGCTAGAATTTCTGACGAAATGGTTCAGCAAACGGTTGCTGGCACAATTTCAGATTTGGCAGACAAAGCAGACTCACTTAAGCGTGTTGTTCCATCTGGAGCAGACACTCTGATTGATGCTACAATAAACAGCTTGATTCAGTCTCCGCCAAGCTCAATGGCTGTAACTACAATCAACGAAAGCTTAACTTCAATTCAGGTCTATGCAGCTTCCGGTGCCAATGACGCAGAAATTCTGACCAAGGTAAAAGAAGAGTTGGCAAACATTGCTGTAACAAATGCAACTGACGTTAGCAATAAAGTTAGCGAGGGTTTAGTTGCCGGTACTGATGCAGCAAATTTCAAAGATTGGTATGCGGCTCCACTTCTAAATGCTAAGAGCTGCGGTTTCGTTGCAAGAGAACTCACAAAGGTTGAACCTGCAGCTGTGGAAACAAAGTGTGCAGCTATTACTAGAGTTGCCAGAATTCTTGAAAAGACGGGCGATCTAACAATAGATTTTGATGATACTGCTCCAACTGTTCCAGGTGCGCCGGAATGGTGCTTGCCATTCGTCAATGCTCTTCGTGATGAAGGCGTTCCGTTTGCGCAAGATTTGAGAGATCCAAATGCTCCGGCTGAACGTATTGATATTGCGGTGCTTATGAACGAGGCACTCGGTGACAAGATGGAAAAGCCAGAGAATATTCAGGAATACTTGACTCCTGATACTCAGAACTTGTCTCTTGCAGAGCGAGAAGCTGTTGCAAATGTTCGCGCTAACGGCGTGATGGACACGACCGATGGTACAAACTTTGGTCCAGCAGTGGCTTTCAACCGTGCTCAAGGTGCTGTAGTTACAAACCAGGCTTACCAGGTATTGGAGCCGGGAGTAAATTGTTCCGCTACAACATCTACGGTGCGGGCTGACGCTGAAGAAGATGATTTCTCTCCTTCAGACGATGAAGAGGAGCTCTTCCCTTCATCAGAGGAAGAAGAAGGGTTTTAGTCTTAATATCTACTAAAAGACCCCCGCCATGGTGGGGGTCTTTTGTAACCTGAAAAATACTGTTGCCTTGATTTAAAAATACAAGTAGAATTGCCCTCGCTATGGATTCATTTGTATTAGACGCAACAAAAAGAGATCAAGGTAAGGCTCGTGATCTCCGCACAAAGGGTTTGATACCCGCCATATATTATGGGAAGTCACAGACAAATATGTCACTTGCGCTTGTTTATCAGGCTTTTAAAAAGATTTTTGATAAGGCTGGCGAAAACACAATCATTGAGTTAAATGTTGATGGTAAAAGAACGCCAGTTCTAGTTTATGATATTCAGTACGATCCACTGTCCGATAAGATCAGTCACGTTGATTTTATACATGTGGATATGCAGAAGGAGGTTACAACTTCTGTGAAGGTAATAATAATTGGCACTGCCCCTGCGGTAAAGAACATGGGTGGTATTTTGGATATTCAGAAACATGAGATTAAAGTTAAGTGTTTGCCAAAAGATCTTATTCACGGGATTGAAGTTGATGTTACGCCGATAGTAGACTTTAAGACTTCAGTGCACGTCAAAGATTTGAAGGTGCCATCCACTATTAAAGTTTTGGACAATCCGGAAGATACCGTAGTAACGGCCACACCTCCGCGAGCTGAAGAAGAAACCAAGTCGGCCGAAGTCGCAGCTGTTCCAGCTGAAGGCGCTGCTGCAGCGGTGCCGGGTATTGCTGCTCCAGGAACCCCAGCTGTCGCCGCTTCCGCTCCAGCGGCTGAAAAACCGGCGAAGAAATAGTTGATGTCCCTAATTTATCAGTTCCTCCAGCAGCCTGCGCATGTTGGCATATTTTTCGTCGTCTTCAACTTTCGTGGTGCTTATTTTAAGCGCAATAGTATCGCCCAGTTTAACATTGTCCGGCAAGTTTTTTATTGGCCAGCGAAGTTCCAGACCGCTATCGCCAAGTAGCACAGCAAACCGTTCCTCGAATCTTTCGAGCTTTGCGAGCAACGTGTGCAGATCTGGAGCAAAATTATTCATTAGGACATTAGGCTGTAAGCCGCGATAAGCGGAGCAATAATTAGGGCAACCGTATTGATTACTTTGATTAATGCGTTGAGGGCCGGACCGGCCGTGTCTTTAAATGGGTCTCCGACGGTGTCGCCGACGATGGCAGCTTTGTGAGCCTCTGATCCTTTTCCTCCGTGATTGCCGAGCTCAATATATTTTTTGGCGTTATCCCACGCGGCGCCACCGGTACACATTTGGAGCCCGAGCAAAAACCCAGAAATGATTACGCCGACGAGCATGCCGCCAAGCGCTCTTGGCCCCAGCAGAAATCCGACCACTATAGGGGATGAGACTGCCAAAATACCCGGGAAAATCATTTCTCTGAGAGCGGCCTTGGTAACGATGTCTACGCAACGGCCGTATTCCGGTTTGTCTTTGCCAGACATGATTCCCTTTAATTCATTAAACTGTCTGCGAACTTCCGTGACGATTTCCTGAGCAGCTTTTCCTACAGATGCCATTGCGGCTGATGAAAATAAATATGGTAATAAGCCGCCAATAATTAATCCAACCAAAACCAAATAATTGCTGATATCAAAAGTTAGAGACCCGACGGTTTTTGAAATTTCTTCCGTATATGCCTGGAAGAGTACAAGAGCGGCCAAAGCTGCAGAAGCGATTGCGTAGCCCTTTGTGACGGCCTTTGTCGTATTGCCGACTGCGTCCAACTCATCCGTATGCACGCGAACTTCTTTTGGTAGCCCAGCCATTTCTGCAATACCGCCGGCGTTGTCTGTAATTGGACCGTAAGAATCAATTGCAATCACCATGCCGGTTGTGGAAAGCATCGCTATGGCCGCCACCGCAATTCCGTAAACGCCATTTGCAAGAGTGGAAGTGTTGCCAAGATAATAAGCACCGATTATTGCGGCTACTATCACCAACACCGGAGCCCACGTGGAACGAAGCCCAACCGCGAGTCCTGTAATAATATTTGTACCGCTGCCGGTTTCACTCGCCTTTGCGATTGATCTCACCGGTTTGTATTTTGTAGAAGTGTAATACTCCGTGATTAAAGTGATTAAAAGCGTAACAACAAGACCTATAAGCGACGCGTAGAAAATTTTAATATCCTTTAACAAATAGTCAGTTACAAAATAAAAACCAACTCCGGAAATTACGCCCGTTGCAACCAATCCTTTATATAGAGCGCCCATAATATTTTTCTTTTTGCCGAGTCTCACAAAGAAACTGCCAATTATGGAGGCGATCACGGCTACGATGCCGAGTGCCATCGGATATTCAATACTTTGTTGAGTCCCTATGACCGATGCTGCCAAAATCATGCCGGAGATTAGAGTGACAGCGTAAGTCTCAAAAAGATCAGCACCCATACCGGCACAGTCACCAACATTATCGCCGACATTGTCTGCGATTACGGCCGGATTTCGCGGGTCGTCTTCCGGAATTCCTTTTTCAATTTTGCCAACCAAGTCTGCGCCAACGTCGGCGGCTTTCGTAAAAATTCCGCCACCGATTCTGGCAAATAGAGAAACGAGAGACGCGCCAAATCCAAATCCAATGAGCAGGTTTGGAACGGCGGTCAGTGGGATGCCGCTAACTTTTTGGAAAATTATATAGAAACCGCTTACTCCAAGCAGTGCCAATCCTACCACTGCAAAACCCGTAACCGATCCGCCCTGAAACGCGACTTTGAGCGCATGGCCAAGGCTCTTGTGAGCCGCTTCGGCGGTTCTCACATTTGCCCTTACAGAAATTGACATGCCGATATATCCGGCCAAACCAGAGAAAAATGCGCCAACTATAAAACCGGATGCCAACAAAAATCCATTCTTTTGAAATACGAATGCTAAAACAAAAAAGAGCACCACTGCCACAATTGCAATTGTGAGAGACTGCCTATTCAAATATGCTTTTGCGCCTTCTTGAATGTAAGTCGCAATAGTTTGCATTTTTTCGGATCCTTTTGAGTATCGCAAAATAATAAGGACCAAAAAAAGCGCATACAGAAGGGCTAAAGCCGAAGCGGCAATGGCCGCAAAAGGAACGAGCATATTTGCCATAAAAATAGGGTTAAAATTTGATTAAATTCGGTTAAACATTCTATCGTGAGGTTAACCTGTTGTCCAAGATAAAGACGTTGACAAAAGTTGGCTAGGAATTAGTATTTTCTATACGTCCTTTGGGGTTCCCAGTTTGCCGTTTTTGTGGTAAAATATAATGAATAAAAATATCTTATGGCAGACGAACAAAAACCGCCGCAACCAATTCCGGGCGGACAGCCAAAAAATGATAAAACGAGCGGAGAAGCTGATGCGTCCGATTTGTTGAGTTTATGGGGAGTTGGATCTGCGCCGATAGCGAAGCCAACGCCTACGCCTGTTCCAACACCGTCGCCCGCGCCAAAGCCAGAGTTAGCACCCGCACCCATCCCTGCTCCTCAGCCAAGTCCGACGTTTCCAAAACCGCAGCCGGAGGTTAAAGATCCTATTATTGCTCCAAAACCTGTGACTGCGCCAACGCCAGCACCAACACCGGCGGCATCTGGGCCACCGCCACCGCCCCCAAAGCCGATTGAGCAAAAGCCTATAGAAAAACCCATTGAAGCAAAGCCGATTTTTGAATCTAAACCCACACTGGTAAAACCGGTGGAGGCCAGGCCTATAGAACCTAAGCCTGTTCAGGCAAAACCTATCGAGCCGAAACCTACAGAAGCAAAAATATTCGAACCTAAACCAGAAAAAAAACTTGAACCAGAACCTGAACCAAAATTCGAACCTAAAAAAGAAGTTCTCGAAGGCGAACTTGTGAGTATTCCTGAGGCAGAAAGTGGTCAAAACGATTTGGAAACTCTGGAAGAGGAACCCGGGCTTGCTTCTCAATTTGAGGATTTTTTGCGCGAATTAAACCTAACTCCCGGCAGTATTTTTAAATTCGTAGGCTGCATAATTTTACTCGTTGCACTCGGCATTGGCGGATTTTATGGTTACAAATATTACACAAACAGAACGTCGTCACAGATTGCACCTCAGCAAAACAAACCAGAAATTTCAAATGAGGGCACAGGCATTACAACTACAGAAAAACTTGGTTCAGTGGAAGAAATTAATATTTCAGCGATTACCGATACCGGCATTGCCTCTGTAATTGCAATTGGCCAAGAATCACCGGAAACTACAACTCTCGGATCTTACATAATGACATTTAAGCGACTCCAGAATGAATATGGCACAAAGGTGAATGAGCTGCTGAACAAAGCCACTGACCGCAGGGGCGCTCTGCAAAGCCATCTCGCGGTTTTGCGCAAACTCTACAATGACGGCATTGATGCAGGTCAGGCAATTCAAAAAGAAATAGATGTTATAAAAGTGCAGTACACTCCGCAGGCCAAAGAGCAAGAAATCTCGGACGCAAATTTCTTTGAGCAGCTCAACGCTCTAAATCCACAAACATCACAAGATCTTTTGAATGGTTTTATTCGCACCAGCCGCGAAACGGTTGCTCTTAGGGCGCGATTTAAAGCTCTACAAAAAGTTCAAAGTTTTTACGATAGAGGTCTTCCAAAAATGGGTGCTCGCATAAGAGATATTGAGTTGAATTTTGAACCATTAGTCACCGGTATGAAGGTATATGACGTGAGCGGATCGGATTTGCAACTAATAGTTCCTGTCGAGTTTGGAGATGTCCCGCGTGAAAAATTAAGCGGAACGACTGGCTATTCTTTTCTTCCAGTTACAGAAGGGGCGGATTACATTACGCAGCCAGGAGGAGGATTTCAGGATCAGTTTGCCACTCCAAAATAGATCAACCAGGCCGAGCCGTCCGCCTGCCGGATAGGCAAGGTAGCGAGGAGGCCTGCTTATTAGTCCGCTTAAGTGGGCTTTTTGCTTTACTTTTTGCCGAAAAAACAGATATAATTATTTGCTTTTATGGTCAATATAATTTACGAAATCATAGAGGCAGCAAAGCGCCATATTCCAGACCTAAATGAAGGTCGTGTTTTGCGCGCTTTTGATTTTGCGAAAGAAGCTCACAAGGAACAGAAAAGATTTTCCGGTGAGCCGTATATAATTCATCCGATTTCGGTTGCTCAAATCTTGTTGGACTTCCATCCGGATGAGGACACCATAGTTGCGGCTCTTTTGCACGATGTGGCCGAAGATACGACAAAAACTCTGGAAGAAATAGGAGCTCTATTTGGCGAGCACGTAAAAAGTCTTTGCTGGGGCATGGTTAAATTGAGCAAGGTGCGTTCAAAATTAAATGATCCTCAGGTTGATAATTTGCGAAAGCTGTTTTTGGCAATGGCAAAAGATTTTCGCGTGGTACTACTCAAGCTGTGCGACAGGCTTCATAATATGCGGACTCTTGAATTTATTAAACCGGAAAAACGTCTTAGAATAGCGCACGAAACTCTAAACGTGTACGCGCCAATTGCCGGCAGACTTGGCATATATCGCTTAAAGAGCCAGTTGGAAGACCTTTGTTTTAAGAATTTGAATCCTGAAGTCTATGAAGATATTCACAGCCAGCTTATGAAAACGGAGAAATGGCGCGAGCAATATATAGAAAATGCAAAGAAAGTTCTAAATGAAACGCTGGCAAAAGAGGGGATTTTGGCCGTCGTTGACGGGCGCGCTAAAAGTACATATTCAATTCACAGAAAACTGCAGAAGAAAGGCAAAGATTCGGTAGATGAGATATTTGATATTTTTGCGATGCGCGTAATTTTGCCCGATATATATAAATATGGAAAAGAGTACACCGGGCATATTTATACGACACTTGGAATTTTGCATAATTGTTTCACTCCGCTTGCTAATAGATTTAAAGATTATGTGGCGGTGCCAAAAATAAACGGTTATAGAAGTTTACATACAACCGTGATGGGGCTTGGTCAAAAAGATCATATGCAACCAACGGAAGTGCAAATAAGAACAAGCGAGATGCATAATTATGCCGAGTTCGGCGTTGCTTCTCACTGGATGTATGAGGAAGAAAAATCAGTCGGGTTTGGCGGAATGGCGTGTGATCTAAAAAAAGCTCAAGATAAGACACCTGCAACCCTTGAACAAGCCGTGGCTTCCACCTCTGCTCCTTTGCTTAAACAGCACAAGGATTGGATTTTGAAACTCGAAAAGATTCAAAAAAATATTAAGAACAACAGCGAACTAATGGAGAACCTTAGTGTGGATTTATTTAACGATAGAATATTTGTAATGACCCCGCGAGGAGACGTAAAAGATTTGCCAATAGGTGCTTCCCCTGTGGATTTTGCCTATGCAGTTCACACTGACGTTGGAAATATGTGCGTTGGGGCAAAAGTTAATGGCAACATAGTTCCAATAAATTACGCACTAAAAAATGGCGAAGTAGTGGACATTATAACTCGCAAAAATGCTGCGCCAAGCCAATACTGGCTCTCATTTGTTAGGACAGCCCACGCGCGCAATCGCGTTCGTGCTTGGTTTAGAAATCTCGACGGGGATAAAAACTTGAAAGACGGTAAAAGGCTTCTTAACGAGAAATTGCAGCAACTTGGAAAGCCACCGTTAGACGACAGCCTAGGTGCGCTGCGTGTGATGGATGGCAAGAAATTATCTTTGAAAGATCGGCAAGATTTGCTCAAAGATATTGGTAAAGGCGCATTTCTGCCGTGTACGGTTTTAAAAAGGGTATTTACATTGGAAGAGTTGCTTATTGGGAGAAGGCATGAGAAAAAAATGGAGGTCGCCACTCAGCCCAAAAAGATTCCGGTTGAGGAAAAAGAAAAACCGGAGGTTTATATCGGTGGCGAGCCAAATATGCCATATAACTTTGTACGTTGCTGCGACGCAAGTTTTAAAGATGAACTTGTGGGTTATGTGACGCGCGGTCGTGGCATTTCTATACACAAGAAAGATTGCCCAGTTCTGCAAAACATGAAGGATGCGAGGTTAATTCCAGTGCGAGTTGCAGGAGGAATAAAGAAATATCCAATTAGCATCAGAGTTGAAGTTGAGGATAGAGTTGGGATTATACGCGATATTTCCAGTATATTTGTAGAAAGCAAAATAAACATTATTGATTTCTCACAAGGCGAAAAAGAAATGGAGAATAGCATCCTCAATTTTATCGTCGAGATTGAGTATTTTGATCAACTGGATTCGGTACTGTCGAATTTGGAAAAAGTCCAAAGCGTGCGTCGAGCCGTTAAACTGAATTGAGGATCAAGGTGAGATAGTCTTTCCCAAAGAGTTTTTCGCACATCTTTTTGTGGCAGGGTTTTTGCCATATAGCCAAGCGCACGCAGCATTTTTAGAAAATAATTAAGCAGTGTTTGCTTGGTGTTGGTTTTGTTCACATTGTCTAAAGCTTCAAAGGTGTTTTTCGTCAGGTTAAAAAGCCTTTTTTGAGAGGTGTCTTCCGGCAGAATGCGTTGTAAAAATGAACTTATTAAACACGCGGCTGCAAAATTCTGTGGTGAGCTTTTCATTTTTGAAAATTGATTGATCGTTGAAATCTCACGCAAATAAAGGATGCGAGAGTCGCCATTACCGCATTCTTCAACTTCCATTTTTACATGGCTCAGCAAATCCAGGTGAAAACCGCGATGACTTGTAATTTTCCTTACGCCTTTTGCCATCACATTGATTTTTCCGTACTCGTGAGAAAAAACAGAAATCCTGCGATCAAACTCAAGATACGGCTTATTATTCAATACAATTCCGGAAAGTTTCTTTGGTTGCATAATTTAAAATACGGTCTTTTTGCGAAGATGAAGAGTGGCTGTGAGATAACTCACGACTGTACCAAGCACAACCGTTGCCAAGAATTCAAATGCCAACGCGTTTAATTGTAGATTTGTCATTGCCAGTCCAACCGGAACTATAATCAAAAGAACCATATGTGTTGCAAAGGCAATAATGCTCAATACAAGCCCTTCAATCACAAATGGCATCGTTATCTTGGCAAAAGACGCACCCACTAATTTCATTATATTTATTTCCAGCCTGCGTGAGGTAATGGCCAAGTGAATAGTGCTGCTCACCAGCAGTGCGCCACCAACTATAAAAAGCAGTATGAAGAAAAGGAGCGTGCGTTGAGTGGTTCGTTGCACGCCTTCCACAAATTCCACCATTTGGTTGGTAATATTTTTCTGTTTATCGTTTTTTGATGGTGAACTTTTCGTCAGGTTTGCGGCGTTTGTCTCAAGAAAATCCTCAATTTCGGCGGCATCTTCCGGTGCGCGTGGCGTAATGGTTAAACTGGCAGGTAACGAGAATTTATACTTCTTCAAAAGCTCATTATCGAGCGCAAAAGTCTTACTCATCAGATTCCAAGCGGCTTCTTTGGAAGTATAAGTCACCGGAGGAACCACCGCGGAATTTTTCTCAAGTTCGGTAATCACATTCCCGACCTCAAATGGATCGGCATCGTCCTTTAAATAAACAGTCAGTGAAAACTTTTGCTGCACGCCCTTAAGCGCTTTTTGCGCGCCATCGTGAATTACAAGCAGCCCATGAAACATGGTAAGAACTATCGCAATTACAAGAACGGTTGGCACGGCCACCAGCCAATTGCGGGCGATATTTCCAATGCTTTTACGCAGCAGCGTTAGGAATGAGTTTTGCTTCATGATTGCGGATTAGTGAGCTTTTATAGACGGTTGGCTTATAAGCTTTTAAGCGCACCACCTTGGAATCCAGTTTGTTATCAATTAAAAACTTCTTAAGCCTGAAGGTGAATGCAAACTGGTCGTATCCCAGTGCAATAATAGCAGGCTTGAAGTGACGTATCACGGCATATTTATCTTCGTTCTCGCCGAGCGTAACTTTATCGGCGATTGTGCTCTTCTTAATGGCGTTTAGGCGATGTTTCTCGTCGTGGGTGGGAAGGTGTCCCTTTATGCTTTTTACAGTTCTGTCACGCGCTATTATCACAATTAAATAATCGCCAAGTTCTTTTGCCTGCTTCAAATAAGATTCATGGCCGGCATGAAAGTGATCAAAAGTTCCGAATGCTATTACTTTTTTCATAAAATCCTGGCCTGAGTGAGCGGAGTGGGCGAGTCAACAACC
The DNA here is from genome assembly GCA_964358095.1 of uncultured Candidatus Peribacteria bacterium. Taxonomy (GTDB): domain Bacteria; phylum Patescibacteriota; class Gracilibacteria; order UBA1369; family UM-FILTER-53-11; genus JBAYHN01. The sequence continues at coordinate 21,837 of CAYHNW010000014.1, forward strand.
AAAAGCTCAATCACAAGCAAACTTATAAAAATGACGACACCAAAAACTATAAACGCGATATTCATTGCCTTGGAATCTTTGCCGTATTCAAGTAAGTGATATTTGATGTTAGAAAGTACGTAAGTTATGGCGCAAAGCACAAACGGGATAAAGAGAACGCGATTAATAAGTCCGCTTTCTGGCAAGAAGTAACTGTTTACAAATGCCATGCCAGATAAGAAATGAGCTAGACCTATGACCAAGAAAAATATGAAGGAAATTTTGCGGATCTGGTCGTAAAGCTCCATAGCTCAACAATTGTAGCATTTTTTTCAGCATGTCCTTAAGGTTTTGTTGGCGGAGTGGATGAAAAGGCCAGATTTTGTTAGACTTCTCGCGTGAAGTTAACCAAAGACCAAGTAAAAAATGTTGCCAGGCTTGCCAGGCTTGGGCTCACCGAGGCTGAAATTGAGAAATTCCAGACGCAGCTTTCGGGTATTTTGGATTATGTTGAGCAGTTGAATGAGGTGAATACGGATGGAGTTTCGCCGACGGCGCAAGTGACCGGACTCGTGAACATTTTGCGTGAAGATGAGATTTTGAGCGAGAAAATTGCGGATCCGGCCGAACTTTTGAAATGTACCAATTTGCCTGTTGAAAAAAATCAGATAAAAGTGAAAAACGTTTTTTAATATGTCGCTTGCAAGTCTTACAATTCACGAAGCCGCAGAGGGGTTGCGTGCAAAAAAGTTTTCGTCGGTGGAGCTTACGAAAGCGTGCCTTGAGAGGGCAAAGACGCTTGAGCCTAAGTTGAATTCTTACGTTTTGATTACAGACAAGTTGGCGCTTGAAAAAGCTAAAAATGCCGATAATGAGTTGGCAAAAGGGGATGATCGCGGCGCGCTTCATGGAATTCCAATGGCGCTAAAAGATGTTTTTTGTACAAAGGGAGTTCGCACGACGGCGTGCTCGAATATTCTAAAAGATTTTGTGCCGCCATATGACGCAACGGTTGTAAAAAAACTCAAATCTGCCGGAATGGTTTTGGTTGGAAAAACGAATACCGACGAATTTACGTGCGGCGCTTCCACAGAAACTTCCTGTTTTGGAACTTCACACAATCCGTGGGACATCACTCGCACGACTGGCGGTTCTTCTGGAGGTTCGGCAGCTGCGGTGGCGGCCGACGAATGCATTTATGCGCTTGGAACAGATACCGGCGGCTCAATCCGCCAACCTTCCGCTTATTGCGGAATTACCGGACTAAAAGTTACTTACGGCCGAGTTTCGCGCTTTGGCGTTATTTCAATGGCATCGTCACTCGACACAATCGGACCAATTGTAAAAGATGCGCAGGATGCAGCGCTTATTATGAACATAATTGCCGGTCGCGATAAATTTGACTCCACAACGCCGGATGTAGCAGTGCCGGATTATACAAAAGATCTGAGCGCAAAAGATTTGAAGGGACTAAAAGTCGGCTTGCCAAAAGAATATTTTATTCCGGGCATGGATGGCGAGGTTGAGGCATCGGTGCGTTTGGCGATTGAAAATTTAAAAAAACTCGGTGCGCAAGTTAAAGAAATAAGCCTTCCTCATACCAAATACGGGCTTGGCGTTTATTACATAATTTGTCCGTCTGAAGTTAGCGCAAACATGGCACGCTACGATGGAGTTCGCTATGGGCCGGCTGCGTCCGGCGACCCGCAAGATTTATACGAATATTATTTAAAAGCTCGCGAGGCCGGTTTTGGCGATGAAATGAAACGCAGAATAATGGTGGGAACTTACGCGCTTTCTTCCGGCTATTACGATGCGTATTATTTAAAAGCGCAAAAAGTTCGCACACTCGTTTGCCAGGATTTTGAAAAAGCTTTGAATGATGTGGACGTGATTGTGGCTCCAACCACACCGGCAACGGCATTTAAAATTGGAGACAATTCCGCCGATCCTGTGAAAATGTATTTGGAAGATGTTTTTACGGTTTGCATAAATATAGCGGGAGTTCCGGCGCTGGCCGTACCATGTGGGTTTTCTAGCAAAAAACTCCCGATTGGAATGCAAATAATCGGAAAGCAGTTCGCAGAACCATTGATTTTAAAAGTTGGGGCGGTTTACCAAAAAAACACGGATTGGCACAAACAGAAACCCGGAATTTAGCAGCGCAAGCCAGTTCACAAAAATTTAATAATTCCGCAAGTCCAAATGTTTGCGTTTTGGTTTTTTGCGGAATATTTTAAAAGTCCTTTAAAATGTTTTATGAAACAAAATTCTTCAGCTGGTAAACCTGTTACACTTTCGCAACTAAAACAAGCTTTTAAATTATTTGGTAAACAGATGGATAAGAAGTTTGCAGGGATTGATAGACGATTTGCAGGGATTGATAGACGATTTGCAGGGATTG
>CAYHNW010000014.1:24319-31536 GCA_964358095.1 uncultured Candidatus Peribacteria bacterium
TTTGCAGGGATTGATAGACGATTTGCAGGGATTGATAGACGATTTGCAGGGATTGGCAGACAATTTGCAGGGATTGATAAACAATTTGCAGAAATAGATAGTAAATTTATTCAGATTGACCGAAATTTCGCGGTGGTCAATGGAAAACTTGCGGCATATGTAGGTGTAAATACAATGAACATTGATCGTGCCGTCAATGCCCTAGAAGAACGGCAAAATAAGAAATTCGACGCTATTCTTGCAAAAATGGACGCTTTTATAAACAGAACAGAAGTTAACGAACGTGAAATTACTTTTCTTGGGCATCAACATGACAATTTGGCAAAATACTGTCACGAAAAAATTGAGTATCCGGAATATGGGCGGGCGTTGTAAGAGAACAGCCTTTACCGGCACAAATCCAGCACCAGTTTATCCAGCGCCAGCACGAATTCACGGTTGTCGCCGGCAAGCACTTTTATGCCGCCACTCTTTAATTTAGTATCCATCTCTATAAGCAATCTGTAAGCGAGCTTGAGTTGGTCAAAAGAAAAATTACGGCACTGTGACATTGTATTTGAAACCACAAAAGGATGTTCGTGGATTTTGGCCACAATCCCATCGCGCGAAAGTTTTTGCATAACCAGATCCTTCACACTCGTAAGAATTCTGAATTGTCGCATGATCATATGTAGAATTCCGTGGAGCTCCTCGCCCGTTTCAATTAACTTATGCAGATTTTGCAGAGAACCCTTTTGATTCTTTAATCCGATTGAATCGGTGAGACGGAATATAGAAGTTGCCAATTGTGTGTCCACTAAAAGCTCGATGTCGCTCTTTGTAATCGGCCTGTCTCCGGCATAACCCACCAGTTTTGCGATTTCATTCTCCAAGCGATACAAATCTCCTGTCACAAGCTCCGTCAAAAATATAACGGCTTCTTTCTCAATGCGGCCGCCGCGTTTTTCCACTTTTTTTTCTATCCAGCCGAGTAGTTTACCGCCCTCCATGTGTGTAAACTCCACGCTCTTTCCAGCTTTCTGGATCCTCTTATAAATGCTTATGCGTTTGTCCACGTCATCAGTCGTTTCGCTAAAAACTAGCACGGAAAAGTCGGGAACTTTTTCCACAAAATCCGCCATCACGGATTTTTCGTCAGAGTCACCCTCTGCTAAAAAGTTTTGCACAATAGTAAGGCGCTTTTCTGCCAAAAATGGCATGGAAGATGCAGCTTGAAAAATTTCATTGGCCTTCGCATTTTTGCCATCGAAAATATTTATGTTCATGTTGCCACCGTGCTTTTTTTCAAACTCGGATTTCCAAAAGTTGAGTTTCTCGCATTGGGAATAAGTATCCGATCCATGAAACAGAAATACTGCCATACGCGGCTTATTATAGCAGAACTGTGATCTTTACCTCGCCACCTGTTCCGGCGCGATTTCCAAGACTTCTTTTAACCCCGGCGGCATGTTGTAAAACAAGCGGCCATCGTAGTTAATAACGATCGTGCCTTGGCCAAGCCGTGCATTGCCAACGTAACTGCGGCTCGCGAATAATGGCTCAATATCCCCATAAACCGTTCCATCTATTCTCATAGTTTTGTCGGAATTGCCGCTGCTACTCATTATTTTTCCGCTGGCGCGCGCGCCTATGCCTTCACCCTTTAAAGAAACAAAGATGCCGGATAAATGCTCAATTCCCGGCGCAATCTTTATATTGCCGTTAATCACAATGAAGGCAATTACCGGAATTTCTTTTATACTAGTTAAGTCGTAGCCAGTCTCGTCGTATGCAATATTGCCATTGATAATCAAGTCGCCGTTTTCGATAACATAAGTTCGCGCGCCCTTTGTGACAGGCGGCGTATATGCATCAATAGTCAAATTGCCATTCTTGAGTTTATAAATTTGGAAGTCGGAATTCGGGCTTGCTGTTGCCAGCGGCGGTTCGTTCAAGTTTGAAACAGTCACGTTGCGACCAATCCCCAAATTATTATTGTACCTAGTTATGCGGGTAATATTTGCCAGCACGTCCTTGCGGATTTGCGGCGGCGTTAGCATGTCATTGAGTGTCATTGCAACTTCACAAATTGCGCTGCTCATGCTCTTTAGCGGATTCCTATACCCAACCGGCAATGAGGCATCGCCCCGATTGCTTTGTTGGCAAAGAGTGTGAGGTGGAATATTTAGAGTCTCTGACGTACCCGTGCTTGGTGAGCCGGGTGTTTCTTCCGGCGGCGTTGTAGTTGTTGGTCCCTCAATGTTTGGAATTTTGGCACACGAAGAGATATCTGAACCAACGCTCATGTCTTGCTGCATTATCACGTCGCCAATGCCCCGCGTGAGCAAGAATGGGCAAGGTGTGTAAAGCGTTGATCTTGAGCGGTTGCCAAGAGTATCGGTGATTTCGTTAGTGAACAGTTCACCGCAGAAAGAAGGGTCAAGTCTCTTACAATAATTTTCGTTTATTTTTGATCTCACTAACTTGCCTTGATAAATGAGAATTATCCTTTGGTTTGTAGTTAGATTTCTAATGCGCAAACCGGAATTCACAAACGGTGTGCCTTCAAAACAAGTCCAGCTATTAGCTCTTTCAACTTGTCCGCATTCCGGTACTGGATTTGCCATTCTGGTGTCTTCTATACGGAAATCTCTGCCGCCATAGATTCCTCGTACGACTTCAATTTCACCGCCTCTGTTGCCAATTAGTTTGTTCTGGATTGAATCGCGCAACACAACTTCCGGCACTTTGGAAAGCGCCGTAAATGTGATTTGGAATTCCGCAGTTTCTCCTTTTCTTATGACATTTCCGTGCGAGGTAACTTCAAATGATCTTTTTGAAAGTTCACCCATCGGGTTTAGCGGCGGTGGTGGTAGCGGTGGCGCTTCTTCCGGATAAATAACTCTGCGGCAATTTGCATTTGGGCCGGCAGGATTTACTTCGACCACTATGCGCTCCACGTCTTCATCTAAATTTGTGAAAGAAGCTCTGTCGCCAACTTGTGCGGGATGCACAAAAGTTTGAAACGGCTGACCGTGGCGGAAACTTGTCCAAGTGATGTTCCCATTAAAAGCACCAGGATCAAGATCAAGGCGCGTCACAAAAGGCGTTTGATCTGGCATGCCTTGCAAGATTCGGTCTTGGGAAATTTCCAAAAGTCTGCATTGGCCGACTTCTGGCGGAGGCGGATTCTCAACACCCGGAATCACAGCCTGGCATCTTTCATCGGAAGACCTCAAAGTCACAACCGTACTCGCCGTAGGATTCATAAGAACGGCCGTAAGTTTGTTGTCTTCAACCGCAAGTTGAGTGGTAGCTCCCGGATTAACCAAACTCCAATTATAATTTGGAATCCAGCCCGGATCTGCATCAACATTCATAATTTGTAGCGTGGTCGCCGAGTCCGCGACATTAAATTGAGTCGGGAAAACGGTGACGTTTCGGCATACCGGCGGTGGTTGGTCTCTGCCGCGCAAAATGGCTTGGCAGAGCAAGTCAGAAGACTTTATCTCGACAGTTGTACCTGCGACAGGATCTCTCAATATGGCGTGCCTCGTATTTGGTTCCACCTCCATAACGGTATTCGCTCCTGGATCATTTAGACTCCAATTAAATATGCCCGGCCATTTGTTTGGCAGCACGGATATGTCTATAGGTGTATTTACGTGGGGACTCGAAGATCCACTTACAATCGGGAACTCGCTTGGAGTTACCACGATACTTTTGCATACAGGCGGTTGTCCTCTGCCTCTCAATTGAGCCACACAGTTTCCGGCATTTGGATCATTTGCGCGAATGGTTACGGTTGCATTAGCCTGCGGATTTGTCAGTACTGCGCTGCGTGTGTCTGCGCTCGCACGAAGATGATTACGGTTGTTGCCGCTAATTGTCCAACTAAATGTGCCTGGCCAGTTTGGCGGGTAAATACGTGTAATTCGCACCGTAGTTGTTGTGCCGGCTGCAAATTCCAGTGGTTCAATGGTAATGCTGTTGCACACCAGTGGTTGTCCCACACCGCTCCATGTTGCCTGGCAGTTTGGAGTGTCTGAAACAACATTTACAACAGTGTTTCTCTCCGGATTTGTAAGAGTCGCATGTTTGCTGTCATTTGGATCAACCAACAAAGCGCCACGACCAAGATTTGTGTAATCCCATTGAAAATTCTCGACCCAGTTGCCGGTTTTGTTTACATCAATAACTCGCAATTCGGTTACGCCCGGTCCAACATTAAACACGTTTGGAGTTGGAGAAACTTCTATGCTGTCGCAGCTGCTAACCGGCGGCGGTTGTTCTACACCGCTCCATGTTGCCTGGCAGTTTGGAGTGTCTGAAACAACATTTACAACAGTGTTTCTCTCCGGATTTGTAAGAGTCGCATGTTTGCTGTCATTTGGATCAACCAACAAAGCGCCACGACCAAGATTTGTGTAATCCCATTGAAAATTCTCGACCCAGTTGCCGGTTTTGTTTACATCAATAACTCGCAATTCGGTCACGCCCGGTCCAACATTAAATATATTTGGAGTAGGAGAAACATCTATGCTGTCGCATCTGCTAACCGGAGGCGGTGGCGGAGGTTTTTTCCAGACTGATGCCACGCTGCCAACATTGTGCCAGAAGAAATATCTATTGCGCCCTTCTGGGTCACTTGGTGTTACTACATTTGGTTCAATTTGTGCGCCGGCTGCAGGTGTCAAATAACACCAGCCGCTTGCCGCATTGTCTATATCATTATTTACACATCCGCTTTGTGCATTTTGTGGGTAATGTGCCTTTCTAATTCCCAAGTCCGCAATCAGCGCTCTGGAAGTTGTCGTAGCGCTCCATATTGATCCATTGTTTTTTGTATGGAGAGTTACGGCAAATTCCGCTTTGCGATTTTCCGGCTGTGTTGAATCAAAAGTTGAAGAACTGCCGTCGCCATAATATAAAGTGAAATCGGGGCGACCGTTGTTGCCCGAAATTTTTGGACGTCCGCTATGCGGATCATTAACTGCAAAAGCCCACTTGATTTTTACATTCTTTGTCTGTGGGATAACTTCTTTGGTAACGCGCGTTCCACCATACAGGTCGTTTGCAACGCCGTCGCAGTCCAATAAATCAAGCGCATGGAAGGAATCATATCCGCGCGGCATTGGCATGGATGTACATTGCACATCGGCAATAGTGGTGTTTTCAAAAGCATCCGGCTGAATAGTAATTTCAAACCTATCCAAAAAGGATTCATAATAAGTGATGCCACTCCCACTAAGGTGATTTGAGTCGTTGTAATAAGCATGAGCGTGCCATGCATAAGGAACGCGCAGATTTTCTGACCCCGGTTTAACCGGATTTTCAGCCGGAAGCGGAGGTTGTGGTTGGTAAGATCTTGGGAAACCTGTTGGATAAGGCAAATGTGACGCACAAGTTGCATCATCTAATTCATTAATATTGCTAACTCTGGCGTTACCAAAAGTGTCTCGTGGCGCATCAGGATTATAAGGATACACCGCCAAGCTGCAGTTTTTTTGGTATGTTACAACCGTCTGGGTCGCAGCGCTGGCCGTCATAGTGATGGCTGCGAACAATGCAATTGCAAGAACTCCCAATATTTTTATGTGTTTTTTTATCATGTTTTTATTCTTCAAGTCCGCCACTAGAAACTGTGCCAGACGGAGACAGCTCCTTTTTTAGGTCGGAGTTTTGGTTTAGGTATGGTCGTAGCAATATGAATGCCGCAACCAACATTATTAGAACTGTTATGACTACTATGATTTTTTTCATATTTAATATTTATTATTCTTCGGCTCCGCCGCCACCGGCGTTGCCAGAAGGATCAACAGCTTTTGCCGGGCCTTTGTCTATTTGTCCAACACCTTCATTTGCCCCTGGATTTTCAGTGTCACGTCCAACGGTCTCTTGTTTTACAATCGGCATCGCGGCACCCACCATCATTGAGTAATCCACTCTGGTGTAGCCGGCTTCCACGTCTATAAATCCTTCGCTCATCGCTGCAAAATAAACTTTTTTTGAACCTTTGTGCAAAAGTGCAAAATCTTCTTTAATTAAGCCGGAAATATTTCCGCACTTTTTAAAGACACCCATTTTTACTTCCACTTTTATCAAAAGTGCAAAACCATTTTCAAGTTCTATGCGGTCTTTGCCGTCCAATTCTGCAGTGCGTACTTTGTCGCACCAGGTTAGAAGTTTTTTAACGACAGGCAAATTGCTCGCATCAATTACTTCTGTGCCCAAGTCGCTTGAATAAAATTTGGTCAATTGACCCATTTCCTCCGGAGAAAGCAGAACCCCAAGCATTGGCACAAGTTTCATGGCGAGAGGGGAGTGCAATGCCGTTTTCATCTGTTCCTGCGATTCCAAACCTTTTTCTTTTTCGCCCAGCCCCCTTTTATATGGTGAAAGTTTTTTGAGCCAGAAGTCCGCGATCTCACCTTCCATTCCCTTGTCTGCAACATTCATTTTTGAGCCACCAACCAATCCATATTTGCCGTCGGTCTCATTGAAGTTATACATTCGGCGCATGCCATAAACTTTTCCCATACCTACCAGAGTAGAGAAGTAGTAACCGCTCTTTACCATTTCACCGGCCTGGCTCACATCAACTCCTTCAAGTTTTTTAATTATCCAGTCCACCGCGGCGGCAACTTTTTTCTCCGCCTCCGGCTTTCCTTCATAATATTTTTGGAATATAGAGGTCAGCATCGGACGCTCAAAACTCTCCAGAAACTTTTTGTATTCTTCTTGGGATTGTTTTGGGTTTTTCTTTTGAATGTTCATGAAGCTGGCCACCATTAAAGATCCGAGTGCTGCGTTCATTTCTGCGGCGTTCACGTCCTGGCCAATTCTTGCTTTTATTTTTCTTGAAAGCTCAGGGAAGTTTGGTTCCCAATTTGATATTACTTCTCGCTTGTCCTTAATAATGTTATAGCCTTCGGTCGTGAGTTTGCGGAATTCTTGGATGAATTTTTCATCCTTCACCATCGTGTCTATTTTTTCTTGAACCGGCTTGCGGATGCGCAAATCGTCGTTTCCTCTTTCGTGAGAAATTTCCACCGACGCCGTGAGTTTTGTATAAGCCGCTTTTAATTCTTGCGTGCTCACAACTTCCAGGCGATCTGTTTTTCCGGCGCCCCACCATTGAACGTATTCGTCCCATGTTTGCAGATTTGTCTGTGGCGCCTCACCGCGAATTTCCGGCAACTCTTCCACTGCGGCATTTGGTTTGCGCTGCCATACTT
>CAYHNW010000015.1:0-28088 GCA_964358095.1 uncultured Candidatus Peribacteria bacterium
TCTATATCCCCTCCTGTCAGCAGGGTGGACCTGAGATTTGTGAAACTACGCAGGGCTTGAGCTGATTTTGTATAAAATGTAGGTTAATAATCATGAAATATCTAATAAAGACATATGGATGCCAGTTCAATTATTCCGACTCCGAGCGCATTGCGGCGGTGCTTGAGGGAATTGGTTTTGCACCGGCAAAAGGGGATGAAGATGCGAATTTGGTTGTCTTTAATACATGTTCAATTAAGCAAAAAGCAGAAGACAAAGTCTTTGGCAGGCTTGTTAAGTTTGAGCAAATGAAGCGCAAAAAGAAGAATTTGATAGTGGCGCTCACGGGCTGCATGGTGAGGAAAACTTCCACAAAAAAATCTCCTGCACTTGAGCAAGACAAGTTGGTAAAAAATCTCGTGCCCGTGGATTTTGTTTTTAGGATTGAAGACTGCGCAAACTTGCCGGAGCTTATCAAAGAAATTGCGCCGCAGTTTAAGTTGCGCGGTGCGCTCGACGAAATTGATTCTGGAAGTTTGAAGAATTATTTTAAAATAATTCCGAAATATAATTCGCGCTTTCAGGCGTTTGTGCCTATTGCTAGCGGTTGCGACAAGTTTTGTGCGTACTGTATCGTACCTTATACAAGGGGACGCGAGCGCAGCAGGCCAATGAAAGAAATTTTGACGGAATGTAAAAAATTGGTTGAAGACGGTTGCAAGGAAATAACGCTGCTTGGGCAAAACGTGGACAGCTACGGACTTTCTTTTTTGGATAGAAAAGAAAAAAGATTTAAGGCTCTAAAACCCGGCGGGAAAATTTATTTTACGAAATTGCTGGAGGCCGTTGATAAATTAAAAACGCGCGGGCTGTGCCGTGTGCGCTGGACTTCGCCTCATCCGCGAGATATGACAGATGATCTGATTAGCGCTGTTAAAACGCTAAAAACTCAAATGCCATACATTCATTTGCCGGTGCAGGCAGGAAGCGACAATACTCTGCGCCGCATGAATAGGCCGTATACGGTTGAACATTACGTCGGACTTATAAAAAAAATCCGCAAGGTAATGCCGGATTGTTCTATTTCTACAGACATTATTGTGGGCTTTTGCGGAGAGACTAAAAAAGATTTTAATAAGTCATGCGCGCTTTATAAAAAAATAAAATGGGATATGGCGTACATGTCCAAATATTCCATGCGCAAATACACGGCGGCTCATAAGATTATGAAGGATGACGTGCCGGAAAAAGAAAAAGAAAGAAGATGGCGGGCTTTAAATGAGATCATAAAGGCGTGTTCGCTTGGGCGTAACAGGTTTTTTCTTGGCAAAACCGTGAATGTTTTGGTGGAACGCTGTAAAAATGGCATTTGCGAAGGGATGAGCGAACATTCTAAGCGCACGCAATTTGCAGGTTCGCCGAAATTGATTGGTGAAATTGTGCCGGTGAAAGTTAAAAAGGCGCTGGAGTGGAATTTGGTGGGAAAAATCACAAAATAAATTAGCGATTTTTACTTCCCCCAAATACCCCAAAAAGATAGGTCGTTGTCTACTTTTGTCGTCATTGTCCACACGCCATCGGAGTCAAACGAGCCGCCTTCCGGGAAGTATTTATAATTCTTGATTCCACTGTCTGGAAGCACGTTTTTGGTAATCGTGATGTTGTCTTGCCCTGCTTGTTTTTGCACGGTCAGCGAGTATTTGTCTACTATGCCGAGGTCTAATTTAAACGGTAGACGATATTTGAGCCGTACGTTTTTTACCTGGCCTACCGGCGTATTGAGCGTGACCGAAAAATAAGTTTTTTTAGTCTCCGAATCGTAATTCGTGGTGGCATTTGGGTCGGACGAGCTCTCTAAAACAGAACCGGACGGAACATAAACGCGCAAACGCTGCATATTTGGCGCTTTGCCCAGAATGTTTAAAATTTGCTCGGGAATATCTTTAAATCCGAATGAATTAATGAGAGCGCGAACATTTTTTTCTGTATCTTCAGTCCAAATGTGAGTGTGTTTGATCGTCACTTCATCTTTTACCGTGTTGTCTTTTTGCAAATAAGTGTCATGCGTAATTTCTTCATACAAATATTTATCGCTTTTATTGCCGCCCACGGAAGTGTGAACGATATTCAAATAATCTTCTTTGGGTTCAAGATCTTTCATTGTGCCCGAAAGGTCGTGGCGCACAAAAAAGCTCTGCACAGTCTCATCTTTTGAATATGCCAAAACGTGTTTTGACTGTATTGCCGCGCCGAAAAGCTGGGACATTACAAACGGATCAGCGGCCTCCATAAGCCGTTTTTTGAAGATCGGAATAAAACTATGAAGCATGGCTTTTGGATTGTCGCGGCCGGAAAGTTTTGACTCAATCACATAAGAAAAAATCGTGGAAAAATTGTTGCCGGTAATCGGCTGCGAAAGTTCCGGAATTTTTATTGAGCCGGTTAGCCGGAGTAGCTCTTCTACCGTGCTCATGTCTATGGCAATAACGGTGTCTACTCCCGGACCGCGTTCTTTTTCCAAAAACCACGCGGCTTTGCTAGCCGAAAGGGGGAAGTGGCCGCTGTAATTTGAGTCACGCATGTACCAGCGTTTGTTTATGCCGGCTAGTTCCGGCGGTGGAGCCAGACTCAAATCCAATTTGTGATCTGCATTGTAAATATCAAAAACTTCATTTTTTGTAATGTAGCCGTCGTTGGTTTCCAGTAGCAGATAATTGCCGATAAAACCGCCGCTCGGGCGAAGTTCCGCGTTGTTTTGTAACAAAACCAAAAAAGTGTGAGGTTGCGCATCGCCGAGTAAATTTAAAATCGCCGGAATGTCCTCCTCCCACGTTTTTATCATTCCGGAAACGGCATCTAACGATTCTTTTGCAAAGTTAAAACGGTCGTGCAACTCACGAGGAATAAACGTCGCCGGTATCTTTTGAACTTCCTCGTTGGCTTTGCGTAAAGCGTTTGCAGAAGCCGTTATTGCCGGTAATTGTTTCTTTAATTTCTCAGTTAGTGAGGCTTTTACAACCCCATCAGAGACATAGTTCTCGCGGAAAAAACTTTGTGGCAGCATGCTTAAATCGCGCGCGGCACCGGTAAATTCCACACCGGCGGTTGCCAAATATTTTCCAGCGGAAGTTAGCGAATTTGCAGCGTCAAACAGCGGATCGCCAAAAGAAACGGTCACAAATTTTGGAGCGGCGAACCACGTTTGAGTCTTTATATTCTCAAATTGTTTTTTTGCCTGAGTAAAAAGCTCCGAAGCCACATCAAACCGAGCGTCTTTTAACGCAAACGCTCCGTTTAGAATTTTTTCAAAGCCATTTGATGCGCTACCCACGAGGTCTTTTTTGAGCCGCAGCCCGCTAAACGCAAGATGAATAATGCTTACGATAAACAGAATTACGAACGCAGAAATTAGAATAAGCCCAACTTGGCGGATGCGCGCCGAACTTTCCGAAATATCGTCTGGAATTATCAACTTCATAAAATTACGTACATGCTAAAGATTACTCTACCACAAACACAAAATTCGTTTCCATATGATCTGGAAAAGTGCGTTTTGAAAATGCGAAATTAGTGCCAAATGCAGAAGAAATGCCAAGCAATTCTGGGTTTTTTAGGATTGGCCGCAAGAATTCTTTATATTGTTTGCTTTCCAGCATGTTTGCGCCCGGCTCTTTTATCAAAAGTAGCGATTTTCTGATTAAATCTAGATCGTTGCTTAGGAACCATTTGCCGCCGACTGCGGCATCATAAATAGTCTGTCCACGCTTGCCGAACTGTATGCTTTTTATTTCAACTCCTTCAAATTGCTCGCTAAAAACTTTCACTTGGCTTGGATCAGGGACAAGTTCAAAGGCGCGGCTACCGTCTGGCAAAGTAACTTCGCGCTCAATCGGAGTAAAAGTTCCAGCGGCGGTCTTGATGGCTGCGCGTAAGTGTTCAATGCCCGTTCCTGCATCTTTTTCTGGCAATTCGGCTATAAATAACACTTTGTCTCCGGTGACGGTAAAGGCAAACTCTTTTGAAAACATTTCGCGAATTTCATCTGGAAATTTACCGCCGAGGTAATCTTTTGTTATTAAAGAAAAGAGGGTTTTAAACGTGGGCAATTTCTGCTGCTCTTCTATTAAAGATTCAATTTTGGAGATTTGTCCCGGCAGATTTTGGCCAGCTAATAAGATATTGAAATCCGACGGCAGAAATTGAAGAAGCTGCGCTCGGTACGCGCGTTCGGTTCCAATAGGCATGGACTTTTCCGGAATGGCATAAGAACTTCCGTACCACGTGCCGCCACGCAACTCCGCCGCCGCTCCGACAGAAGCGAATGCGTCGGTTAAAAACGGCGCGGAGCTTAGCGATTGTGATAAATAAGCATAAAGCGACTTTGGAATTTCTCGCTCTTTTGAATAAGCAAAAAATGGCTGGTTTAAATTCTTGCGAATTTGCACAAAATCTTGCGCGCTGCTCAAATGCGCCGTCAGCGGTGATTGATATTTATTAAAGGTTTCAAGCGCGCTTGCGGAAGTTGAAATAATCACCATGTTTCCATAAAACGTGAACGCCATGTAATCGGTCGCAAAAATGGCGCTTGTACCCGAGCCTGTTTGCTTCATTGTACGTTTCGAATTTTTAAATTCCTCCAAAAATGGAAAAACCTCTTTTGACTGAGGATACTTGGTGTTCAACATTAAAAATGGCAAAAAGCTGCCTTTTTTTTCTGTTTTAACTAATGCAAGAGCCACCGGCCCTTCTAGCATTGGCAGAACTTTTGCGTTCCAATCCAGGTCTAATTCTTCCTTAATTTTTTCAATCACAATCGGGGTCAATTGCTCCGGCATTTCAACATAAGCGATAGTCTCTTTAGCTGGCAACATTGAGGAATAACCGATTACATTTTCGTTCCACCAAAGCTTCAAAACCAGGGTCAACACAAGCACCAAAGATGCGCAGACAATCAGAGTGATGCCTAGAGTCTTTTGTTTGAAAAAGTTCTTTTCAGCCATGACTGTGAAATTTTAGCAGAAAGATATGTTGAACATAAGATTGCTTTATAGTAATAATAGTTTCCAATTCTTATTCTGCTATAATAAAGCCCGTATTTTTATGATGCCAACTCCCAATCAAATCCGTCGCCAGTACATTGATTTTTTTGTGAAGAATGGGCACAAAGAAATTCCAAGCGCGTCGCTGATTCCGGAAAACGATCCAACGGTGCTTTTTACGACCGCCGGTATGCATCCGCTGGTGCCTTTTTTAATGGGAGAGGCACATCCGGCAGGACGCAGAATTGTGGATGTGCAAAAATGTGTGCGAACCGATGATATTGACGAAGTTGGCGATGCCACTCACCTTACTTTTTTTGAAATGCTCGGCAACTGGTCGCTCGGAGATTATTTTAAAGATGAAGCGATAAAACTGAGTTTTGGGCTTTTGACGATGCCGTGGACGGAGGGCGGTTTTGGCCTAGATATAAAGCAGTTGGCGATTTCTTGTTTTGAGGGGGATAGTGACGCGCCGCGTGATCTTGAGTCAGCTGAAGTTTGGAAAAAACTTGGAATTCCGCCTGCTCGAATTGCGTTTTTGCCAAAGAAAAATAATTGGTGGGGACCTGCGGGTAAAACGGGTCCATGCGGTCCGGATACCGAAATGTTTTATTGGACGGGCGAGGGAAGTGCGCCGGAAAAGTTTGATCCCGATGACGCAAAGTGGGTGGAAGTTTGGAATGATGTTTTTATGCAGTATAACAAAACGGCTGAGGGGAAATTTGTGCCACTCACGCAACAAAATGTGGATACTGGCCTTGGTTTTGAGCGCATGACGGCGGTTTTGACTGGCAAAAAATCTCCATTTGAAACGGAACTCTTTGCGGATGCAATTGAAAAAATAAAGTTTTTGATGAAAAAGGGCGGAGTTTCTTACGAAAATTGGGAGAAATCAGGCATAGCAACTCCAGTAAGAATAATCGCCGATCACCTCCGAGCCGCGACGTTTATCATGGGAGATAGGCAAGGAGTTACGCCATCAAATATTGATCAGGGCTATATAGTTCGTCGCTTGATTCGTCGTGCAATTCGCAAAGGGAAGCAAATAGGCGTAGATAGTCCATTTACTTCAGAAATTGCGAAAATTTACGTTTCAATTTATCAAGATATTTATCCGGAACTTTTGCAAAATCGAGACAGAATTGTCAGTGAATTTGATAAAGAAGAGATTCAATTTCAAAGGACGCTCGAAAAAGGATTAAAGCAAATTCCAAAGTTATTTGAAGAAAAAGAGGTACTGACTGGTGTCGATATATTTTATATGTTCGAAACATACGGTTTTCCGCCAGAAATGACGATGGAGGAACTCGCAAGGATTGGATATAAAGGTGCATTACTAAATGTTAAAGAAGAATTCGACGCGGCCTTCAAAAAACACCAGGATCAATCCCGCGCCGGCGCTCAACAAAAGTTCGCCAGCGGCTTGGCCGATACGAGCGAAGCCACAAAAATGCACCACAGTGCCACGCATCTTCTGCAAGCTGCGCTGAGGCTTGTTCTCGGTTCTCACGTGGCTCAAAAAGGTTCAAACGTAACCAAAGATCGTTTGCGTTTTGATTTTTCCCACCCTCAAAAAATGACGCCGGAGGAAATTAAAAAAGTCGAAGAAATTGTGAACGAGCAAATTAACAAGGATTTGCCGGTGAAATGTGAAATGATGACCGTTGAGGATGCCAAGAAGAAGGGCGCGATTGGGCTTTTTGAAGACAAATATTCAACGCTCGGAGACAAGGTGAAGGCCTATTTTATGGGCGATTTTAGTAAGGAAATTTGCGGCGGTCCGCACGTTGATAACCTTGGCGTTTTAAAGCATTTTAAGATTTTAAGAGAAGAAGCTTCGAGTTCCGGAGTGAGAAGAATTAAGGCGGTGGTGGAAGGGATAACTGGTTAAAAGATCTAGGGACATGCTGAAAAACATCTCGCTCAGGCCGAGCCGTGGCGATTCAGCATGTCACTAAGTACTAGCGGGCTTTTTCGGCGCATATTTTGCAAATGTTGGTTGCCTAATTTTTCCAACAGCAAAGCGCATATATGTGCCTGGTTGCATTCTCCCGTCTTCAACGCCAAGACAATGCGTTTCCGCCAAAATTTGTTTGCTATCCACACCATTCTTCAATTTGAGACATAAATAAAGGTTAGTAGGATCTTTTAAGCCGGCTTCGTTAATGTGGCTTTGATCTTCATCGAACAGATGTTTAAATTCGCCGCTCTTAATCAGATAATAATATAAGCCTTCTACTTCTTTTCTCCAGAATTCATGTAATTTATCGAACTTTGCAATTTCGCCATCGGATGACATCGCTATCGCGCGCTCTAAGCAATCCGTTTGTTTGCTAACGCCAGCCGTGAGTAGCATCATTACGTTTTGAGGATCTGTGAATAGATCTGGGTTAGCAGAGAAGAATAAGCCGGCTCTTTCGCCACATAAGCCATGTGTTTTTGAAAAGCTGTCGAGCACTATCACTCTATTGAAAACCTCTGCGTTGCCTACGATGCCTGCCATTAGTGCGCGCGCTTCTTCCACTTTGAGCATGCGTAAATAAACGAGATCCAAAATAATTACCGCCTCAGGATCATTTTTTACAATTGCTTCACAGGTTCCTTGCAATTGACGCGGAGTTATCTTTGTTCCGGACGGATTGCCGACCGGCGTGATATACCACGAGGTCGTTTTGCCCGGAGCTGGTTGATGTTCTTTGTAATAAGTCGTCACCTGCTCGGGAGTTAAATGCAGGCCGTGTTTTTGTTCAGATTTAATGATGTGAGTATCTGCAACCGCCCCATTTCTACTTCGCATATTGGCTATGGATGGCCACGTGCCAAAACTGTTACTAGGCCAAACGAAATTATGTTTTGCTCCCTTATTGTCTGCTCTTTGAATTAAGCCTGCTGTAATATAATCCAGTCCGGTCATGCCGCCATGCACCACGCAAGTTTGTTTCGTTAGAGTCTTCATCAAATCTGGACGATCTGTTTGCTCCGAAAAACCATAATAGCGATCGAGAAATTTCATCAGTGCTCGTCTGGTTTCCTCCGTACCCTTTGCGGCAACGTCATAGCCCGTTTTGCCTTCACGTATGGCATCCATGTGAAAAATGTGTGCACGCTTGATAATTCGCTCAACAGTTCTTTGCATAAACGGTGGAATCTCAGTATCACCTATTGTTAAAAGCTGGATCATTTCGGGGTCTCCATGAATACGTCGCCATATTTCGGCTATTATGTTGCCCGACATCGCAACTCTGCGAATATCCGCTCCTTTGAAGTTGACTATTAATGTTTCGTCATTAAAGACACGGTCAATCACTCGGAGCAACGCTTCATGAGTTGCTTTTTGAATTCCACCGATCTCACCTCCGCTCATTATGCGCTCAGCGTGATCACGAATGGGATTCTCTTCTCCTTCTAATTCGCGCTCATGGGGTGCAGCTGGTGCATCAGACATATATCCAAAAAATGGGGGTCATTATCTCTAGCCCGTTTTGCAAAGTCAAGTTTTGCTCCCTGTGTCTTTATTCTCCCCAGCCTAGTTTTTGCCTTAGCATTCTATAATAATTATGTCCGGCCATCCTTATCATTGTAAATTTGCGGCTGGATGTGCGAATGCGGAGTGAATCTCCGCGCTTTAAATTTATTGTAATTTGGCCGTCAATTGTGAGTACGATTGGCTTTTTCTCTGCGCGCCATTGTGTCTCAAGCTTTATAACAACTTGTCTGTCATTTGGAATTACGATTGGGCGTACGCCGAGCCTGGCCGGGCAAAGAGGCACCAAAACAAAACCTTCTATGCGCGGATGAATAATTGGACCATTTGCGGAAAGCGCATGGCCTGTGGAGCCTGTCGGTGTGGCTATTATTAGTCCGTCAGCCTTGTAATGCGCCAATTGGCGCTGGTTGATTTCTACCATCATCTTAATGAGTCGAGCAAACCCGCCTTGGTTAATAACTGCTTCATTCAGAGCTAAAGTGGTGTAGCGTTTTTTACCATCGCGATACATCGTGACGCGAAGTAAAAATCTTTCGTCTTTGTGGAAATTTCCAGCGAAAATTCTTGGCAAACTCGAAAAAAATCTTTGTGGAGTGAAGCCTGTTAAAAATCCCAAATGTCCCATGTTTACGCCGGCTACCATTGCTTGTTTGCTTCTGCCGGCGGCGCGCGCGGCTTTTAGTAGAGTTCCGTCTCCGCCGAGCACGATCACCAAATCGCACCGGCGCAATAGTGCGGCTTTGTCGTAAGAAGTCTTTTCACCCAAAGTTTTTGCACTGTATTCATCCAGTAAAATGTCTTTGTCGAATTTTTTAATTTCTTCAACCAATTTGCGCAAATAATCAGCACTGCTGGCTATGTTGTGCTTAGAGATAATGCCAACTTTTTTGATGCCGTTTTTTTTCTGGCGTTTTGCCACGATATGATTATAACATGATTGTTGAGGATGCACTAGGCATCAGTCCTGGAATGTGGTACTTTTACACCTTAAATATGAGCAGCCCTCAAGAAGTTCCGGGAGAACTCGGAAAGCCACTAGAGATAGAGATTGTTATCGAAAATTTTGGACAATTAGTAAGGTTAGCTGAGCATCTTGTTCCAGAGGATGTTAGGGGGCGGTACTTTAGAGAGCCTGTTTGGAATATCATGAAAGAAAGTGCAGGTCGTAGCCCGGATGAACAGGTTAGAATGAATCTTGACTCGGGATATGAGGGCGCTACGTTACCTGTTTCTCTAAGGCACTATCTTGCACTTTATTTGAAAAATATCGTCTGTAAGGGACTAATAGCCGATATGGGGGGTAATGAGGAAAACGCACGACTTGTGAAACGTATTAATGATTTCGCCAGTGGTCATCTTCTAAGGACATGATGAAAAATTTGCAGCCGAAATTTGCAAAGTGCAGCAGAAAGGATGTTTTTCAGCATGTCCCTAATTAATTTCTAACAGCGTTTCCTTTGCGGTTTCTTGCCAAGTAAAACCTCGTGCGCGCTCACGGCCTTTTTTTGCCAATTCTTGCCTCAGTTCATTGTCGGTTAATATTTTTTTGATGGAGTTTGCCAGTTCGTTGGTATTATTTGGGTCAATCATTATTGCCGCATCTCCGCAAACCTCAGGTAACGAAGAATTATTTGAGCAAATTACGGGACATCCGCTCGCCATGGCTTCCAGTGGCGGAAGTCCAAAACCTTCATAGAGGGAAGGATAAACAAAAACTTTTGCGAGGCGATAAAAAGCCGGAAGCTCGGCGGGCGGGCAATTTTCAATGTGTGTAATTGTGTTTTTTTTGTTGGAAATCTTTTCTTGCAAGTCTGCGGATTTCCAGCCAAGGCCGCCAACAATCACGAGCTTCAGTTTTGGAAAGTCTGCGCTGATTTTTTCAACCGCAGAAATTAAAGCGCCGACGTTTTTGCGTGGCTCAAGGCCAGAAACGGCTAACACAAATTCGTCCGGCAAATTGTATTTTTCCTTAATTGTTTTTAAATTTTGCGACTCTGTGAAAAAATCCGACGACACACCGAGCGGTGTCACGGTAATTTTTCCGCTGGGACATTTAAAAAGTTTCACCAAGTCATGCTTTGTATTTCGAGAAGGAGTGAAAACGTGCCGCGCGCGTGAAAGCGCCATTTTAAAAAATAATTTCTCCAAGATTGTCGCTTTGGCCTGGTGAAGCGCTGGGTGCAGGAATGCAATGAGGTCGTGCACCGTAATGACCGACGCGATTTTTTTCGGCAAAAATGCAGGAATTATATAACTCGTAGGTGCAAAAAAGACATCAACGCCGCGAGCCGTCAAATCTTTTATAACCGCAAAATGCCAGAATAATTTGTGCGCGTGAATTATCTTAATATGTGCTCCTCCAAACGCCGCAAAATCTGCGCAGATCTGATTCGTGTATAAGATATATTCGTTGGTTTTATCCTGCGCCAGAATTTCTTTCACGACATTAAAGGTATAAACGCCTTTGCCGCTCCTTTTGCCACAGGCTGTCCGCATGTCTATGCCTATTTTCATGTGGCAATTCTAGCGCGTTTTTGCTATTTTTGGGATATCTACTACAAGTTAACAATTGATATATGAGCTTTGCACGCATTAAGGAAACTTTCCTGCGTCTTCCCAAACAGATGAAACTCATAGGGGCTGGCAGCCTTATACTTGCGATCTCCACCCTTTTGCCGTGGTACGCGGATTTGGATGCATATCGCATTGGTGATCAGTTTTTGGGAATTACCGGTCCGGCTTCTTTTGTCGGAATCGTTATTTTGCTAATTTCTGGCTTTTCGCTTTGGGTTTTCTCCTATAGGTTGCTAGAGAGAAAAGTGCCGCGTTTGCCGGTGCGCGAAGGCATTTTGCATTTGTTTGTCGCAGTTGAGTCAATATTTTTACTCATTTTGGTGAATTCAATTTATTTTCATCCTAAGTTTGGTGTGAATATTACGCTTAAAGAAAGTAGATTCGGAATGACTATTGCAGTGGTTGGTGCGGTAGTTTTGTTTATTGGAGGATATTTGAAAAATAAACAAGAAGTTATGGCGGAGGAAGATATAGGGAAGCTCGAGCCTCTTATAAAGATAGAACAGACACCGCAAGCGTCGGCAAATCCACCGGCTTATGCAAGACCTCACGCTCCCGTAAATGATCAGGCAAAGAGAATGCTGGCACACGCCAAAGAGAATGCGCATGGATTTTTATTCGGTGAAGGTAGGGCGGCTCATGAAGCTCGCCATGCCGCGGCAGCACCGCAACAGCACGCGCCTAGCGCTCCGGCTCCGGGAAAAAAAGATGATTCAGGAAAACCAGGCTATATGATTCGCATGGATCTCTAACAGGCCGAGCCGCGCGAGGTCAAGCTAATGCGGGTGTCGTGCGAAGCGCGCACGGCCATGCCAATGCCAGATACCGTCCCCAAGCAGGGGCAACCTCAAATATGAATCAAGTTACGCCACCCAGACCGAGCCACAGCGAGGTCAAGCTAATGCGGGTGTCGTGCGAAGCGCGCACGGCCATGCCACCGCCAGTAGTCCCTTCTATGCAGGGAGATCAGCAGTCAATTCGGATCATCTTTTTCTGCAAGGATTGTGAAAAAATTGTGGCTGGTATAAAAGTTGGGCGCAAATACGTCTACAAATGTCCGGCATGCGGCACAAAAAATGTTGCATTTGGGACGGAGAAGAGTATTAAGAGTTTTTACCACGTGGGAGAGTAAAATCTGAGGGGTTCTCAAGGGGACTTTGTTCGTGAAACGCGCTCCTTTTAATAAAAAATTCATAAAAAGTTTAGAGAATTTTAATGTCACTTTGATATAACCGAGCCGTGGCATGGGTATACCTAAACAACACGCCTGGTAGCCAGTATGTAAACATTAGTTAATTGACTATGAGTGTACGCTCATATAGCGTGCGGTTACTTGGTAATTTATAATTTAATCCTCCACTATATTATGGCTCAACCAGTTTCGGAAAAGAAAAAGGCTCTCGATCTCGCACTCGCGCAGATTGAAAAGAATTTCGGTAAAGGTTCTATTATGAAAATGAGCGAAACCAAAAGATTGCCGATAGATACAATCTCTACCGGCTCTATTTCGTTGGACTTGGCGCTTGGCGGTGGAATTCCGCGTGGAAGAGTGACAGAGATTTATGGTCCAGAATCTTCCGGCAAAACAACATTGACGCTTCACATTATCGCGGAAGCACAGAAAAAGGGCGGGCAATGTGCATTTATAGATGCGGAACATGCGCTTGATCCGGAATATGCAAAACGCATCGGTGTGGACATGAATAATTTGTTGGTTTCGCAGCCGGACAGCGGCGAGCAGGCGCTCGATATTACAGAAACTTTGGTTCGTTCGAACGCAGTGGACGTGATAGTGGTGGATTCAGTTGCCGCACTCACTCCAAAGGCGGAAATAGAAGGCGATATGGGCGATAGCCACATGGGTCTTCAGGCTCGTTTGATGAGTCAAGCTCTGCGAAAATTGACGGGTTCAATCAGCAAATCCAAGACATCTGTGATTTTCATCAACCAAATTCGCATGAAGATTGGCATTATGTTTGGGAATCCAGAAACGACGACCGGCGGTCAGGCTCTCAAATTTTATTCTTCGGTTCGCATGGATATTCGCTCGATTGGTAAGATTGAGGACGCAGACAGTACAGCCGATAAAAAGGAAATAGTTGGTATTCACGCACGTGTAAAAGTGGTTAAAAATAAGGTTGCGCCACCGTTCAAAACTGCCGAGTTCGACATTATGTATAACAAAGGTATCTCTTATGTTGGTGACTTATTGGATTTAGGCGTGAAATACGAGCGCGTTCACAAGAGCGGAGCTTTCTATTCATATGGTGACATTAAACTCGGCCAGGGTAGAGAAGCGGCAAAAGGTTTCTTGACCGGCAACGACAAAGTTGCAAAGGCAATAGAAGCAGATTTAAGAAAAGCTCTTGTAGCTGTGCCTGCCGATGTACGTGAGGCCGAAGAAGAAGATTAATTATCTTCACACCATATGCAAAAAGAACCCTACAGACTGCTTTTGGATTACTCTTTCTGGCTTCTTGGTCGCAAGGCTTATGCCGAGGTGGCAATCCTCAAGAAATTAAAGTTACGAGCAAAACGAGCAGGGTTGGAAGATTCGGAAGCCGCTATTTTAATGGTAATGGCCAGGCTCAAAGAGTTGAAGTATGTAGACGACGATAAGATTTTGGAGAATTATTTTGACTATAGTTTGAGCGCAAAACCGCAGGGTAAGTTTATGTTTGTGCAAAAAATGCGGCAAAAAGGAATTTTGGCCAAGTACGCAAAAGAAGCATGGGAAAAGCGTGGTGTTAATGAATTCGAACTGGCACGGAAATTCTTAGAGTCGCGTGCCGCGAAGCTTAAAAAATGGCCCGAAGATAAGCGCAAGCAAAAAACTGCTGCGCTTCTTGCGTCGCGCGGATTTTCTGCAAGCACGGTTTGGGGAGTACTAGATAAGTTCTAATTACTTAACTTTCTTCACCGCGTCAGCAATTTGCTGCGCTCCTGCTTCATCAATTCCCTCAATAGAGGAAATATCCTTGGCAGAGAGTCCCTTGAGCTGTTCAACGTCGGTTAAATTTGCAGCGGCAAGTTGAGCAACAAGTTCCGGCGTAATCCCTTCCAAATTCTCAATCTTAATGACGTGCTCTTTCTCTTTTGGATGTGCGATAGATGCGCCCTCTGCTCCATCAATCGCTGTGGCATCTGTTCCTCCTGGCAAGTCTTTAACATCCAAAATATCAATTTCATAGCCGGTTAAAGTTGAAGCAAGTCGCACATTTTGTCCCTGTTTGCCGATAGCGAGCGGTCTCTGATCCGGATTAACATAAACCGATGCGCGCCTAATTTCTCCGTTGATCTTAATTAGAGCAATTTTTGCCGGACTAAGCGCAGCTTGAATAAATTTTTCCGGATAATCATGCCACTGGATAACATCAATGCGCTCACCATTTAATTCCTCCGTCACGTTTTGAACACGCACGCCTTTTTGGCCTACACAAGAGCCGATGGGATCCACTTTTGGATCTGTGGAAGACACTGCAATTTTGCAGCGCACGCCTGGACTGCGAGCAATTGATTTTATTTCCACGATGCCCGCTTTAATTTCCGGAATTTCCAATTCTAGCAATTTGCGCACCAAACCCGGGTGAGTGCGAGAAATCAAAAGCTGTGGTCCCTTTGTGGTTTTTATAACTTTATCGAGGTAAATTTTAATTCGCTGGCCGCCGAAATAACGTTCGCCTGGAATTTGTTGCTCCGGAGGAAGTACGGTTGTGATTTTGTCCAGATCAACATAAACCTGGTTGCGCTCCACGCGGTGAACCAATGCGTTGAGCAGCTCGTTTTCGCGATCCTTAAATGTCTGGTACATAAGTTCGCGTTCAGCCTCTTGCAGTCGCTGAATGATGACCTGTTTTGCTGATTGCGCTGCGATTCTTCCGTAGCCAACCGGCGTAACATCAATTTTTATAATGTCTCCAACCTTTGGCTTGTCCTTGTATTTTTTTGCTTCAGTAACGGTAAATTGCTGATCCGGAATTTCTACTTTTTTAACAACCTCTTTCACAAGATAAACCGTGATGTTGCCGGATTTTTCATCCAAATCAACTTCCACATTTTGGTCACGATTGCCGTAATCTTTGCGGTATGCGGCGCGCAGAGCGGCCTTTACGGTTTCAAGTACGGTGTCTCGTGGGAGATTTTTTTCGTCACAGAGTTGGTTTATTGCGGCAATGAAGAGAGATTGCATAAAAAGTGGGTAAAGAGATACGAAAAGCCCAGGATCTTATCTATCCTACAGATAAAGTATAGCAAAACGAGGGGTGTTTGCAAGAGTCAGGTGGCACGATGTGGTCGGTTTTATTCTAGAACTTGTTTTGTTCTGGTTGGGGCTTCCTAAATAGGCCTTTTTATGGTAAAATAAGTAGAAATTTTTAGATATGGCTGACGACAAAGTAACTCAGCAAATGCAAAATGCAGTTAAACCTGCAGATGCGACTTCGAACCCGCAAACGGGAGGAGCTGTCGCTATGCCACAAACGGCGGCACAAACAGTGCAGCAAACTGCGCCTCCACAAGTTGGTGAACTGGCAGCAGTACCAGCGTCAATAACAGTGCCAGCCGAGCAGGTTACTTCTGCCCAGTCCGATAAAGCTCTTTCAAAAATAAATCGCGAGTTAGAAGAAAAGTCCACAATGGAGCGGTCAAAGGAATTGAATTTGCCATACATAGACGTGGGACTCTTTCCCGTAAATCCGGATATTTTGCACATTATTGGGCAGGATGAGGCGCAGATTGCGATGGCAATGGTTTTTTACAAAATTGGGAAAAAGTTGAGACTCGCCGTTGCCCATCCAACCAAGCCGGAAACATTGGCTCTCATAAAATTACTTGAAGTCAAAGGTTACGAAGTGCAGGTGAATTTGGCATCTGTTGCCAGTGTAACTGACGCATTTAAATTTTATTTATCGGACCAATATAAACTCAAGACAGAGATTAAAAATGTTGTTAAGGAAGAGGAGATTCATTACGAAAAGGAACTTGAAAATTTAGTCGCGTTGCGTGAGAAAATCGCAGCATTGCCATCAGAAGAAGCGCTGAATACGCTGAGTGTTTCTGCAATAAAGGCGGGAGCGTCGGATATTCATTATCAGCCGGAGGAAGGCAAATGCATGATCCGTTTTCGCATTGATGGTGTTTTGCACAATGTTTTTGAGATTCAAAAGGATGTTTATACAAATTTAGCGAGCCAACTGAAATATAAGGCCGGAATGAAGTTGAATATTACAAATGTTCCGCAAGACGGCAGGTTCCGTTTCATTGTAAATGATCGCAAGATTGACGTTCGTGTGTCCTCTATCCCGACCGAATACGGTGAGTCGTTTGTGTGTAGAATCTTGGATAGCGGAAAGCACTTTGGGAATTTTGAAGAGCTTGGTTTTTCCGGAAAATCGCTTGAAGTTATAAATAAAGCCGTTGGTTTGGCACATGGCATGGTGCTCGTGACGGGTCCTACCGGATCTGGTAAAACGACGACTCTATATGTACTACTTAGCAAATTAAATAGCCAAGAGACAAAAATTATTACACTTGAAGATCCGATTGAATATCATCTTGCCGGAATTACACAGAGCCAAATTAATGAGAAGAGGGGATACAACTTTGCGGCTGGGTTAAGGTCTATTTTGAGGCAAGATCCGGACGTGGTTATGATTGGTGAAGTTCGTGATTTGGAGACGGCAGAGACGTGTGCGCAGGCTGCGCTCACGGGTCACGTTTTGCTTTCTACTTTGCATACAAATGACGCGGTCGGTGCAATTCCGCGTTTGATAAATATTGGGTTGCCGGCATTTATGCTGGCTCCGGCTCTTTCTATAATTGTGGCGCAAAGGCTTGTGAGAAGGCTTTGTACCTGTGCAGTTGAACGAGAAATTACGACCGAGGAGAAATCTTATATGGAAAGAATTATAGGCGAGGCTGCAAAAGTTGATCCGACGCGCACAAATGTCATCCCACAAAAACTCAGAGTTATAAAAGGATGTGATGCGTGTAATTTTACAGGTTTTCGCGGGCAGCTAACCATCTCCGAAGTTTTGGAAGTTGATGATGACGTAAAACAGGCAATTTTGAAAAATCAATCTGCAGCAGAAATCTTGGCAGTCGTGCGCAAAAAGGGTTTTGTAAAAATTGAAGAAGATGCGATTTCTAAAGTAATTGCAGGACTTACGACACTGGACGAGGTTCACCGCGTCACAAACGCGTGAGCGCCTTTGATTTGGATTACGCCTTTTAATTCCAGCATTGAGAGCAGGGTGGTTATTTGAGGTGCGGGAAGTTCTGTCTCTGCAATAATTTGGTCAATCGTGAGTGGCGAGGATTTTAAAAGGTCGTAAATCATTTCTTCGTTTGGCATCAGGCCGCGCGGTTTTTGGCTGTCACTCGCCTCGCCGCATTCCAAATAATCAAAAATATCTTGAATCCCGGTGACGGGAAAAGCTTTTCCGTCGCGAATTAGTTTGTTTGAGCCCAGGCCGCTTAATTGCGTTATATTTCCTGGCAGCGCAAAGACGTCGCGGTTAAAGTCCAATGCCAGGCGGGCGGTAATCAGCGCTCCTGACCTTTCTGGGGCTTCAATAACCAGTGTGGCGATAGACATGCCGGCGATGATTCTGTTTCTCTCTGGAAACGTGAATTTTTTTGGTGAAACATCGGCTTCATATTCCGTCAAAATGCAGCCGGAGCTTTGAATGCGAGCCGCAAGTTTTAAATTGCACGTCGGAGTTATGTGATCAAGTCCGCTGCCAAGCACCGCAATTGTGCGTCCGCCGGCATTTATGGCCGCTTCGTGAGCGATTGCGTCAATTCCATATGCCAAGCCGCTTACGATCACAAATCCGCGCGCGGCAATGGCTCCGGAAAATTCCTCCGCCATTTGTTTTCCATAAATGCTCGGGCGGCGCGTTCCCACTATCGCAAAATATTTGTCGGCGGGATTTGGTTTTTGGCCAAGGCAAAATAGGCGCTGCGGTGCGCCGTGAGTCTCACGCAAAAGCGGGGGATAAAGTGAGTCGTTTTTCCAAATCTTGATTGGCATATTTGCTGGATTTTTAGAGCGAAAGTGATACAATTATTGCGGTGTCGATCCTTCAGAGTCACATGACTCGCGAAAGGGAACCAGTCTTGGTTCCTTTTCTTTTTGCCAACGGTGGTGGAGCGGACGAGGATTGAACTCGCCTGTGAAAGTGTCGACCCTTCACCGTCGCCATTGACCCGCCCCATGCACCATTGGCAAAGAACCCTATATCACATAGAGATGAATTTTTTTTAAACTTTTTGTGAACCCGCAATCAGCGACACAGATTGTCATATAGGCAGGATTGTGTTATTATTAAGGTAATAAAAATAAAAATATGGCCGGATTTGAAGTTGGAAAAACAGCCGAAACTACGCAACCCCAGCTGGAGAAACCCTCGGGGTCCGCCGAGCAGGCCGTTGCTGATGCCCAAGCTCAAGCGGAGGATCTTTTGGGTGGTGGGCTTTCTGCATGCGATGCTGTTAGGGGTTGTAATAAAGAAATAGTGCAAAGCGCTTGGGAGCAAAATAGCAGGCGAGCCACTGATGCAATTGGCAAAAATCCAAAGTTGGCGGCCGCATTTGCCAAATTACTGCAAGAACATGTTATGACCGCCGATCCATCTTATTTCAGAGTTACAAACGAACCGTGGGCGGATTTCAATAATGCAATGACTCGTTTATCGGAAGATCGTTCCGAAACCGTTGCCAAACAAGTGTGGAGCGGTGTTTTGCAATTGGCGCAATCAAAAGACAAACAGACGTATACGAAACTGCAAACGATCGTTGGTACTATTTAATCAACCTAAAAACGCAACGCCGCTTCCAATGCAGTTTATTAATAATTATACGAAAGCACTTCGCCGCTCGGCGTATGAATTTTTACGCCCAGCTCGCGAGTAACTTTTCCAATAACTGACGCTTTTAGTCCGGCGCGTTTGAGTAACGAAAGCGCTTTTTCGCTGTCTTCTGCAACGAGAACCATGCCAACGCCCATATTCCAAGTTTCGTAAATTTCGCGGTTTGGAACGTTGCCAAGCCTCTGCAATTCGGCCATGGAAGTCGGCACGGGCGGCAAAGCATCAAACAGCAGTCCAAATTTCTTTTTTCCAAACATTCGAGGCGCGTTGCCCGGGAGTCCGCCGCCGGTTATGTGCGCAATTCCCTTAACTCGCGTCTTTGGTTTTTCGCCAAAACGTCCAATTAAGCTCAAAACTCCCGCGTGATAAATCACAGATGGCTCAAGCACGATTTCGCCCCAGCGTCTGCCTTTAAAAATCTTGTTGTGCCATTCATCGCCGTACGCTTTTTTGAGAATTGAGCGCACAAGAGTGAATCCGTTAGATCTAAAATTTGGCGATACCAAGCCGATAACGCTGTCACCAGGCACGATTCCTTCGCCCTGAATAAATTTATTTTTTTCCACAATTCCAACCGCCGTCGCATTCCAAGTGTAGCCCCTCACGTGCCCTTTTAACTCCGCAATTTCGCCACCCGGAATCACGATTTTTTGCTCGCGGCATGCGCGACCCAACCCGGTCATTAAATCTTTAATAATTTTAGCGGCCAAGCAGTCCGTATCAATAGTATTTGTGATAGAAATCGCCTCTGCGCCAACGCAAATGGCATCATCGGCCACCATAGCTACCAAATCGTAGCCAAGAGTTGTGTATTTATTTATGCGTTCAGCTACATCAATTTTTGTGCCAACGCCGTCTTCATTTTGAACCAATAAAAAACTACCCATATCCAGCGCACCGGTAAAACTGCCTTCCATTTTTAATGGAGCACCTATCATCCCTTTGCGGCTTTCAAACGTTTTTTTGGCTTCGGCATAAGCAATTTCGGAGCACAAATCCCCCAGGTCTCGATCTACCCCCGCTTCTTTGTATGTAGCCATAAAATTTAGAAAATGAACGCATCTTGGCGATGCGGATTAAAGAAAATGTGAGTATTTACGAGCTTTTTAAATTCCTCATGCGCCACATTTTTGCTCTTGGTTGGAATATGAATTGTCCACAGCGTGCCGGTTTTTATGTGCGTAATTTCGGCCATCTTTAAACGGTTATTCAAAGTTGAAGTCTTTGCCATGCCGAGGAAGTCAGGCTTTTCGCGGACGAGAAGTTTGATTGTCACCGGTTCGTCTTCTACGATTTTTGTAGGAAAGAATTTTTCTCGTTTTGCATCAAATTTAATCAGATCTTTTGTGGTTTTAACGATCGCAATTTCTTTATTTGTGTTCAGCAAAATTCCGCTTTGAATCAATTTTTTCAAGAATTTTTCATCCGGCAGTTTGCCTTTGTATCCTATTTCATAATGAGTCTCGCGACTTACGCTGACCTTATCAAAGCCCAAATCTTTTATCGTCATGTCATAAGTTTCGGCTTCGTTATCGGTAATTATCAGAGATACGAACATTTGCAGCGACTTTTCTGAAACTTGATACTGAGGCAATGGCCAGAAATGCAGCGGTTTTATAGGCAAATGATGAGCGCGCTTTTTTGGAGCGCCCTTTTGGCTTTCAATTATTGCATCTCGCATTGAAGAAAACATTTTTTCACTGGCAATGTCGGCTCTTTCTAAGTGCGGCATTATAGCCATCACATTGCCTTCTGGATTACAAATCGCGGCAATATTAAAAGTTGCGCCATTTGGATTTACTGGGAAATTTTCTGTAATAATTCCGGCTTCGTCGCAATACCTAAAAACAATCTGCCCTTTTTCTTTTAATTTGTGCACTAATTCTAAAATGTCGCTTGAGTAGCGGCCTTCGCCGTGCGCAATTGGCGCTTTTAGAATTTCTCCTTCATTAATGTTGTATGTGAACATGCAGTGGCCTTTTTTTGCCGTGCACTTGAGATTTGACCACACATTGTAATAACCGGTGCCGAGAACTTCTCCGTCTTTTATGCGGCGATTTCGTGCCAGAGCCATCACCAATTTGTTGCCGTCAACGCCTGGGACAAGTCCCGCTTCAAGCAAAATCTGAGCGCCGTTGCAAATGCCCAAAACCGGTTTTCCTCTTGCTGCTTCGGCTTTAATTGTCTCCATGATTGGATCAAGAGAAGCAATCACGCCGGCGCGGCCACGGTCTTCATAAGAAAATCCGCCGCCAATCACGTAGCCATCGTATTTCGCCAAACTTTTTGCATCGTCATTCCAGCGAAAAAACTCGCCCTTCATGCCAACGCGGTTTATTTCACGTCGCGTTTCGTATTCGGTATTGAGTCCCGGAAACTGAATTATTGCGATCTTAATCATATTAGGCCGAAGCGAAGCGGAGGTTAAGAAATTAGCGCCCCCGCTTGCGGGGGCAACCTTTTATTTGAGTTTATTGCGGAGTCCGTCCACCCATGCACTTCGCAAAGGTGCGAGTTTCACATTTATAACTTCTTTGCCAAATTCAAATGCCACGAGTTTTGGAGTTCGAGTGGTAAATCCAAGTTTTATCAGCGGAATTCCATGAGCGCCCGCGATCTTTTTTGCCTGATTTGCGCTTTTTCTTGGGATTTCCAATACAAAGCCGCCGGTTTCCGAAAATAATTTTACGTCTGTGCGAAGCCCGACGTTTGTTGGCTTCGCGTGTTTTTTTTTCTTCTTAACTTCTTCTCTTTCATCAATTGTGCTGATGACTATTTTTGCACCAAGTCTGCCGTCTCCGCTGCCGCCCAAACACATTTCCGCAATTGCGACCGCTAGTCCGCCGTCAGAAATATCGTGGCAGGCTAGAGCGAGTCCGTTATTTATTATGTCCGTGACGGCTGCTATTTCTGCGGCCACGTTTTTGAAGTCCGGTTTTGGCAAATTTGCTCCGAGTTCGCCCATTATATTGTAATATGCGCTTCCTCCGAGTTCATTTTTGCGCGGACCGATAAGGTAAAGCAAACTTCCGTGTTTTTTTAATTTATGAGTGACGGCGCGCGATGCATTTTCCATTTTGCCCACAGTTGCGATCACCGCTTGTGCCGCAATTGAACCGCGCTCGGATAAATTGTATAAACTCACGTTGCCGGAAATACACGGTAGGGGAGTTTTTTCAAAACCTCGCAGGCCAATCCCGCGCAGCGCGTCAGAAACCCCTTTTACGCCTGTCACAAATTCCCACATTTGGGTCGGATCTTCCGGCGAACCGTAATTTAAACAGTCGGTAACGCACCATGGAGTCGCTCCAACGGCTGCCACGTTGCGGCAGCTTTCCACAACCGCGTTTGCGGCCTGCCAATACGGATCAATTTCTCCATAAAGTGGATTTGCGTCCGTTGCCAAAGCCACGCCAACGTTCTTTAAAACCTCCGGCGCGTCTTCTCTATTTCTAAAAGGCGCAATCACACCGGCATCGCCCTGTCCGGCTTCAATTACGGTAATTGCCTGTACATTTTTGTCATAAGATTCATAAACCGGCATGCGGCACGCAATGTTCTCATGTGCCAAAAGTTCCAGCAGAACTTTTTTGAGATCGCGCGGCATCGGGAGTTTTGGCTCCTTAAAGGCCTGGCGCGGTTCTTTGAAAGGTCTGTTGTATTGGATTCCTTCCGTAATGTCTGATGCCTTTGCGTTGCAAACCGTGATCCCGCGATATTTAACAACGTAATTCGGTCCTTTTGTAACTTTTCCGATCACAGAAGCCCGCGCGCCCTTTGAAATTTTCGGAAGCGCCCAAGTTTCGTTATAGTGCTTGAGTACCATTTTTGTTAATTCTTTTGGAACAATCCAGCAGAGACGTTCTTGAGTTTCGCTGCATGCCATTACGTGCGGCGGCAAATCTGCTACAGAAACGTGAACGCGGTCCAAATCAATTTCTGCGCCATATCCCGCGCTGTCCACCAATTCAACCGTAGCGCACATAATTCCGCCGGCGCCCAAATCTTTAAATCCAACCTTATCAATCAGTTTTTTATCTTTCAAAATCTTAAAAAGCGCATAAGTTGACTCCATTATGTGGCGCTTCAAAAACGGGTTTGGTTCTTGCACCGCACCCTTGTTTTTTTCTTTGTCTGCATCGGTTAATTGCAGTGAAGCAAAAGCCGCGCCGCCCATTCCGCTCATGTCTGTCGGCTTGCCGATCAAGATTATGTCGTGGTTTTTTGCGCCGGCTCCTTTTGGCGCGCGGCTGTGCAGAATTTCATCTTCGCGGAGTAGCCCAAGAGTCACCACATTCACCAAACAATTATCATTAAAATTCTTGTTGAAATACACGTCGCCGCCAATATTTGGCACGCCAATTGGATTTCCATAGCCGCTAATTCCATCAATAACTCCGGACGCGATCAACTTTGTCTGATTTTTTGTAATGTCTCCAAAACGCAAAGGGTCGGCCACCGCAATAACGTGAGCTCCCATGCACAAAACGTCGCGAACATTGCCGCCAATACCGGTTGCTGCACCTTCATATGGCACAACTTGAGACGGATGATTGTGACTCTCGTGAGAAACCACAATTCCCCAGCGCTTGCCGTCTGTTTCTGCGATTTCCACGATGCCGGCATCTTCACACGGCCCCAAAATTACATTTGGCCCCTCCGTTGGCAGCATTTTTAAATGCCGTTTGCTGGATTTATAAGAACTGTGCTCGGAACCTTCAATTCCCCAAATCGTCGCCTCGGTAAGAGTCGGGTCGCGCTTTAGCAACTTACTGATCTTTTTGGCCTCATCAACGGTTAAACCAATGCGGTTCTCTTTCAGTAGTTCTGCAATTTCTTTGTCTTTTAATTTTGAAAATCCGAGAATTGGTTCTTGATGTTGCATAAATACAGAAAAAGATTAGCGGAATAGGGAAGGAAGGTCAATCTCAAGAACATGCCGAAAAACCTCTTTCCTGCTACAAGATTTCGCTATGAAAATTTGCTTTTCGGCATGTTCTTAGGCCTCCACCAGCTGTCCATTTTTCAAATGCACCACTTTTTGTCCGACCAAGTCAACCAGTGGCCGGTTGTGTGTGGTAAGTAGTACCGTGACACCGCCCATATTTATTTTTACTAAATTTTTAATAACCTGCTTGGCATTTTCAAAATCCAAATTGCCGGTTGGCTCGTCGGCCAGAATGAGTTTTGGTCTGTGCACGATGGCGCGAGCCAGGCTAACGCGTTGGGATTCTCCGCCAGAAAGTTCGTGAGGAAATTGATCTTGCAAATGCATTAAATTCAAAGTTTCGAGCGCGGCCGGCACGAGCGACATAATTTCCGGCAGGGGATAATCGCAAGACTCAAGCGCAAAAGCCACGTTCTCAAAAACTGTTTTGTGAGGAAGCAGTTTGTAATCCTGAAAAACCGTGCCGATGTTTCGGCGATATTGCTGAAGATCGTCGCCGCTGATTTCGCTAATGTCCTGTTTATTCACAAAAATCGCGCCTTCGGATGGGCGCTCCACGCCAAGCAGCATTTTTATTAAAGTTGTTTTTCCCGCACCGGAAGAGCCGACCACGGAAATAAATTCGCCGGGCTTTATTTCCAGATTCACGTCTTGCAGCACAGTTCGTGACCCGAAACATTTTGTAACGCCATCGAAAACAATCACGGATACATTATACCCAAGTCTGCGAGTGATTACTCTCTATTTTTTCTTGCCCTTGCCCTCAAGTTCGTCCAGTAACGCCTGTGCATCTGCACCGGCATCCTCCTTTGCTTTAGCTATTTCTTCTGGCGTAAGCATAACAGGTTGAGACGAGGACTCCAGTTTTGAGCCAGCCTCAAAATTAGGTAGTGCTGGTTTTGATCCTTCCAATGCAGATAGAGTGGCCGCTGCCGCAGATACTCTGTCTGCTGCTTCTTTTTTCCCTTCCACCTTGGGGCCTTCGTTTCCTACTTCTAGCGTTGGTTCTGGTGTATTTAGTTTGGGAGTTTCCCCGTTTGCTTCATACACAAGCCTCGCCGGAAGCAGTCCGTCATAATTATTACTGTGCGAAATTTTCATATTTGTTTTGTTTTTAAAAACTAAACCTTGCTATATTATCTCACTATTGAGTCGGTATGTCAAACGGTACGGCTATACGATCTGATCCTTATCTGTGGAATTTCTCGTGAATTTCTCGAAGCCGAGTATTTGTTAAGTGAGTGTATATCTGGGTGGTTGTAATTGAGGCATGTCCGAGCATCTCTTGCACCGCGCGAATGTCGGCACCGTTGTGCAGAAGGTCGGTGGCAAACGAATGCCTCAAAGTGTGTGGGCTGACCTTTTTTGTGATTCCCGCCAGCATGGCATATTTTCGCACGATCGTCTCAATGGAAACCGTCGTGAGACGGCGAGTTTCGCCTTTTGTGATGTCCACCGCGGCGCGGGGTCTGCCAACATTGATAAAAAGCGGCTCAAAAGCATCTTCGCGGCTCTTTATATAAGCCTGAATGCGGTCTACCGCGCCCTGTGACAAAAAAACGATGCGTGGCTTTTTACCTTTTCCACGAACCATAAATTCGCGGCGGATTAAATCAACTTGATTGCGGTTTAAACTCGCGAGTTCGCTCACGCGTAAGCCGGTTGAATACAGAGTCTCTAGTATCGCCATGTCGCGCAAAGTTGTGTTTGCCCGCTTACTTTCAGGCGACATTGAAGCGTTCTTCACCGCTTCAAAAAGCCTTTCTACCTCTTCGCGGCTCAAAAATTCTACCGTTCGTTCAGGAATTTTTGAAAGTTCAATTTTTTCCGGCGCCAGGGTTGCGACATCATTCTTAATTAAATATTTCAAAAAAGCTCGCAGAGCAATTACGTGATAGTTTTGCGTTTTTCGACCCAAAGTGCCGCCTTTTTTATCCGTCATGCGATTTAAATGTAGCCTGTATTTTTGAACTAGAGGCAGGTTAATTGCATCGGCGTCAATCTCTCCCGCAAATTCGCAAAAACGCCGTAAATACCTACTATAATTATCAATCGTTTTAAGCGATTGGTTTTTTTCTATTTCGCAGTGTTCCAAAAATTGAGTAACGAACTCGCCAAGATTTTTCACACGGCCATTATACTCTTACTTTACGAACAGCTTCTTCGTGAAATCCAGGTTCTGTTCCTTCTTTTTGAACATAAATTTTCCCTCCGTTCGGTTCTGCATCCCACTTGTCATAAGGTGGCATCTCCCATGCGTTTGGGTCTTTTAACAACCTCTCTTTCATTACTCGCTCCATTATTTTGCGCATAGCGGCTGGGTCACGATCTAGCGTCTGTTCAATTTCTTTTGCGGCTGATTCCGGCAATACAATTTCTACGCTCATCATTTGGCCTTTTCTACCTGAATAGTCCCTCCACTCGGTTTGAGGAATGTAATAAGTAAATCGTACTGCCGGTTCTCTTTTGCCATCACTAACAATTTCACTATGGAGTATTGGTTCATAGCGGCCAGTGGGTCGTTTCTCGGTGCGATCTGGTGTTTTTCCAATACCAAACACACCTTTCTTGCCGGGGATTGTCACCGTTTCATAGACCGGTTTTATATCGTGACGAATATCAATAATCTCCCTGATTCCGTGCTCCTGCAATGTGTCGTCCAGTCGTTTTCCTCGCATCACATCGTCTCTCGAAAGGAATTGAGCTCTAATGCTTCCACATGCGGAGGATGATTGACGGCCATCTTGGATACGAGTTTCAAGAGCTTGAAATCCAGATTGTCCGCTTGCAGATAATTTTCGTTCGACTGACGTGTGTATTCTTACGCCGCCGTCTTGAAGCACTAATTTAGCCGCCCTTTCTCGCGATTTTTCACGCTCGGTTGAACCCTGAACACCATGTTTATATACATCCTCAACTTGCCCGGCCGTTTTTCCGCGATTTGCAGCTACTCGCTCTTCTCGTTTTTTTGCTGGTTCGGGCGTGAAGTTGGCAGCCTTTGAATAGTCCCAACTTCCATCGGGATTTTTTTCTGCGCCAACAATATAACGTGGTTTCTCAGACATATTTGTGAGTTTAATATTTATTAATTATAGCTTAATTCAAGCCAAGATTCAATACTGACTGCCGATAGGCAGGCAGCCCCTTTATAAAATAAGAAATCAAATTTGTTACTTATAGAAAAGCGAAAGGGCGAAGCCCTAAAAGGAAAAGTATATTTCGGCTAACGTCTGCGCGTACACGATGTTCGTTGATGGTACAATTTTATCACCATCAACAAATTTGGGCGAGGCATTTTGGGCGTGCGAAAGCCGCCCGTTAAATGGCGAGCCGTGTACGCGCTGTTCGTATATTGATGAATCACTGCACGCGCTTTTTATTGATTTTATAAGAAAATCGTGTACCATGAGGACATGAAGTTTCAAGCAAAACATCAGGGTAAATGGGTTGCTGCCAAAGACGACAAAATAATTGCTGATGCAAGCAGCTTAAATAAGTTAATGCAAAAAGTGCAAAAAACAGAAGATCCCAAATACCTAAAGTTTAGCTTGGTTCCGAGAGGATATATTGCTGGCTAAAACACAATGAAGTTTAAATACTCTGAATATATTGATCAGGATGGTGTAAAAACATTTAGGCCGACCGTTTCCATAATGTTCAAAAACAAATCACGGTTTATCTTTACGGAAGCTATTATTGATAGTGGTGCGGATTTTACTATTTTGCCAATAGAAATAGCTGGAATGTTAGATATCAAATTGGACCTCCGTACTAAAGCAACATTTCATGGAGCCGGCAGCAACCCATTTACCGTCTATCCTTCACCTCTGGAAATCGAACATATTTTAAGGCAAGGCGGTTTTAGACCAATTCAATGGAAAACGAAGGTATTCTTTGCCGAATCGCAACCAGGAATATTACTTGGACAAAAAGGATTTCTCGAAAGGTTTAAAGTGACTTTAGATGGGCAGAGAAAAGAAGTCGAAATCAACACTTAAAAAGCGCGCAGTGATTTTTCGTATAACGTTCCAGCATAAGCGATGTTTGACACTGGTACAATTTTAGCACGGAGTGCTACACCAGTGCCAAATATGGGCGAAGCGACGAGGTACGAGGAGCGGAGCCGCTTATGCCTTGTTCGTATATTGAATCCGTACCTCAATGGTACGCTCTTTGTGGTGAGCAGCTAC
>CAYHNW010000016.1:0-26612 GCA_964358095.1 uncultured Candidatus Peribacteria bacterium
ATTTAAATTTTACACCTAATTCTACCATATTTCCTCCTGTTATGTAAAGGATATGCTGAAAAACATCTTACAAGCTACGATTTTTGTATTTTGGCCGTGCGCGCTTCGCACGGCATTCGCCTTGGCTTGCTGCAAACGTCTCACCGCTCGTATGTCCTAGAGCAGCGTTCACACGCGTCTTTGAGTATTTCGCCGAGCACGGGATGGCTGTGGAGGTTTTTGTTGAATTCTTCGACCGTTAAGCCAAGAGTGACGGCTAAAGATGCCTCTGCTATTAGTTCAGATGCCTTTTCCCCTATTATATGGACACCAAGCAGTTTATGAGAAGATTTGTCAGCAATGACTTTTGCAAAACCATCACGCGCACCAAGAATCAAAGCTTTTGCGTTCGCGCTATACAAAGACTTTCCAATAACATAAGATAAATTGTTTTTTTTAGCCTTATCCTCCGTAATGCCGACTTCTCCAATTTCTGGAAAGGAGAAAATAGTAGATGGGATTTTGTCATGATCAAACGGCTCCATTTTTTCGCCGAGAATTTTATGAGCGGTGTATTGGCCTTCACGCTCGGCCGTATATGCGAGCATCATTTTTCCCGTGGCATCGCCAATTACAAAAATATTTGGCACGTCGGTTGGAAAATTGCCAAGTTGAGGACGCCTACCGGCAGAAATAAGTACGCAATCTGCATCGGACGAATCCTCCTGCTTGAATTGTTTGTTTTTTAAGACTGTTATGTTTTTTCTGGCAAAAATACGTTCAATTTCAGCGCTTATTTCAAAATCAGCCCAAGGCAAAAGCCTATCGCCACGTTCCATAATGGTAACTTGCGAACCTATTGTTGAAAATAAGGATGCGAATTCAACTCCAATGACGCCGCCGCCCACTACAAATAATTTCTTTGGAATTTCTTGTAAATCTAAGATTTCACGATTGCTCACTATTTTTCCACCCTTTTGCAGACCTTCCGGAAAGATGGGAGAAGACCCGGTTGCAACTACTACATAGTCACCTTTGATCTCTTTTGAACCGCCAGTCGCATTCACTTTTACCGTGTGTGCATCAATAAATTCTCCGCGCCCCTCAATAATTTCCACACCGGCTTGTTCCAAACTCCATTTTAAATTTTTGCGCAATTTGGCAACGAGTTCATTTTTGCGTTTTTTCATTTGCTGCCAATTTATGCGTGGATTGTCGGTTTCAATTCCATACGCAGAAGCAGATGAAAATTTATCAAAAAGCTCGGCAGACCAAAGATAGATTTTTGTTGGAATGCAGCCGTAATTCAGGCACTCGCCGCCAAGTTCGTCAGAAACAAGAGCCGTCTTCTTGCCTCTGACAGCAAGTATCTGGGCGGCTTTTGTGCCGCCGGGTCCGCCACCTATTACAATTACGTCGTACTGCATAAAAGTTCAGAAGTTACCTGCTCATATTCCACGCTTCACTCTCATATTTTTCCACTTTAAATTTTTGCACAAGTTTATTTTCGGAACGCGTAAGTTCTCCAGCTTCAAACTTACAGTGTTTAAATTCTTCTTCAAACCCGACGCTAAGCGCAGAAAAAGCTTCATTAAACGTAACATTGCGCCCCAACGTATCAGATAAACTAGTAACCCGCTGTTTTACGTCCTCAATTAATTTACCCTTCAGTTTTTCTGCCGGCACTTTTAAAAGCTCAAACATCTTTTCTACATCTACTTTTAAAAGTATGGTGCCGTGTTGCAGTATCACGCCACGCTTTCGCGTTTGAGCGTTTCCGGAAACTTTTTTTGGAGCACCATTTTTTACCACAACGATGTCATTTAATGGGACAAACTGAGCGTGCACGTCCAGTCGAGCCAAACCTTTTATTATTCCGCCGCAAATTTTCTTGTATGACTCCAGAATGCCGGACGGTACATAAGCGGAGGATTCTGGAATATGCATACTATAGGTTATTTCATGTTCATGAAAAACGGCGCCGCCGCCAGTCATTCGTCGCACAAAATCAACCCCATATTTTTTGCACGCCGTCAGATCCACTTCGTCACTCAAACTTTGGAAATACCCAATTGAGATTGCTGCAGGTTTCCACCCATAGAACCGTAAAGTCGGAGGAGACACCCCATCCGCAACTTCACTCAAGACTGCCTCATCTATGGCCATGTTCGTCGCAGCAGGGGAGTTCTTGGTTTGTAAAAGTCTAAAATTCATTTGGCGTTTAAAATTGTTAATACTATTGATTCTGCATCTAGGCCGTAGAATTCGGTTTTGTGATGTTTGAAGAAAGCTTTCACCCTATATTCCAAAGACCCCTTTTTAAGATCGCAGCCGATTAAGGACTCTTCCAGCATAATAATGTTCTCTTCGGGGTACAAAAAGAAATCGCCAGTTATCCTGAGCTGCAATATTTTGCCGTCAGCATCCTCAAGGAAAATTTTTAATAATTTGCCTCCCGGTACTTTAAAAATGGCCTTTTTCATTGCTAGCATAGTGTAGCAGGTGAAAATGCTATGGACTAGAGGAGATATAATCAGCTAAACTTACCGCACTTATTTCTTAAACACCTGCTTATGGAACAACAGAGAAGTTTCAATCCGTGGATGATCGCCACCTTTGTGCTGGTTGGGGTTGTCTTGGGCTTTGGGGTTTCCCAAATCCCTTATTTTAAAAACGCCAATACTACACAGACGGCTGCCGTGAATGCCGGGCAAGAAGATTCGACAAAACCCACTTCACCGGAACCAGAAATAAAAGTTTTATCGGCAGATCAGGCGACACAATTGATAGATGGTGATCCAGTAAAAGGAGACGCTAATGCGCCAGTAACACTCGTTGAGTTTAGTGATTTTCAATGTCCTTATTGCTCACGTTTTGCACAGAGCACGATAGCGCCAATAGAGGAAGCTTACGTAAAGAGCGGAAAGGTTAAAGTCGTATTCCGTGATTATCCGCTGGATAATCATCCGAACGCCTTGCCTGCTGCGAACGCTGCGGAATGTGCCAATGAACAGGGTAAATTCTGGGAAATGCACGATAAACTTTTTAGTGCCCAAGATGTTTGGTCACAAAGTGATAAATCTGCAGACGTGCTGAAGGGATACGCAAAAGAGTTAAGATTGGATACGAAAAAATTCAATTCTTGTTTTGACACCCAAAAATATAACGATGAAATTAAAAAAGATTTAATGGCCGGCACTCTACTTGGAGTACAAGGAACGCCTGGCTCATTTGTTAATGGAAAAGAAGTTGCGCGTTATTGCTGGGGTATGAATCCATATACTCAGAAATACGAATGGCAAAAAATGTCTGGTGCTATGCCGTTTGAGACAGTGTTCAGGCCGATCATAGACGCCGAATTGGCCGGCAAAAAATGGCAATTGGAATTTGATAGCGCTTGTCGGTCGGTTACAGTAAAAGTAGACTAAGAGTTTTGGTTCTAACCTTATAAAAGCCCCGCTTAGGTGGGGCTTTTATAAAATGCGACTTGACGTAGGTTGTTAAAATATGTTATTATATAAACGTAAAGTAAAAACAGAAATTAGGCTCGCTTAAAACCTCATGGGGTTTTAGGTTTCTCCCCCGGGCAAAAGCCCTCTGCGAGAATGGGGAAACTCTCGATCTTCATTTCTGCTCTTCTACTTCGCACCTTAACAATTCGTCGGCTGCTTCTTATTCACTTTTGTGTCTAAGGGGCGCGTGAAGCACACTCGCTGCATCGTGAGGTGCCGCGTGGATCAAGTGTTTACTTCTTTATCGCTTACGCGTTAAAGAACTGGGCTCGATTGTTTCATGTCACGCTTGACCAGTTGCTTAAGCAGCTCATCCGCAAGGATGCTGAAAGGACCATCATTGCAGAAACCAATCTTTCTGCGGGGTGGCCTCTTTGTTTTGGACAAAAACTTTCTGTTGCGCAAAACTGACACGCACTTTACAATGAAACCCATGAAGAAGAAAGTTACGAAAAAGAAGAAAGTAGTTAAAAAGATAAAAGCAAAGAAGCCGATTAAGCGCCACGCGAAAAGCGCTTTTGTTAGCCAAAAGCCGGAGGCGGCACATCATCATCATTTAAAGAAGATTAAGGAAAATGTTGCGGCTCTCATCAGTGAGGCGGAGCATGTTAAACATTCGTTTACGTGGAAAAAGAATCACGCTTTTTTTATAATCGGATTTGCTGTCATTGCAATCTTCGCAATTTTTTCATTGGTATTTTTTATCGGTGGTAAGGGCAATCATAAGAATCAAACATCAACTGTTGCTGTAAATGAGACGATGGAGGCGCGCCAAATTGCGCCGGAAAGTGTTGAAAATAGCTCCGTTACTTTGATTGCAACCGGCGACATAATGCTTGCTCGTTATGTAGAATTGAAAATGCGTCGCAACAAAGATTACACATGGCCGTTCCCAAAGGTCGCGGACTTTTTAAAAAGTGCGGACATTACTTTTGGGAATCTAGAGACACCACTGCTCGCCGGCAAAAACGTGCCTACCGATTCAATGACGTTTCGCGCCGATCTGGAGGGCGTGAAGGGGCTCGCTTTTGCGGGTTATGATCTACTTTCGCTCGCAAATAACCATGTTATGAATTACCAAGTTCCCGGATTAACAAGCACAATTCAAGAACTCAAAAAGGCTGGCATTCGATATGTTGGCGCCGGCAAAAATTTTGATATTGCAAACGCGCCGGTAATTATAGAAGCCAAAGGGAAAAAGATTGCCTTTCTGGCATATAACGATAAAAATATTCCTCCAAAATTTCACGGTGAAGCTACGGCAACCATGCCTGGCATCGCCAAGATGGATATAGAAAAAGTAAAAGTTAATGTTGCTGCCGCCAAACAAGTTGCGGATTTTGTAATTGTTTCAATGCATGCCGGCATAGAATATAAAAAAGAACCAAATCAATTTCAAAAGGATTTTGCACACGCCGCGATTGATGCTGGTGCTGTTGCAGTGCTCGGTCACCATCCTCACGTTGTGGAGCCGGTTGAGTATTACGGTAACGGTGTAATTTTCTATAGCCTTGGAAATTTTGTGTTCGATCAGTTTTTTAATCAAGATGTGCAAACCGGTCTAGTTGTGCGTCTTACTCTAAATCCAGAAAGTCCACTCGGCGTGGAGCTGTTCCCTGTAAAGATTGATTTGGTGCAACCACGCATACTTGAAGGAGAAGAAAAGGATTTGGCACTAAAAAAACTCGGATTAATGTAAAGGTTTGGAGTTTTTGTCCTCCCTGGTATACTTGGAGCCAAGGCGCCATCGTCTATCGGTTAGGACATCACCCTTTCAAGGTGGAAAGGCGGGTTCGACTCCCGCTGGCGCTACCAGGTTTTTGCGTGCATGCATGCACGCAAAAACCTGGTGATACAGGATGGTAGTCGAATGCCGGAGCCGCGTCCGCTAGCAGCGGTGCGGCGAGGCCGGGTCGGGCGTAAATTTGCTAAGGCAAATTTAACGCCTGACCGACTCCCGCTGGCGCTACCAGTTCGCCGAAACAAAATCTGCGGATTTGCGTTATAGTGAAGGCTGTTTTCTAACAGGCCGAGCCGAAGCTTGGTTATACTTCCGTCATGAAAGTATTGCGCAGAATTTTACGAGAAGCTTTAAAATCGAAAAAAATCATCATTTTTTTGCTGGTTTTGCTTGTATTGGCAGTCGTGCTTGATATGGGAATGCCTTTTATAGCCCAGAATCTCATTGATCGGCTCGTGAATGCTTTTTCAACCAAGCAGGCTGTGCCGCTCTCTGTGATTGTGGCTGCCGCCGCTGCTATTTTTGTTGTCACAATTTTATCGCGTCTTTTTGACACGCTTTATGATTACAAACTTTTTACTTTTGTCACAAAGCTTGAGGATGAATTGCGCTTTCAGGCTTATCAACGGTATCTTTCATTGCATGTTTTGTATCATCACGAAGTTAATTCCGGACAAATCATCGGGCGTATTGATCGTGGAGCCAGCGGAGTTTATGAAATTTTGCGGGACATTGTGGGCAAATTCATGCTTCAACCGTCGCTAATAGTTTTATTGGTTACCAGCGTGCTTTTTTGGAAAGACTGGGTAATTGGACTGTTGGTAATTGCGCCGTTGCCTATTTACGTTGCCGTAATTGCACCTCTTGCACAGAAAATTTATGAAACAGAAAAACGTGCGCACGATATTTTTGAAGAATTTAATCGTGAAGAATATGACGTTGCTGCAAACGTGCTGACGGTAAAAAACTTTTCGCAAGAGACTCGCGAGACCGGCAAGCAAAAAGTGATCCGCGCGGCAGGTCGTGAATTCCAATATTTGGCAGAAAGATATTGGAAAATAAGTGACATTTTGCAGGCGATAGTCTCAACCGTCGGACGTGTGGCTGTGATAATTGTCGGCGGATATTTTACCGTTATCGGACGTACCTCAATTGGCGAACTTGTTTTATACATGAGCTTGCAGGGCATGGTCTATCAGCCGCTTTGGCAGCTTTCGGTGCTGTTTGCAATGATGCGACGCTCGCTGGCTGGCGCTGAAAGATTGTTCCGCGTTTTGGATGAGAAACCAAATATCGTTGATAAGCCGAATGCTTTGGATTTAAAACCTTTGATGTGCTCAATTGAATTCAAAAACGTTGCGTTTTCGTATCGCAAAGAAAGAGAGGTGCTATGCGGAATTACAATAGCTATCCCGGCCGGAAAAATGGTTGCATTGGTGGGGCGCAGCGGAAGCGGCAAGTCTACGTTTGTGAATATGTTGCTTCGTTCGTTTGATCCAAAAGAAG
The DNA here is from genome assembly GCA_964358095.1 of uncultured Candidatus Peribacteria bacterium. Taxonomy (GTDB): domain Bacteria; phylum Patescibacteriota; class Gracilibacteria; order UBA1369; family UM-FILTER-53-11; genus JBAYHN01. The sequence goes on from CAYHNW010000016.1 coordinate 6,739, forward strand.
GCGGCATTTTTATTGATGGAGTCGATCTGCGCGATTTAAAGCAAAAAAGTCTGCGCGACCAAATGGCGATCGTTTCTCAAGAAGTGGATTTATTTTCACGCACAATCGCAGAAAATATTGCGTACGGCAAGCCGGATTCAGATGTTGAAGCAATTAAGAGAGCCGCAAAGTTGGCTTATGCTCACGATTTTATTATGAAAATGCCGGAAGATTACAACACAATGGTGGGGGAGCGCGGTGTAAAACTTTCAGGCGGCGAACGTCAAAGAATCGGCATTGCTAGAGCTATTTTGCGCAATCCGCAAATTTTAATTTTGGACGAGGCGACTTCTCATTTGGATAGCGAATCAGAAAAAATGGTCCAAAAAGCCACGGAACATTTGACGGAGGGTCGCACAACGATAGTGATTGCTCATAGGCTCTCCACCGTTTTGCACGCTGACAAAATATTGGTTTTTGACAAAGGAAAAATCGTGGGCGAAGGGACTCATTCACAGCTTCTAAAGGCCAACGACGTATACAGCCATCTGTACCGTTTGCAGTTTGAGGAGTAAGCCACGCTGCATCGTGCTAAAATGCGACCATGCAGAATCTTATGCGCGCAAAAATTACAGTCGTCGGAGCCGGATTCGTAGGCTCTACAGTCGCTCACTTTTTGGCCAGCCACGAACTTGGAGATATTGTTTTAATTGATATTGCCGAGGGAATTCCGCAAGGCAAGGCTTTGGATTTGTCACAGGCCGCTGCGGTTGAAGGATGGGATTTGGACGTAAAAGGCACAAATTCCTACGAAGATACGGCAAATTCGGACATCGTAGTAATTACCGCCGGTTTGCCGCGCAAACCGGGAATGAGCCGCGATGATTTAATAGCCATCAACTCCAAAATAATAAAAGACGTGTGCGAGAATATTAAAAAGTATTCACCAAACGCAATTGTGATAGTGGTCACGAATCCGCTTGATGCAATGGTTTATGCGGCGTGGAAAGCTACGGGTTTTGAGCCGCGTCGCGTCATTGGCATGGCCGGTGTCCTGGATTCCGCCAGAATGTGCAGTTTTATAGCGCGTGAACTCGGCGTTTCGGTAAAAGATGTAAACGCATTAGTTATGGGCGGCCATGGCGATACAATGGTGCCCTTAATGCGATACGCGAGCGTTGATGGCGTTCCGGTGACCGATTTGCTCCCAAAAGAAAAAATCGATGCGATTGTTAAGCGCACTCAAGACGGCGGTGCGGAAATTGTAAATTTGCTCAAGACCGGCAGCGCATATTACGCGCCGGCGGCATCCGTGGTGGCGATGGTTGAATCAATTTTGAGAGACCGCAAACGAGTGCTTCCTTGCGCCGCATATCTAAACGGCGAATACGGTGTAAACGGTTTGTTTATCGGTGTCCCGGCCGTTTTAGGACGTGACGGAGTAGAAAAAATAATTGAAGTTAAATTTAACCAAGAGGAGGCTTCTGCGTTCGCAAAAACTGTCGAACACGTAAAAGCTCTGGTAGCGGTTGCAAAATAATTTATTCACGCCTTGTGAGTGGCCCTTTTGGTTCCACAAAGGTCGGGGAGTTTGGCTCTTCTAAGTCTTTCACCACATCGCTGGCGCGAAGCTCCGATAGCGACTGAACATCCAGCACTTTTTGTTTTAAAATTCTATTTTCCGATTCCAAATTCTGCTGGCGGATTTGATTTTCCCGCATGCTGTAGCCACGTTCGGCTGTATTACTCGTTTTAAAGAAAAAGTATGCCGAAGTCATAACCAGCAATCCGAGTAGAGTATAAATCAACAATTGCAAAACTCGTGGAACTTCAACTGAAAGAGGAACGCGACGATACATAGATAAAATAATTATTCAACCACTTCCAGTTGAACAGAAATTAGTCCTACGGTTGGGCTCTCTAATGCCGCAAAAGCGCTCTTGGAAAGGTCAACGATGCGTCCGGTAACAAAAGGCCCGCGGTCATTTATCACAACTTTTACCTCTTTGCCGTTTACGACGTTTGTAACTTTTACAATTGTTCCAAAGGGAATCGTCTTATGCGCCGCAGTTAAATTTTTTGCCTTATATTCAAGGCCATTATCAATTCTAGCTTTAGATAAGCCATCACCATACCAGCTGGCATATCCAAAAGTCACGTTATCTTTCGTGCGCAAAAAACGATAAAGCAAAAGCGCAATTTCTCCGCGGTTCAAATCTTTTTCTGGCGGAAATACAGTGCCATTTTCTTGCTGAGTAATCAATGCCCGTCCGACAGCATAGGCAAAATCTTTTGCAAACCAGACATTTTTATCAATTCCTACCGGTACAGCTTCCTCAGACAAATGCGAATCTACCGAATTCGTTTTTAGAAGTATTCGCAGCGCTTCGGCCAAATTTATGGTGTTGTTTGGCTTAAAATAATTGCCTTTACCATAACCCTTTATGAGTCCAAGACGCTTTGCTTCGCGCACAGTGTCATAAAACCAGTCCTTTGAGGTGACATCATCAAACGGCTTTTCGCTGCTCTTTTTTAAGATTTTCAACGTGGAACTTCCGCTTATAACGTCAATTCGTAAATCTTTGATGCCTTCCAGCGTGGTTTTTTCGCCAGTTGCCATATTTTGAAGAACTATATTCGTTTCAGCAGGAAGTTGTATCTCGATTGGGTTCTCAGCATCCAACTCTCGTTTTTGTTCCGTATCGGCATTAACTTCTACTTCGCTCGCCTTGAGTATCATAGCCAACGCCTCGGCACGAGTCACAACTTTTTCGGGATGAAAAGTGCCATCTTTGTATCCTTGAATTAAATTCTTATCTTTCAAATATTCAACCGGTAGAAAAAAACGGCTGTCCGCCGACACGTCAGAGAATCTTTGCGTTTCTTTTGCGTTTGCCTGAGCATAGGCGATGGCAAAAAACATTAAAACGCTCACCCATATGATGTCCCTAGTTGTATGCATAATTATTTTTTTACTTTAATCGTAACTGCTCGATGGTCGCCCTCACCGACGCTTTCAGTTTCTACGTCGCTGTATTCCGGTTTGGCCAGCGCCATATGAATCACACGCCTAAAATAAGGGGACATTGGTGGAAGTATTTGATCTTGTAAACTCTTGCGGGCGGCCTCAACTTTACGCATGGCCATGGCCAGCACGCTATCTTCTTGGCGCTTGCGATAGCTATCTACATCCAAAATGATAAAAATATTTTCGTTAGTCTTTCTCCACACGAGCGTCTTTAAAACATGCTGAAGCGCATAAATGGTTTCGCCGTGATAACCAATCAATGTGGCGGCATCATCCGTATCAATATCTACTCTATAAACCACATTTCCGCTCGGATGATTCTTATCCACGCTTACCTTGAATTTGCGAAACTCCACGTGCAAATTTTTCAGTACCTCGGCCAGGGTGTTTTGAATGAGATCTTCCATATTTTGTTCAGATTCTAGCATAAATACTAGATTTTTCTATTGGCTACCATTTGTTGACCAATAGCAAACGCTGTAGAAATGCCCCAATACAGGCCAACGCCGGCTGGTACAGAGGCTGTAAAAACGGCGATCATTACCGGCATAACATACGTCATCATCTTGTTTGCAGTTTCCATTTCGGACTTTGGCTGCTCGGCTTTGTCATCATCTTGTTTTTTCTTTCTCCATGTCGTGAGTTTAAGCTGAAAGAACTGGAGCGCGCCAATGATTATTGGCAAAACAAACACATTAACTCTGGTAAGTTCCAAAATCCCCAAAAAATTAGTATGAATATTGGTCAAATCAACATTTTTGAGAGGATCATAAACATAGTGGACATTGTCCGGGTTAATTCCGCTCTGAATAACGTAAAACAGCGCGATCAAAACCGGAAACTGAACCAGAATCGGCAAGCAGCTGCCAAAAGGATTAACTTTGTGCTCTTTCCACAGAGCCATGGTTTCTTGGGCAATTCTCTCTTGGTTGCCGACATATTTCTTTTTTACCGCCTCAAGTTTTGGTTGAAGTTCCTGCATCTTGCGTTGTGAAACTATTGCACGCTGAGAGGGGATCAACAACACAAGTCTCATCAGAATAGTGAGGACAATTATTGCAAAGCCAAGATCTCGTGCCGGAGCAATGCTTATCAAAAAAATCAAAGCATTATATATAGGTTGATAAAGAGCGGTTCTAAAAAGCTTTCTCCAAAAACCGGCTTCCACCACGGTAAACTCGGTCGAAGAAAAAGTTTTTAGGTCTTTGCCTTCACCCAAGTCAAACTCAACCTTGTAGCGACCCGTATTGCCGAACAGCGAATAATTCCAATAATTAAAGCTGATATTGGCTTCGGCATTGGGTTGCACAGTCACGGCTGGAGCCAGTTCGCATTTAACCTTTGTTTCCACGCCTTTTTCTTCAAATTTCTCGCCAATCCATGTTAAAACGCGCAGAGGATTTTTTGGGCATTTTGAAGGAATTATAATTGAAGCTGCGGTATTGTTTTTTACTTTAATAATGACCTCTTCACCGCTGGCGTAGCTGTCTTTTTTGGAGGTTACTTCCAGCGCAGAGACACTTGATTCGGGTTGAGGTGTCACCGGCGCAGCCTTTTTGCTAAAAAACTGCATAATTGCAAAAAAGACGAGGAAGAAAAGCACCCAGGTTATTATATTTTTCTTATTCATTGGAATAATTTCTGAAGACAAGTATTAAGGTCGTCTTTTATCTCGCTGTACTTCAACTTTGAGACTCTCGGAGAGCACAGGACTATCGTATCGTAGCACGTTTTTGCAGTCGGGTGGAGTCCTGCGGACACAGCATCATAAATGCGCCGACGAATTTTATTTCTCAGAACGGCGGAAGCTGCAGTGCCTTTTTTAAGAATCAATGAAAAACGCGAATACGATTTATTGTTAGGTACAAATCGCAATGTAAAAAGCTTTCCGCGTAAAACACGCCCCCTCTTAAAAATATACTCTATCCTCGGACTGCTGCCGATTTTGAGTTTTTTTGCGAGCATTAGACTGTTAGCTTATGCCGTCCCTTTCTGCGTCGTTTGGCGATTACCCTGCGGCCGCTTTTTGTCTTCATGCGGCTCAAAAAGCCGTGTGTACGCTTTCTCTTGCGTTGCTTGAGTTTCTTTAACATAGCGGAGAGATGATAGCGGGAAACATACTTCTTGTAAAGGCGCTCGCTGCGGCTAAATTCATCTTGTCCAACCCGCCTCAAAGGAGTAGATTTGTTGATGATATTTTATGGCTTTCAATTACGAATCAGAATTCATTTTTATAGGGCGTGGAGACGAGAGCTTTTTGGAAAATTATTCTTATGAATTGAGCGATGACTCGGAAGTCTCCGGTGGCAAGATTTTTATGTCTTTAGAGATCTTGAATAATCAAGCTGAAGCTGAGGACATAGGCGAAGCGATTTTTGCCAATTTTAAGCAGAAATTCTACGAAAATAAAAAGGCAGATCCTTATGAAAGGTTTGAGGAAGCCCTAAAAGAAACAAACAGGACTATTGAAACACTGAAAGAGGAAAAAGTTTCCCGTTTTATAGGAAATTTAAACATTGCGCTCGGCACAATAGTTGATAATGGTTTACTTATTTCCACGACCGGCGACGCAGAAGTCTATCTTGTCCGCAAACGATTCGTTTCTATTGTTTCTGAAGGCCTTGCGGAAGAATCAAAGAGCGAAACTTTTGTGAATATTGCCAGTGGTTCGCTCGAGTCTGGAGACTCGGTGTTATTTTCTTCTACGAGACTGCTGCGTTATATAACAAAAGGGGAACTTGGCCGAATTTGCGGCGATTCAAATACAAAGAGAATCGGCAGTTCATTGGCTGAGTTGCAGGATTTTATAATGACGGAAATACTTGGGCGCAGCGCCGTTCTTGGCATTGCCGTAAAACAACCGCAGATGGAGGAGGAAAGCGTTTTTGAGGCAGAAGAGTCGGGCGGGAGCAGATTGGAATCTCTCTTGGACAGAATTCCGGGGCGTGGGATATTTTTATCTACGATCGGAAGATTTTTTGGAAAATTGGCAGCATTACTACCTAAAAGACTACCTATCCCTGCTCCAGCACCAAGATTTGCTCCGAGCGGATTTTTTAGAAAGATGACAAAAGAGAGATTATTGATTACGGTTGGAGTCCTTGCGATATTGTTGATTTCGGGAGTTTTCTGGCTGCGTTCAAGCAGCAATCAGAAAAAGCTTATTCAAGAGCAACAATTGAAGTTGAATAACGCCAAAGAGTTAATGAGTGATGCCATGACCACCGGACAGTTTGATAAAACAAAGGCTGCGGAATATTTGGCAACTGCAGAAAAATCATGTGTGGAAGTTCTAAATTCACGCTATCTGCGTGGAGATGCTGTTAAAACGCTTGATGACATTCAAAAACAGAGAGATTTATTGGATGATGTTCGCAGGATAGACAGCCCGACGGTAGTGGCAAGCTTGGCAGAAAAACGTGCAAATGCGAGTGCGCTTGGTTTACTTGAGCTTAAAAATAGAATGTTTGCTTTTGAGTATAACGCCCTTTACGAGATGGTTTTAGATAAACTTCAGGATCCGATCACTATTAGCGATACGGAAAGCGTAATTCTGGGAACAAATTATCCCGATAAGGAATCTTTGCTCTTTCTTACTCGAACCGGAAAAATGATCGAATACGCCGATGCAAGATTCAGCTTGGTGACTACCAAGGACGGCATTTGGAAAAAGGGCGTGGACATGAAATCATACAACGATCGAGTGTACGTTCTAGATCCGGAACGTAACCAAGTTTGGAAATACATTCGTCGCCGTGACGGTTTTGATGCCGGAGAAGCATACAATCAAGATGCGGATTTGGCCAAAGCGGTGGCTTTGGCCATTGATTCGGCAATTTACGTTTTAAATTCAGACGGATTTATAACTCAGCTTTATCAAGGAAAAAAAGTGGATTATCCGCTGCGCAGATTGCCGCTTAAGCCAGTAAAAACGCCAACGAAGATTTATACGAGCCAAGAAATGAATAGGCTCTTTATATTGGAACCGTCTGAACAAAGGGTTGTGGTTTATCGCAAGGATCCCAAAAATGGCGGCGCACAGTATCAAAATCAGTACGTATTCAAAAATACCGGCATATTGCGCGACTTAATTGTTTCCGACACACGTCTTTACGTAATAGATGACAAGAAAGTCTACGTGGTGAACATGGGCAACATGCTTTAAGAGAGTCCGATTAAGAAGTTCGCTATATCGCAAGCAGCATTGGGTTTTTGTTGCGCAGCCAGATTCCTTTTTATTAAGGCATCGTGATCTAATATATATTGCACGGCATTATCGAAATTCAACATATCGTTTTCCAGAATCATGCCAAGGTTATATTTTTGCACCAGCATGGCATTGCCGATTTCTTGACCAGGAATGGCCTCGACAATAATCATTGGTCTTTGACTTGCAATACATTCCATCACGGTGGCTCCGCCGGCTTTTGTGAGAATAATATCGGACGCGTGGATGTATGAATGCATTGCGTTGGTCCAGCCAGTGATGTGAGTTGGCCATGGCCACTCAATTTTTTTAAGTTTACTCATCCATTTTTCTTCCGCGCAGTTGATAACTATGAGCTGTAGGTCTTTCAGTTTGCTGTGCAGAATTATATCAATGATCTTTTTTGTTTTCGCCCAGTTGATGCCCACTGAAAGTATAAGAAGCAGAGTTTTTTTGTTTGCTGAAAGCCCAAGACGGCGTTTAAATTTTTCAGACGGAACGCGCATTGAAAATAATTTTGAAACCGGATATCCAAATGTGCGTATTCTCTTTTCTGCAATCCCGAGGTTTTTTAGTGCAATTTTTGTGTCGTCGTTGGCGACAATAAAATAGTCAGGATCGCCAATGGTCCAAGCGTTGTGGACGCTTATAGAGTCGGTGATAACGCTTATAAACGGCAAGCGTCCACCGCTGTAGTCTTTCCAGGTCTTCTTTATAAGGATGTCCCAGACCGGAAAGGTTGAAACGAGCACGGTCGGTTTCTTCTTTCTCATCAGATCTAAAAATTTTTCTTGCAAAAACGGTGCGCTAATCATGTTTAATATCTTTAGCGGCCACTCAGAAACGCTGCTACCGGCAAAAATTAGCTGCCAGATTTTTGGGGAAAGTTTTAGGGAACCCAAATATATTTTTTTTGTAGTTGCGGTTACGAAATTTTCCATGGAAGCTATGAAGTCCACGATTTCTACGCGCACGTTTTTTTTGCCTGTGCACTCCAGAGCTTCTGCGATGGCACGAGCTACAGAAATATGGCCTGACCCAATTGAACCGGTCAGGATTAGAACATTACACTGTTGATGCTTCATGTGGACGATCGTTGTGTTCTTGCGCTTGGACGACTTCAAGCTCAAAATCTTTTAATGTGTCGTAAATTGGGATTACGTCCGGAAAGCCCTTTATATATACAATGCGAGTTATGCCGCTTTCGGCAATTAGTCCTTCGCACACTCGGCAGGGATGGGAAGTTACATAAAGCGTTGCACCGGCGAGTGTAATTCCTTTTTTTGCGGCCGTTGCCAGCATTCTTTGTTCCGCGCAAAGCCCATAGCAAATTTCACGGCGCTGGCCGGAAGGTATTTGTTGAATATCGCGTATGCAGCCGATAACTTTGCAGTCATAGCATTTGTGGGGGCTGTTATCGCCCATTGCCAAAATCTTGCCGTTTTTTACGGCAATAGCGCCGACCTTTGCGCGCAGGCAGAGGGACTTGAGTCCGACAGTTTTTAGCCTTTTTAAGAATTTATTGTCTTCTTTGGTGAGTGACATGGAACTATTATACCACCAGCCACGGATAAGCTCTCTTTATCTCTGTAACCAAGGTTTCTGGCTTCAAGACTCCGAGTTCCGTAATTATTCCGCTTATCTTGTCTGCAGGAGTTAGTTCAAAGGCCGGATTTATTACTTTTACCCCCGCCGGCGGATTTTCCCAAACTTCACGCGGGTCACGTTCCTCAATAGGCTCATCCGCTCCGCCAAGAGTTTCCGGATCAAACTTCCATGAATTAGTGCAAGAATAAACCGGGATTTGATAAAGATTCGCAAATTCAGCCAGCATAGTTGTGCCTATTTTATTAACGACATTGCCTTCTGCCGTAATTGCGTCAGCACCAAATAAAAACAAATCTGCTTCTTGCATGGCAAGTCTGCCGGCACTGTCCACCGAGTGAATTACCGGAATTCCAACCGCCGCCAATTCTTCTGCGGTTTTGCGGCCTTGGAATTTTGGGCGAGTTTCCGTATTTCTCACCGTAAACTTTTTGCCATCTTGCCAGGCTTTAATCAGAATTTTTGTAACCGTGCTTGCATGGCAGTGAGTCACAACGGTCATGCCATCGTGAATTTTTTTTGCGCCGATTTCTGCAATTTTATCTTTTGAAGTCTTAAAATAATTAACAACGGTTTCTTCTACCTTCGGATCATTTTTAAAATTCAAAAGACAATAATGAAGAGCATTCCGTAGCGCAGGCTCAGTCGCGCGCAACTCAGAGAGTTCCTTTATATAAGCCTTTAGCTTTGATTCATCTTGCGTCTCTTTTAACTTCTCGGCAAAAGCTTTCACGGCGGCTACCGCAATATTTTCCGCGCCCTGAATTTCGAGCGATTTAATTTTTAAAAGTGTTTCTTCGTAAAGTCCCATAATTATTTAATTTGATAACCAGTCCCATTGGATTTTATAAAATCCACAGTATATTTCAATCTTTCAGGATTGCCGGAATAAACCGTATAAAGAGCTTCACCTTTCTTTACCGTATCACCAACTTTTTTGTGTAAATAAAGGCCGCCGGTCACGTCTTTTGGGGCGCCTGCCAGGCGGGCTAGGTGAGCAATCGGTTTATTTGTAATCGCTTTAACTTTTCCAGCAACTGGTGCCGCAATTTTCTGAGAATACTTCGCAAGTTTTGGAATTTTCTTTTTTCCCTGTGCATTAATAATTTGATTGAATTTGCGCCACGCTTTGCCGGAATCAAGCAGATGCGTCGCCAATTTTGAACCTTGGCCTTTTTTTGCTTTTCCGCATAATTCAAGAAGAAGACCGGCTTCCATAATAGACTTTTCGCGCAAATCTGCTGGAGCTTCTTTCTCGTTTTTTAAAATGTTCATTACATCAATCATCTCAAGCAGGGGACCAATTCCGTTGCCGATAGGCTGTGAGCCGTCGGTAATCATCACCTGAACTTTCATGCCGAGCATTTTTCCGATTTTCAAAAATCTCCTTTTTAAATGCTGAGCGCGAGCAGCGTCAGGAATTTTTACGCCCGGTCCAACCGGAATATCAATAATCACGTGATTTGCAGAAACCGAATGTTTTTTTGCCATGATAGAGGCAAGTAACATTCCTTCCGGATCCAAACTCATAGGATTTCTAATTTTAATCATACGATCGTCCGCTGCCGCCAAATCAACACCGCCGCCCCAGACCATAAATCCGCCAACTTTTTTGGCGATGGTCATAAGTTTGTGAGCGTTGATTGTCACATTGCAAACGACCTCAACGGCATCGGCAGTGCCAGCCGGAGAAGTGATTGCACGCGATGAAGTTTTTGGCATAAGAATACCGGCAGCAGTGACTATGGAAACCACAATTGGAGTAACACGATTTCCCGGAACTCCGCCAATGCAGTGTTTGTCGGCGACAATTTTGCCTTTAAATTCCAGTTTTTTCCCATTGTGCACGATTGCTTTTGTCAGCGCCGCGGTTTCATCATCATTCAAACCGTATGCGTAGCAACCAGACACAAAGTAAGTCATTTCTACATCCGACAAATTGCCATTCACTACGTCGTAGACAATGTCATTGAGCTGTGCCGGCGATAAACGTTTGCCGTCCAGTTTTTCCCTTATATGCAAAACCGATTTTGGCTTGTCTGCGACGGTGAGTTCCACAGTGTCACCCGGATCTATGTTCAGTTCATCATAGGCCTCGCTAAAAAGGCCGATTTTGTGCTTTGGAAACCCATTCTTGGTGATATCCAAAACGCAAATAGCCTTAGATCGGTCGCTTGTAAGAAGCACGCGATCGTTTACATGCAAATCCATGCGGTGTGCGGTGTTCTCATGAATTACCGCAACATTGACACCACCCGTTTTTATATTAACTTTATATGGTTTGAGCTGCATTTTGTATTTAGGTTAATTTCGATCTATTTTAACATAAAATCTTAACGGAAGCAACTACCGTTTTTTTAAACAAAGTCAGTTAATCTGTTTGCCCTTATATATTTTCATCTTATGAATTTTAGCGTTTCTTCCGCGATTTTCAACTCCTCGTCTGTATGGATTACAAGTACATGTTTTCTTGGAAAGATCTTTAAGTAATCAAGAACCATTTTACGCAGATAAAACGCGTTTTCGCCAATTCCGGCGGTAAACACAATGCAATCTAAACCGCCAAGAGCGACGGCGTACGCCCCGATGTATTTTGCAATTCTATATGCAAACCATTTTAAAGTTCGCACCGCTCGATTGTCGTGTTTTTTGTATGCGGCCCAAATATCGCGCATGTCGGAACTTAATTCCGAAACTCCGCGCAGACCGGATTTATGAATCAAAATATCTTTAATTTTTGCAAAACTATAACCTTTCTCATGTAAATAAAAAATTATTGCCGGATCAAAATCGCCCGGCCGTGTACCCATAGGGACACCTTCCAGAGGCGTAAAACCCATGCTGGTGTCAATTGCTTTTCCATTTAATATCGCCGTCAAACTACAGCCGTTGCCAAGGTGGCACGTCACGGTGCGCCGCACAGCACGTGCGCCCAATTTTTTTCGTGCCTGTTCAAAAACATAAGAATGGCTCGTTCCATGAAATCCGTATTTTCGCATGCCGAATCTTTTGTAGAAAGAGTAGGGGAGACCATATAAATAAGCCTTTTCAGGGATTGTGTGATGAAAAGCGGTGTCAAAAACCGCAACTTGAGTAATGCGTGGAAAAAGTTTTTTGCATGCCAAAATGCATGCCAAATTCGCCGGATTGTGCAGCGGAGCATTTGGAATGAATTTTTTGATTGTTGCTATGACGTTCATGGTGACGATCTCGGATTCAGTGTGATGGCCACCGTGTACAATTCTATGACCGATTCCATCAATCTCAGTATGATGCTTAATGAATTTATTGTGTGTCAAAAATCGCATTGCGTGAGCAACCGCCTTCTTGAAATTTTTAATCGGCTTTCCATGATTATCAAAAGCCTCTTCAGTAATGGAATGCAAGCTCCGTCCTTTTTTTTCAAAAAGTTCGAATTTTAAAGAGGAAGAACCCGCGTTTAAAACCAATATTTTCATTATTATTTAGCCAGAAGTGCGCGAGCCGCATAAGTGGCGGCCTCGTATTTTAAGAATGCTTTGTTGGGATAGCACATACTGCCTGTGTAAACCGACGCAATTCTATATTTTCTGGCGGTCGCAATAACCTGCGCATATTGACTCTTGGCGGTAACGTCTTTGCATAGCATTTTTTTTGTGATATCAGCCGGTTCAAGCAGTTCGATGCCGGCGGCTTTGAGTAACATTGCATAAAATTCGGCGCGCGTCGGATATTTGCTCAGTGTACTATCTTCGGTTAATATTTCAGCCTCAATTATTGCCGCAACACAATTTGCTGCGGTAATAATTCCTCCTTCACAGCTTTTGCCGTTAACGGCCAGAGCCAGTTGAATTGTTAGCAAAGCTGTGGCCCTATTATATGGATAATATTTTTTGTCCGTCGGGAATTTATAGACATTATTCTCCACCATTGATTTAACAATTTGCGTAATCGCGTTTGCATACATGTCTTTTAGAATCCTGCCTTTTGAAGTTGGGACATCTACGAATTCATTGTCGGTTGTTAAAACTGGAGTTGTAACAATAGGGGGTGTAACTACGGCAGTAGCAGCGGGCACCGTGACGGTAATGATGGAAGAAAACCCGCTAAAGTTATTACTGGTATCAATTGAACGTAAAGCATATTCTAGCTTTTCTCCAGGCAAGACAGGTTTTGTATCCACGTATGTATTAGCCCCCTTTGATGCCCTAGCGTATTCCACCGGGGAAAACGAAATTCCACGTGTGGGATATCCTTTTGATATTTCTATGTCTTTCAGGTCCGTATCCGTGGGGTCTGTCCACGTCAAAACTACATTTCCATCTTTGAATTCTCCTTTGAGTCCGGTTGGTACACCAGCCGGGGTTCCGTCACGATATCCACTACCCCCTATTGGAACATCTGTCGTTGTAGCTACGCTAATTTCACTTCCGGCTAAGGTAGCTCCAAATGTATTGACGACATATGGCGTTATGTAATACGTGGTCACGGATGTTAAACCGGCAATGCTTGTAGCTGCCGTAGTCCTAGTTCCGAGAGTCGCATCTTGCACCGCTCCCCATTCTGTGCCGCCAAAGTTGGCTCCCGCTCCCGTGCTGGTTCCATAGAAAAATTTATATTCCCTAACATTTGGTACTACTACCCCAAGCGCGGTCCATGTTAAAGCAATGGATGTCACAGATCCGGTTCCTGCAGGCACCTGGACGGTAGCCGGAGTACCTGTGTTCCAGGCATTTGTTTCACTAAGTGAGGCATGTGTGGATGAAGCACTTACAGTGTTTGGTGTAGAAGCTAAATCAACAACGTTTGTTGTGGGCGTAAAAATGCCCGAACATGCCGTCTGCGCGTCAGTACTTGTGCGGTATCCTCCAGTTTGTCCTGCGAAAGTTATCGTAATTGCATTACCAGCGGCATTCAGAGCGACTGTATTTCTTGCCGTCTTATAAGTCATATTGCCCCCCGCAAAAGCGCCAAATCCGGCAATAGTACAGCTCGTTGTCATGTTTCCTACCGTAGTCGAACTAGCCGCGCTTGCACCCGCCGCCGGTCCTCCGGTTATTGTTATGTCTTCGCTATAAGTTATGGTGACTGTATTTTGTCCGTCAGACGAAGTGTTTGTTGTGTTTTTTGTGATACCCGTAATCGTCGGACTCGTCGTATCGTTTAGTGCAACTGCAGTTGCCGCCATATTATTTGAAAATGTATCTACGATTGCCCCGGTTCCATTCGCCGCCGCGATTGTGTCGCTGTTCAAATCCGCTGCGGTTACAGCTCCACTCAATGTCAAAAGAATCCAGTTATTGCCGGCAACATGATTTATCGCAGGAGCAGCGCTCAATGTTTTTCCGCCGCCGCCCGTGTCTGTATAAGTCAGGTCATTTGTAATGGTTGTATTATCCAATGATGCCATTGTATCTGCTGCTGCAGCCGTAAAAACCGGTTCGGAAAAATTCACCAAGACGCGAGTGCCGTCTTTTACAGCTTCAACACTACTTATGGTCGGCACCGTGGAATCTGCCGTGCTGTTTGCGTCACCAAGGGTTACTTTAGTAAGCATTGTTTGTGCGTTACCTAATGCATCACACAAAGCAGAACCCATTTGTGATATTTTATCTGCCTCATCGGTAACGCCCGTAACATCAGCTGATGTTAAATCACCAGTTAAGTCAACAATTGCATACCGGCGATTACCGGATGCAAAGTAAGTAGCAGGGGAGTTTCCCAAACCACCGGTTCCCTCTCCGTACTGCAAAGAAGAGTTCGATATGGCAGTATCGGTAAATGTATTAGCTACGCCGGAACACGAGAAAACCGGTTCATTATAAAGCACCAAAACTTTATCATCACCTACTTTATATCTGACTGTATAAGTAGGAGCAGTCGCGTCGGTAGTTAAATTTACCGCTTTATTTGGCAATGCGCCGCCAACGGTAAAAATCGCTCCAGCCACGGGAGTAATGGTATCCGCCGTATCTCCGTCAACTGCAGTGTCGCCTACAAATTCGAGCACCGCCCAATCATTGCCGGCGGTGTGTGTGCAGGTACCTCCCAGAAGCGTTGTAAAACCCGAACCAGTTAAATCGGTAAAGGTAAAATCATTGCAATCCAAATTGCCGGTGCCGTTTGCGGTTCCAAAAACCGGCATATTAAATTGAACGAGGATTCTGTCATTCGTGCCAGCGGTTAATGTAAAGGTTGCGCTGCTAATTGCCGGCGCAGCAGCAAGCGTTGATCTGATATCAAATATTAGAGTCATGGAGATACCAATAAGTGCGCACACCATGCCTATGATTAGTCCAATCGAAATTTTTCTGCGATGAGCCATAATATCCATATTATTTAATATAAAGAATTATTATTTGTTCGAATTATTATACCTCAAAGAACCAGCTTTGTCCATACGTTATCTACGGTAGATTGCTATTATTCTCACTCGCCGACCTTTTTCACCGCGTCAGCCGCCTCTTTTAGCTGTTTTGCCGCATCGCTGACCTCTTTGGCGGCATTTTGCACATCCTCAATTTTCTGCTCAACCGATTCTTTTATTTTTGTGACCTCAGTTACCGCGGTAGAAACAGTTCCGCGAATTTTATTTCTCAAATTATCCAAAAACTCGCAGCCCGCCAACAGAATAATTAGCACGGCCACAATAAGAATAATTTTTTTCATAGCTTCTATTTTAGAAGTTCACTTAGGTCACCCCTATAATCCTTCAAAAGGTTGTGCATGTCCAGAATGTCATTTGCCGAGATATTTTTTTGACTTTGACTGGTCTGTAAATTGATCGCCTCATTCTTATTATCTGCGGTCGCATTTTGCGCTTGTGCTACAACGAAAGATTGAACATTACACTTTTGACATTCCACCACAAAAAGCCCGCTAAATCCATCACCCCTCAGTTGCGCGGCTGTCGCTAAGATGAATATATCGTTTTCTGTAAAACTGCCTCCGCAAGAGGGGCATTTTGCGGTTTTACGGAGATGGGAAATCACCTTCTTTAGAAGTTTGAACGGCATATTATTATACTTACAAAATAGCGCGTTTTAGAGATTTTTCAATGCGTTTTTTAGCCTTAGTAGAGCCTTCTCCTTACCCAAGGCGTAAAGTACCTCAAAAACGCCGGGAGAAAATTGTTCGCTGGTAAGTGCAACGCGTGCCGGCCAAAAAACTTGGCCGTTTTTAAGCCCCAGTTCGGCCACGACTTTTAATAGATGTTCTTTTATCGCGTCTGGATTTCCAAAGTCACCAAAATTTTCTAGGGATTTTATAACCGCGTCAAGCGCCTTTTTTGCAATTTCGGCATCCACTTTCATTTTTGGGTTTGCAATTAAAGCGGGATCAATTTTGCCGGGTTCATTGAAGTAAAATTTAATATTCTGCTCAACTTCACGCGGGCTTTTTATGGCTTTCTCTTCAACCGTTAGCAGACAGCGCTTTAAAAAATCTTTATCCTCTTTAAATTCCTCCGGCAAAAATTCTTCGCAAAGTTTCAGAAGTTTTTCTGTTTTTTCGCCCGGCTGTTCGTCAAACTTTCTGCGACGCCACTGCCAATTTATCCAGTCGAGTTTTTCCAAATCAAAAACCGCACCGGCCTTGTGCACTTTTGAAAGCGAGAATTTTTCAATTAATTCCTGCAGCGAGAAAATTTCTTGAGTTTCATTGCTGCCGGGATGCCAGCCAAGAAGCGCAATAAAGTTAATAATGGCTTCGGGCAAATATCCTTTTGCAATGTAGTCTTCAACTGCAACGTCACCTTGGCGTTTGGAAAGTTTGCTGCGGTCTTTATTAAGGAGCAGGGGAAGATGAGCGAATTCCGGCGGCGTCCAGCCCAGCGCTTGATACAAAAGAATGTGTTTTGGGGTTGAAGAAAGCCATTCCTCGCCGCGGATCACGTGAGAAATTTTCATGTCGTGGTCGTCCACCACATTGGCCAAGTGGTAGGTAGGGAAGCCGTCTGACTTCAACAAAACCTGATCATCAACAGTGTCGCATTTAAAAGAAACTTCGCCGCGCACTAAGTCGTTCCATTTAACTTCGCCTGTTTCGGGAATCTTTTGACGAATCACAAACGGCGTGTCTACCGCCAACAATTTGTCAATTTCTGACTGCGAGAGTTTTAAACATTTTCGGTCATATTTTGGCGCCAAATGTTTTGCCTCCTGACCCTTGCGCATTTCGTCCAGACGCTCTGAAGTACAAAAACAGCGATAAGCCGCGCCTTTTTCCAAAAGTTCGTCGGCGTATTTTCTATAAAGTTCCGTTCGCTCAGATTGCACATATGGCTCATGCTCGCCACCAACCACCGGTCCTTCGTCATAATCCAAACCAGCCCACCTTAGGGTTTTAATCAGGCTTTCTACCGCGCCTTCAACCGCGCGTTTTTGGTCGGTGTCTTCAATCCGAAGTAGGAATTTCCCGCCGGAATGCCGTGCAAACAGGTAGTCATATAGAGCGGTGCGGAGTCCGCCAATGTGCAAATATCCGGTTGGAGACGGTGCAAAACGTGTACGAATGGTCGAATTAGTCATATATATGTGGACAGGGTATCAAAAAATCGCACTTATTTCACCTAATCCTTAGTTATCTGCTTCTATCCACCCCTATCTTCATCTGTTCTGTTTTCTCATTTCTTGTTACAATCCTCCCGTATGTTGAAGCGAAATCGTCGCGGCGTGGGCGGTAACATTTTTAACCTGATATCAGGCCGTCCTGTCAGCCGCGCAGAGCGCAGAACTGCAACACGCAGACGCCGTCGCGGGAATGGCATGCATTTTGAAGTAGAAACTCACATCGCGCGTGAAATTTTTGCCGTAATTTATTTGGCGATTTCGTTGCTTGTTTTACTTTCGATTTACGGCCAGCTTGGAATGGTCGGAGAGGCTTTTCATTCGGTACTCAAGCCTATTTTTGGCTTTGGCATTCATTTACTCCCAATTTTGTTTTTTGGAATTTCAATCGCAATGTTTTTTGCGCGTAAATCGCCGTTTGGACTCGCAAAAGTCACGGGCATAATCGCAATTTTCACCTCGCTGCTTTCCATATTCCATCTTTCGGTGCCGGTGGAAGATATTTTGAGCGCCGCAGAAAGTGGCCAATTTGGCGGCTACATAGGCTTTATTTCAAATTTCTTTTTTAGGTCGGTTTTGCAAATAGGGAGTTTGGGCTCAACAATAATATTTGTGGCCACCTTTATAGTTGGCGCACTTTTAACTTTTGAAATTTCAATCATTAACTTTTTAAAAAATGCCAGGCCGGAACTCCGGCTAGAAAAGCGCAAGAGATTTGAGGTGAACGAACAAGGCGTCGTTGAGATTGATGATGACGAAGATGCGTACGATGAAGAGGGGAACGAAGTAAATATTATTAAACCGCAAGTGCCGACGGAAGACAGCGGGCGCGATATAGATATAGACATTGATGAAAAAGAAAAGGAAGAAGAAGTGCGCGATACAAACGACATAAAAGAAGGAGAAGAAGAAAATCCGGTAAATTTGGAAAATCAGCCGGTGAAAGCCAAAAAACCGGTTATTGAATGGAAATTTCCGCCGCTCGATTTGCTGGAAAATCCGCTTGCGGCAGATGCGGTGGACGATGATTTCTTGAAAGAAAATGCGGAAATGATTCGCACGAAATTAGAGCAATTTGGAATTGATGTGACGATGTCGGATGTGCACGTTGGCCCGACCGTTATTCAATACACTCTCAAGCCTCAAGAAGGAGTGAAACTTTCAAAAATTACCACGCTCAAGAACGATTTGGCGCTTGCTCTTGCCGCGCGCGCCATCCGTATTGAAGCGCCAATCCCCGGCAAGGCGCTCGTTGGAATTGAAGTACCAAACGAACAAAGGACAATTGTGCGACTGCGCGAGATTTTGGAATCCGACGAATGGAATGAATTGCCGAATTCAAGTTTGCGAATTCCTCTTGGCCGCACGGTAAGCGGCAAACCGATGGTTGTGGATCTTAGCGGTATGCCTCACATGCTCGTTGCCGGTGCCACCGGTTCCGGTAAATCGGTGGGTATGAACAGCATTTTGCTTGCGCTGCTTTACCAAAATTCTCCTCAAGATTTGAAGTTTATAATGATTGACCCAAAACGCGTGGAGCTCAACACATATAACGGAATTCCGCATTTGCTCACGCCTGTAATTACGGATTTGGAAAAAGCCGCAATCGCGCTCAAATGGGCCGTGGCGGAGATGAACCGCCGCTACATTGTGCTTTCAGAAACCGGTCACAGAAATATCACCGATTACAACGATAATCCAAAGATGGAAGAGAAATTGCCAAAAATTATAGTGGTGGTAGATGAGTTGGCGGATTTGATGATGGCCGCCGGAAAAGAAGTTGAAGCTTCCATTTGCCGCATTGCACAAATGGCTCGCGCGGTTGGCATGCATTTGTTGATTGCAACGCAGCGTCCGTCGGTGGATGTAATTACGGGTCTTATCAAAGCCAATATCCCGGCACGCGTGGCTTATGCGGTTACCTCCGGCGTGGATTCTCGCACTATTTTGGATGCTATCGGCGCGGAAGATTTGCTGGGTCAAGGTGACATGCTTTATATATCCGGACAAATGAGTAAGCCGGTACGCATACAGGGCGTTTATGTTTCTTCAAAGGAAATTGAAAAAGTTACGAACCGTGTGAAGCTGACGATTGAGCCGGAATACGACGACAGAATAACTTCGCCGGAAGTCGCGCGGCAACACGTTCAGGGTTTGCCAAATGTTAAAGGCGGAATGATGTCTTCGGGCAATGATCCGCTTTATGACAAAGCGTTGGCTCTAATAATTGACTCCAGAAAAGCCTCAGCGTCGCTACTTCAACGCCGACTCGAAGTAGGCTACGCTCGCGCCGCCAGAATTTTGGACGAAATGGAATCCAATGGAGTAATAGGTCCGGTGCGCGGCGCAAAACCGCGCGAAATTTTCGTGAGCCGTGCGGCAGAACAAAGCGGTACGGAGCAGCCGATGCCGCAATAATTAAAATACAACCGACCTCGAGTAGTTAGCTTCGTTTCGTTTTAAACTCTTTAAACCACTGCAGCCGTATCTTTGCCAGCATTCTCTCCTT
>CAYHNW010000017.1:0-26359 GCA_964358095.1 uncultured Candidatus Peribacteria bacterium
TTCTATATCCCCTCCTGTCAGCAGGGTGGACCTGAGATTTGTGAAACTACGCACATAAATCCTTCTGGCATTAATGGTATTTCCGCATCCAATTAAAGCAACATCGGGTACTTCTGATTGAGTTGGAACTACGGCGGCGATTGTCGCCCATCTTCCTTCGCTAAACATGAAATGATTCGGTTGGGGCATGTTTTGCCAATCGTGCTCTTTGGAAATATCCACTCCACTTTTTGGTAAGCGTTCCATTAACTGTAAATTATCCCAAAGGGTTACTCTTTGTTCCACTTCTTGTAGTTGAACTTGGACTTCTTTTAGCTCCACCGTGCTAATTACTTTTGCTTCTATTAAGGCGCATAGATCTTGCGGCGTTTGTGCCCCTTTTTCGGCCTGAGTATCAACCACTTGAAGAGTCTCTGTGCGCAGGGATTCTTCTACTATTTTGTATCTTGGTCATTTTTCGGCTTCTGGTGGCATATTCTGTCTGGTTAAAGACTAAGGGGTGAATTGTAGCATTATTGTAAATTTTCGCAACTGGCCACTTGCATTCTTTCTCTCTTCGTCTCAGAATACCCGCGTCGGTTTTTCATATTTTATTTCTTAACCAAACCTTATGAAACGACTTTCCATTTTCGTCGCCTTGGTGGTTCTAGCGATTTCTATTTCTGGCTGTGCATTGCTCGACAGAATCACGGGCAAAACCGGTGAAGTAACAACCCCTGTCGTAACGGCTCCAACTATAACGGCCGATGCGGTTTTTGATTCATTAAGTGGCATTGGAAGTTATTCTCAGAATGACGACTCTGATACATTGGCCAAAATGACAACCGGTGCTTACGTGAGCAAACTAACTAAGTTTATGATTACCGCTACGAAAGACACCGTAGATGTTACCTTTGGTGAACTAAAAGATGCTTCTCAGGCTGCGGCGGTAAAGGCGGAAATTGAGGCTCTATTCGTGGCCTTAAAGGCAATATCTCCGGATACGTCCTACAGTTTTGTGGACGTTGGTGATCCTATGGTTATAGCTACAGTTTCTTGGGGTAAGGCCGACGAGGCGATTGCCCAGAAGGCTATTGCGGCCCTCGGTACATTAAAGAAATAAGGTTAATTTGATATATATGCCCCCTTTCGGTACATCCCGCGAGGGGGTTTTTAGGGACATGCTGAAAAACAGATTATTGAAGCGAGATTTTTGTAGCTTGTAAGATGTTTTTCAGCATGTCCTTAGGCTTTCTTGCTCTCCTGTGCATCGCCGCCTGCGAGTTTTTGTTTGTATTCCGCCAGCATGCCGGTTTGCGCACTTGGTGCTGCGGCCAAAAATGCGTCCAACAATCTTTTGCCTAAACCTTTATCGTAATTTGTTTCGGTATCATATCCAAGAATAAAAGCTCTAAAAGTTCTTAATTTCCTACTCCCCTCGCCTCCCGGATTTACCACTTTTGCGCTGGCTTCCATAAGGGCTTCAAGTGCGACTTTGGGATTCGGATTCGTATTTATTCCAAGCTTTTTAAAGGCGTATCTGAGAGCCTTTCGTGCGCCACCGGCACCACACTGATTTGAAATACTGAGTATGACTGCCAAGTACCGCTGGTCTACTTTCATCTTTTTGTAAAATTCAGAAAACTGCGGATATTCTTTCTCTGTGGTCATGATGTATGGCAGTTCCGATTTAAAAAACTGATCCCCTCGGACATTTAGTTCTAACCACGGATATGGTAAAAATATTTTTCCTATAACTTCTTTCGCCTCTTCGTCTGTAAAAAAGTTATCGTGTCTGCCTTTTTGTTGATTTCTTTCGGCTACAGAAAGCGCTTTTGCTCGCGTCTTTGGTGAGAGTGCGGCTAAAAAATCTGTTTTATTCCCATTTACGTCTTTATAATTATGCACATACCTAAAAAATCCACCGAGCGCTCCGCTGCCGTTAAGTTGGAATCTTCCCATGGACTGCAGACCTCCTGCGTCAATCCAATATCCATCTTTTGTACGCCCCCCGGCTCTGCTAAAAAGCCAATTGGGATTGTCGGTAGATTTCCAAATTTGATTTATTCGCGCACCGTTTTCTGTAACTTCTTTGCCTATGTCCGGTGGTAAAGTTGGTTTTTCTCCTCCGGCCAAAACCATTTCATCTATAGCTTTGCGTGTCGCCGCGGCTATTTCTGTTCTCGATCCTGCTGTGTCTATTTCACGCGTTTGTGGAGACAGTGAGGCCTCTACAAATTTTCCACCGAGCGCTTTTTCGAGCAATCCCATTAACCTGCCAAACATATCTCCCATTTTTTCAAAACTTTTACCTAAAGCTTCAAGGGGATCAGTTGGCTTGCTCTCAATCTGCGCTTTTAAATCGGCGAGTTTTGCCCGCGTCTCGTTCTCGTGAGGTGCGTCGGTTGGTTTTTTTGAGCCTTCAGGAGTCCTATCTGGTCTTCCCATATGCTCCTGCTATTATACTACAAAACAAAATTACGGATGTGGTTTCCCATGTAGCCGCACGATCTGTCAGGTGGCGCGTGGGGGCGGCTGTTTCTGTGCATCCTTGGCCGCTATACTCCCCGGTGCGCTGATTTTGCTTTTATCTATAGTTTCGCCAAGCATTTTTACGCATTCTCTAAGCTCGTCGAACCAATTGAGACCCAGGTTTTCGATTCTTATGCGCAGTTTATTGCCGGTGATTTGCCATTTTGGATTACGTCCGAGCATATACACTATGTTTTCCGGTTTTACCCGTTTGCCCATAAACATGATTATTTGTTTGCCAACTTTCATGTGGATATTTTCTGCCTTCACGACTGCGATGCCGGCTTTTTTTGCCAAAATCTTCAATTCAATAACGCGGAATAAATTTGTTACCTCTCGCGGGAGTTTACCGTAATCTTCAACCACGTCTTCTTTTAATTCGTCCAAATACTCCAGTGAATCCGCGCCAGACATGCGCTGATAAATATTAATTTTGTCTTTTGAATTTATAATGTAATCGTCCGGAACGTATGCGGTAAGCGGAAGTTCTATCGCCACTTCCGGTTCCTCAGAAACATCTTCTGTGATTCTGCCGGTCTTTAAGTCTTCAACCGCTTTGTTCAACATGCGGATAAAATGGCTAACACCCACAACATTTATAACTCCATGTTGATTGACCCCCAAAATATCCCCGGCTCCGCGAATTTCCAAATCCTTCATGGCTATTTGAAATCCAGCACCAAGTTCGGAGGCCTCAACAATGGCGCGCAGACGCTTTTTTGCATCCAGTCTCAGGCGCTGTGAATGATACAAAAAGTACGCGAAGGCTTGCGTTTTACTGCGACCGACGCGTCCGCGAAGTTGGTATAGTTGCGCCAGTCCAAATTTTTCCGCGTTGTTTACTATCAGCGTGTTTGCGTTGGGCAGGTCTATACCATTTTCGATAATCGTTGAACTGACCAGCACATCAAACTTGTGTTCTTTAAAGTCCATAATCCTCTCCTCCAGTTCTTTGCTAACTAATTTGCCGTGAGCAACGCCAAATCGCGCTTCCGGCACAAGCGATTTCAACCGTTCCGCTATCGCATTGATCGTCTGCACGCGATTGTGCAAAAAATAAATTTGTCCGCCGCGTCCAACTTCCCTGAGAATTGCTTCGCGAATAAGTTCGTTGGAATATTTTCTCACTTCCGTAATGACCGGCAAACGCCCGGGTGGTGGAGTTGTGATTGTTGAAATGTCTCTTAATTTATTTAAACAAATATTAAGCGTGCGCGGAATCGGCGTTGCCGTCATTGTTAATATATCCACTTCGGCACGCATCTTTTTGAATTGTTCTTTTTGTTTAACGCCGAATCTCTGCTCTTCGTCAATCACTACCAGTCCCAGATCTTTAAACTTCACATCTTTTTGGAGCAAACGATGGGTTCCAACCACTATGTCCACTTCGCCTTTTTCCACCCGCTCCAGTGTTTCTTTTTGCTCCTTTGCGGTTCTAAAACGTGAAAGCATTTCTATGCGAATATTAAACGGATCCATGCGTTTTTTGAACGACTTATAGTGTTGATCCGCCAAAATTGTAATCGGTGAAATTAGCGCGACCTGTTTCTTGCTGGCAACCGCTTTAAAGGCTGCACGCATTGCAATTTCGGTCTTACCAAAACCCACGTCTCCGCAAACCAGACGATCCATCGGCGCCGGTTTTTCCATGTCGGCCTTTACGTCAATGATGGCTTTTAACTGGCCGGGCGTTTCTTCGTATGGAAATGTTTTTTCGAAAGTAGTTTGATCCGCGTAGTCGGCGTGAAAACTTATACCTCCGGATTGCTTGCGCTTGGCGTAAAGTTCCAAAAGCTCTTTTGCTATTTGTTCCGTTTCTTTTCGGACGCGCGACGTGACCGTTGCCCACTCGGCCGAGCCGAGTCTTGTTAGTTTTGGCGCTTCACTTTCGTCTCCGATATATTTATTGACTTTATCGGCCTGGTCTATTGGCACAAAAAGCTTGTCATTTTCGGCGTAACCCAACTTTAGGTACTCTCGCGTAATACCGTCCACCATCCTTCTCTCCAGGCCCTCGAATCGCGCTATACCATGGTTAATGTGCACGACCAGGTCGTTCGCTTTTAATGTCGTTAAAAACTCCCAAAATACGCGCTCTGATACTTTTTTGTGTTTTTCTTCGTATAGGTTCGCAATTTCTTTATCTGCTAAGACTATAAACTTCAGCTCTCCGGACTGAAACGCATGCGGCGGAACATCTTCTTTTCCCATATCTACAATCCTCACTTCGCTACCGTCGCCGTTAAACGGCGCGAGCTCATCGCTAAATTTCACCTTCTTGTCTCTCAAAATCTCGCGGATTGCGTCGCCGTGCTTTGTGAAATAAATCACCTTCCACTTAGAAAGTGCTTTTTCTTTTACGTCGTGCGCCAAGTCAAAAAGATCCTGGTATTTGAGCACCGACAAATAGCGCAAATTACGGTGCATCGGTGAATCTTCCGGAAACGAAGTAAATGTGAGCAATTTGCTGTCCTGCGATCGCCGAGCAAAAATCTCGTCCCAGAACTCGTAATATTCATCCGTAACTTCTAGTTCATCTTCAATGGTTAATGCGTCACCGCCTATGTATTCAAAAAAGCTTTGGTCTTTAAATTCTATATTTAGCGGGTAAACTTCCAGCTCTTTTAAATGGCGCACCACTTCGCCTTCTTCTTGTGAGTATTCGAAAATATCTGTGACTTTATCAAATTCAAATTCAATCCTCACTGGCAACGTGCTGTTTATGGGAAAAACATTTAATACGCCGCCTTTTCCCAAATACGTCCCCCTCTCCAAATATTCATCCCTAGAAACCTCATACCCATTTGCTATTAGCTTCTCAAACAAACCTACGGACGAAATTTCTTGCCCGTTTTTAATGTGTACCGTGCGATCTTTGAGTTCTTTTTTTGCTGGCATCGGTTTCATAAAATCCGTGTACTGCCCTATTAATATTTTCTTGTCTCCATCCAACAAAATCTTTAGCGCATACAAAAAATTCAATTTGGATTCATATTCGTCTTCCTCGGGCTGTTCAAGTTTAACCACGCTCACTCCTCCCTCAAACCACTCTTCACAGGCACGCGCTGCGTCTTCCAGCTCCGCCTTATCGTTCACAACCCAAACAATGGGCCAATGCTCTTTAAATCGGAATATGTCAGCTAAAATAAATGCTTTCGAAGCAAAGTTGCCCGCGCCGGAAACACTAACGGCTGGAAATTTATTATAAGCATCAAAAATAGAAAGATTTTGGAGCTTAGGAAAAATCTTCACAAGCTCCCTCGCGCTTGGCACGGAATTGTTTTATTAAAATTTAAACCTTTAACGGCATAATGATGTACAAGTAGTCGTCTCTTTTTGCTGGCCTAACAACTACCGGTGTCAGCTTCTCGTCCATCTCTATGGCTACATTGTCTTTTATGTGACCGAGGACATCTAAAAGGTACTGTGAATTTAGCGCAATTTTATTGTTTTCGCCATCCATTTTTATATCAACCTCCGCTTTTTCTTCACCTACGCTTGTTTCGTCCGTAGCTATTTGTAATTTTCCATCGTTTGTAGCTGTCAGTTTAACACTATTGTTATTTTCTTTTGCGAACAAACTCACGCGTTTTGTTGCAAGTGTTAGGTGGCCAACCGGCGTTTCTATTTTTGTCCTACTGGCTCGTGGAATGATTTTTTCGTAGTCCGGGAACTTGCCCTCTATGAGTCGTGAAATCAGTTCCACCCCGTTAACCGCAAACAGTACTTGGTTTTTTGAAATATTAATTTCTACCGATTCTTTCTCGTATTTTGAACCAAGTATTCTCCCAAGCTCCAACAGTGTCCTAACCGGAACAATACATTCGACCTCTTTGTCGGTTTTTTTGAGGAGTTTTGTCTTTTTTTCAGCCAACCTGAAACTGTCTGTAGCAACCATTTTCAGTGTATCTTTTTCCGCGCTCATAAAAACGCCCGCTAAAATTGGGCGTGTACCTGTGGTTGCCGCAGAGAATATTGTTGAATCAATAGCTTCTGCTAAATCCTTTGCTGCAATTAAAATTGTTGTTTCTTTTTCTACTTTTGGAATTAAAGGGAATTCGTCCGGTGAAATTCCTTTAATTTTAGTTTGAGATGTTTTTGATTTTAAGTGAAGTGTTGTTCCTTCATCCACCCGCAGTTCAACTTCATCGTCTTCCAAAAACGATATGTAGTTTGTTATTAATTTAGCCGGGACGGTAATACTTCCTTCGTTTTTTACATCTGCGGCTATTGAAAAATTAATAGCTATTTCAAGGTTTGTTGCGGAAAAATAAAGATTCTTATTTACCGCTTTCAATAAAATATTATTAAGCACCGGCAGGGTGGTTGAGGAGCTAACCGCCAAACTAACAGTGTCCAGGGCAAACCGTAAATCTTTTTGTGAGCAAGTAAGTTTCATAAATTCACGAGTTATTATACGCAGATCACCCCCTAAGACAATAAGAAAATATATAAATTATTATACGTTTGTTGATGTAGGGCGATTGCGAAAAGATAGATCTTATTGTGCCACAAGTATAGCAAAAAAGCACACTTAATAAAGAGCTTAATTGAGCCGCAAAGAAAGTGTTGTATATAAAAAATTTATCCACAATCCCATCTATAAAAAATACATAAAGACGTTTTTGCGCAGCCGTAGAGGTGGAAATAAACGGCAAAAAAGTCAAAAAACACCAAAGACCTTTAATACAAAAGGTGCTGAGTGAGCACAAAAATGGTTTATAGGTGGCACGCAATATGTTCAAAAGGTGTGCAAAGAAAGTGCGAATAACTTTCAAAGAATGGGTAATAACCTTTTTTAAGGAGTAAAAGTCCACCAAAAACCACAGAAAACGCCAAAAAACCAACCCAAAAACGGTAAGTGCATCAAAACTTTTATTTAGATTTCAACAATTATTGGAAGGATTAATGGGTTTCGTTCAATCTTTCTGTGTGAAAACCTATCCAGTGCACCGCGTATATATGCTTTAATTTCTCCCCTTCTGCCGTTGGGCATTCTGTCCAAAGCCTCCGAATAGGCTCTTTTTGCCACAACTATAGTTTCCTTTATGATTTCTTGAGATTCGCTCATATATATGAAGCCGCGAGATATAATTTCCGGATCGCGAATCATCTTCTTTGTCTTGGCATCGGCCGTAAAAAGCACCATAAGCACGCCATTTTCTGCCATAACCTGTCTATCCATAATTATTTGAGCACCAACATCTCCGACACCCTTTCCGTCAATCATCACATAGTTTGCACTGACTTTTTCGTGAGATTTGTGAACTTCGCCTTGTGCAATTTCCAAAACGTCACCATTTTCAATTATCAATACATTTTTCTCCGCCATACCAAGCTCGCGGCCAATTTCCGCATGAGCCTGACGCATATAAAGCTCGCCGTGAATCGGAACCAAATTCTTCGGCTTTATTAGGTTAATCATTAACTTCAAGTCCTCGCGCTGGGCGTGGCCGGAGGTGTGAATGTCCATCGCCTGGTGAAAAATTACACGTGCGCCGAGTCTCACGATGTTATTAATCACCGTATATATAGAGCGCTCATTGCCCGGAATTGGAGACGAAGAAAGCACAACGGTATCTCCCTTTTTGATCGTAATTTGCTGATGATCGCCGAGCGCCATGCGAGTTAACGCAGAAACTGCCTCCCCCTGCGAACCCGTTGTTAAAATCAAAGTATGTTCATCCAGAGTTTTTCCTATTTTATTAATAGGCTGCACAAGACCCGGTGGATATTTTATGTAGCCAAGGTGCTGTGCAATAGAAACGGTATCGGCCATGCTGCGGCCGGAAAGATAAACCTTGCGGCCATAGCGAGCGGCCGAATTTATAACTTGTTGAATGCGTCCGACGAGCGAAGAAAAAGTTGCGATAATAACTCTTCCACTAACCGTCTTTATTACTTCGTCCAAGGTCTCCCCGATTTTCTTTTCAGAAATCGTGTAGCCCGGCTTAAGTGCGTTTGTGCTGTCCGAAAAAAGTGCGATTACGTTTTGACCCGCAAGCGCCGCGATTTTTGAATAATCCGCCGGGTGTTGAAAAGCCGGAGTGTAGTCGAATTTAAAGTCGCCGGTGTGAACGATTGTTCCTGCCGGCGTGCGCAAAATTATGCCGAGCGCATCTGGAATGCTGTGATTTACGCGGAACCAATCTACTGCAAAACTTCCCAGTCTTAATTGTTTGGCCGGGTCAATTTCGTGTAAGCGAGCTTTTTTATCCAGCCCAAATTCCACAAGTTTTTTCTGAATCATACCGATTGTTAATTTTGCAGTAAAAATCGGCGGGAAATTTAATTTCGCAAGCAAGTATGGGATACCACCAATGTGATCCAAATGTCCGTGCGTAATCAAAATTCCACGAATGCGATCCAGTTTATTCATTAAATAAGAAACGTCAGGGATTACATAATCTATCCCGAGCATATCTTCTTCCGGAAATTGCAACCCCATGTCCACGATTAAAATGTCGCGGTCATATTCGAATATCATCATATTTTTACCAACTTCGTCCAAGCCTCCCAGTGGGATTACCCTGAGTAGACCAACGCGTCCCTTTTGTACTACCATTTTTTTCGTTTGGTTAATTATTACTTTATTTTGAGGCAAAGACTCCTGCTTTTTACCGATCGTTGCGAACTGAATTTTTTCACCAGCTGCCCCCGCGATATTCTTAGCAATCCAACTCTCTAACTTCGGATCATTATTATCTGTCATATGCCGTAGTATCATACCATACTACCACTTCTTTATCCTTTTGGAAAGATACTGTATCCTGTTATTGGTATGAATATTGCAGTTGTAGGTTATGGATTAGAGGGCAAGGCAGTTGCCAAATACTTCACAAAAAAAGGTCACAAAGTTACGATTTGTGATCTAAATGAGAAGGAGGAGCTTAACAAGGAGTCTTTTTGTGTGAGGTTGGGGTCGCACTACCTGGAAAATCTGGAAGGTTTTGATTTGGTTTTTCGCAGCCCGGGAATATCTTGTCTTAAACCGGAGTTTAACAAGGTGCGCGCAAAATTAACCAGCCTGACTAAATATTTTTTTGAAAATTGTCCGTGCCCGATAGTGGGGGTGACCGGGACAAAAGGAAAAGGTACGGTTTCTTCGCTTATTTACGAAATGCTAAAGGCCGGAACGGAGGGCAAACGCAGCCGCATTTTTATGGGCGGCAATATGGGACATCCGCCGCTGGATTTTTTGGATGAATTAACTGCGGAGGACGTTATCGTGTTGGAACTTTCAAGCTTTCAGTTGCACGATTTAAATAAAAGCCCGCACGTTGCCGTGGTGCTTGGGATTTCTCCGGACCACATGGATTATCATGCAGATATGGACGAATATGTGAATGCAAAAAAGAACATAGTGAAATTTCAAAAGGCAGAAGATTTTGCGGTGTTAGATGCGGATAATAAAATTTCTAGCGGCTTTGCAAAAGAAACTCCGGCGCACGTTTTGCATTTTTCAAAAGAAAAACCGATAGAAGAAGGCGGGTTTGTAAAAGTGGGAAGTTTTATTTTAAAGCATGGAAAAACCGGAACTATTTTTGGAGACACAATTCACAGAAAATTAATTGGGCCGCACAATATTGGAAATATTTTGGCTGCTGCAACGGCGGCCAGCGCGCTAAGAATGCCGGTTGGTGCAATAGCGCAAGTTGTGCGGACGCATCCGGGTTTACCTCATCGAATAGAATTTGTCCGCGAAGTAAACGAGGTGAGATTTTATAACGACTCAGCTTCCACGAATCCAGAAACGGCAATTGCGGCGTTGCGAGCGTTTGACGGGCCAGTAGTTTTAATCGCAGGCGGATCAGAAAAAAACGCGGACTATACTCCGCTCGGAACCGAAGTTGCCAACAGGCCAAACGTAAAGAGAGTTATATTAATGGGTCAGACGCAAAGCAAAATAGAGAAAGCCATAGAAGAGGCATTTGCGCGTGATCCCAAAGCCGCTGGTCGTCGTGAAGCGCCCGTTGAGTTAATTACCTCAGAAAGTTATCAAGAGGCTTTTATGGTAGCCAAGATGGTTGCGGAGCCGGGCGATACGGTGCTGCTCTCCCCTGCCAGCGCGAGCTTTGATATGTTTGCAAACTACAAAGAACGCGGAGAAACTTTTAGAGACTTTGTGATGGAGACCGCCCCTTTGTGACAACGGACTTTGACGTTGAGCGTGCTGGGGCAAGAACCGAGCGGCAAAAAAAGAGCTCAGTGCGAGGACGATGGCGTCTCTTCCGCCGGAGTTTTTGTTTTTCTAAGCAAAGAAATCATTTCTTTTGAAAATGCGCGCGTTACAAAAAGGCCGGCCACAAAAACGACTCCGCCAAGCGGAATTAAAACAAACAAACTTTTTGAAAACAACAGTTGATTAAAATAATCGGCCGTAAAAAATAAAACGACACCCATAAGCCCGGCAGAAAAAGCGGCTTTTGCCAAAAATGAAAAATCCCAAATATTACGAATTCTTTTGCGGACGCGAATTGTTAATAAAATTAACATTACAAATTCCGAGCACACCGCAGAAACGGCGGAGCCTATAAATCCATACCTCGGAGCCAAAATTAAATTAAGAGTTACATTTACGATAACGACAACGCCATTAACCCAAAGTAGTTCGGATTGGCGATTAAAAGCCACAAGCACGTAGTTAAAAACAACGTGTACGTAAGTAAAACACATCGCAACGAGCAATATTTTAAGTGCCACATCGGAACCCCAGAAAAAACTATCGCCGATTTTTTGAGTCAAAAATTGCGGGCTACTGACTGCGGCAGTGAGTGGCCATGCCAGCAAATAACCACCGACCAAAATAGGAAACGCCAAGCATGCCAACGCATTTAAACTATATTTAATAATGCGCTGTGATTTTTCTCCGTCGGCATGCAAACTAATTGCCAAGATAGGCAAAACGGAATTCATAAAGTAATGCGGAATTATTTGAAGGATTTCCAGGAAGCGCAGCGGCACGCCATAAAAGCCGGCCTGATCTTTCATTTTAAACATAGAAAGCACGATGGTTCCTGTGCGAAAATAAATTGTGCCAAGAACCAGAGCCAAGCCGTAAGGCAGAGTTTTAATAAGAACACTTTTCCAAAAAGAGAAATCAAATTGAAACGAAATCGGTATAAGTTTCCGAGATGCAATAAATGTAATTAAAATTGTCACGAGGCCACCGGCAATCCAAGCTAGTAACAAATGCGGGAATCCGGCTTCTGGAGAATTTGGGAAAAAATAGACGACAGTTAATACTATGTAGCCAACCGTGATCAGTTTGCCCACAGAAAGTGCAATGGAAGCCCAATGCATGCGCAAATAAAACTGCAGCACAGACGACATTGTTCCCGCGATCAACGTAATTATAGTCGCAATAGACACAATTAAGACACCATACGGAATGTGGCTGTTTTGATATGCGGGAATGAGCATTGCAACAAAAACGCCAAGCCCCAGAGAAACTATAGCCAAAACCGTACGCAAAGAAAGAACGTTTCCAACTATTTTTTGGATCATCTCTTTGCGGTTGCCATAGGCCATTTCACGTACGGCAATTGTAAAAAGTCCAAAATCCGCAATTATTGCAAAGAGCGCCGTGTAATCATAAATCGTCGTATATTCGCCATAAGTTGAAGGCGAAAGATAGTTTGTAATGTACTTAATGCTGATAATGCCCAAAATGGCCGTCACAACTTTCCCCAGGACTTGCCAGGCTGTATTTGAAAAGATTTTTCGAGCCAAAGACATAGCGGTGATTAGTTTACCATACGCGCTGGCTGATGGATGCCGTTTACGGTATCCTATCCTCATGCAGGAGTTGAAACCCAAACTCGAAGAAATAAATCGTCAAATACTACGAGGACTAGACTGTCTGGACATACCAAAGCTCAAAAAGCGCATAAAAGAATTGGAAGACGTTACGAGCGCGCCGGAATTTTGGGGCAACCAAAATTTGGCAAAAAGAACGACGCAGGAACTCAAACACGCGCAACTTTT
Organism: uncultured Candidatus Peribacteria bacterium; assembly: GCA_964358095.1. Lineage (GTDB taxonomy): Bacteria > Patescibacteriota > Gracilibacteria > UBA1369 > UM-FILTER-53-11 > JBAYHN01. Next base: position 12,499 of record CAYHNW010000017.1, read on the forward strand.
GGTCAAAGATTGGGAAGATGCAAAGCGCGACGTGGACGAATTAACCGCGCTTCTACCAACCATTCATCCGGAGGACGACCCCTCTGCCGCGCAAGAATTTCGCGGCATGGTAGCGGAATTGGAAAAGCGATTTGATCGGCTAAACAGAGAATCATTTTTTTCAGGAAAGTACGATCAAAATAATGTAATCATAATGATTCACGCAGGTACCGGAGGAAAAGACGCGCAAGATTGGGCTCAGATTTTGCTGAGAATGTACGTGAGATATGCCGAGCGACGCGACTACGGGGTTGAAATTTTGGACGAGTCGCGCGGTGAAGAAGTTGGACTTAAAAGCGCCACAATTTTAATTTCTGGAATGTACGCCTACGGCTATTTAAAAGGAGAAAAGGGAGTGCACCGCCTGGTGCGGTTATCCCCCTTTAATGCAAAAAATTCACGAGAAACTTCATTTTCATTAGTGGAAGTAATGCCGGAAGTTCCGGACGCTCAAGATGTTGAAATAAAGCCGGAAGAAATTCAACTTGATACATATCGCGCCGGTGGAAAAGGCGGACAAAATGTGAATAAAGTTAGTAGCGCCGTTCGTCTCACTCACCTTCCAACGGGAATCGTTGCCCAGTGCCAAAGTGAACGCAGCCAAATTCAAAATCGCGAGCGAGCGATGAAGGTTTTGCAAGCAAAGTTGGCGCAACTGCACGAGGAAAAACGCGACGAAGAAATCAAGGAGCTCAAAGGTAAGCGAGTAGAAATGTCATGGGGAAACCAAATACGTTCATACGTTTTGCACCCATACACAATGGTCAAAGATCACCGGACGGATTACGAAACTTCTCAGACCGACAAAGTCCTGGATGGAGAGCTGGAAGGCTTCGTAGAAGCCGAACTTGAGTGGATGGAGAAGGTGAAGCGTGAAAAAAGTGCTTAAAATAAGGCGCGAAATTTGGTAGAATGGCCATATGGCAGTTTTACCGTTAGTTCAGGGTGCAGACAATCCAATTCTGCGGAAAAAATCCGAAAAAGTTAAACGTATAGATAAAAAAATAAAAAAACTAATTATGGACATGATAGACACTATGATTGCGGCGGAGGGGCTTGGAATAGCCGCGTCTCAGGTGGGCATCAATCAGCGCGTTTTTATAGTTCGTCTAAATTCCGGAACAAAAAACGAATTGATAGTGCCGATGATTAACGCTGAGATTATAAAAATGTCAGAAAAAATGATAGAAGACGAAGAGGGCTGTTTAAGTTTGCCGAAAAAATTTGGAACAGTAAAACGCGCAGCCTCGCTGACTCTCAAATATCAAAACCAGCACGGTGAAACTCACACATTAAATCTGCACGAATTAAATGCACGGACAATTCAGCATGAAATAGATCACTTAGACGGTATCCTTATAGTAGATAGACTGGAGGCGGAGTTAAGGCTTGAGTCAGCCGAGAAACTGCCTTGCCCAAAACAAATATAACACCTATCTTTTTTTGCTAAAAAGCGTCCAGGCCGTATACCAAGCTTTTTTATAAATGACATCAAAGGCGCGCGGATACTCGATTTCTCTTCCGCCGAATTTTTTCTTAAAATCGGTTACGCCGGAAAGTGCATGAGGTTTTCCGTCCGACGGCGCAATCCCAAGTAAGTCATAAGATGTCATACCTCGGCGTTTTGCGTCCATCATCGCTTCCCACTGCAAAAGATACGGTGCCATTAAAGCTCCATATTCACGATCGGATGCGCCATAATAATAGGTGGCGGTATTTTTATGGTAAATTACGACAATGCCAGCGATAAGTTTTTCTTTGCTGTAAGCCAGAAATAGAGCAGAGCGCTCAACGCCAAAAATGTCCAGCAGGTTTTTGTAGAAAGATTTTGGATGAACACCAAAACCGTCACGGGCTCCGGTGCTCCTTAATATTTTATAAAATTCATCAAAGGCAAAACCGATTTCATCCACGCGTTTGCCGGATAAGTTTTCTATTGTTACATCATGTTTTTTCGCTACATGAATGTTATAGCGCCCCTTCGGTTTCATCTGCCCCAAAATTTCATCGGGAGTTTTATCCAAATCTATTATTAGCGAATTTTGTGGAGTATAACGCTTGTGAGAAAAAGAAAACGGCCAAACCCGCTCGATTTCTGCGGTTCCTTCCCATTTTAAAGAAGGTTCAAAGCGGGCGAATACGGCTTTCTCTTCTTTTGCGATCAAAGCCGCGTCCTGAAATATTTTTTCATCAAAACCGATTGGGCCATATGGAGCCCAAAGCCAGCACAATCCAAAAGGCAGTTTTTGTTTTACAAGTAAGCAGCTTGAAATAATTTGTCCGGCTTCGTTTTTGGCAGTTAGAGTCCAAGATTTGCCGCGATACGGAATCGTTTCTTGGAATTTTCCAAACACCAAAGACTGGAAGAAATTCCCAGCCGGGTGTTCGTTTGTAAAGTTTTCGTAATTCAATTCGTTTATCACTCCTCTATTTTATCCTACTTTCTTGCGGATGAATGCAGGAATATCAAATTCACTCTCTACGGGTCGGTTTGGAGTAGTGCCAGGTTGCTGTTGAGAAGACGAAGAAGACGATGATGACTGTGAAAGTCCGCCGTGTTCTCCTCTTTGGAAGAACGAAGGTTTTTCGCGGCGAATATCGTCAAAGCCGGTTGCAATGACGGTAACTTTGATTTCACCGGTGTAAGAATCGTTAACTACGGCGCCAAAGATGATGGTTGCATCTGGATCAGAAGCTTCGGTAATAATTCTTGCAGCCTCATCAACTTCAAACATAGAAAGATCATTGCCGCCCGTGACATTGAACAAAATTCCCTTTGCACCGGCAATATCCATTTCAAGAAGCGGGCTTTCGATCGCGGCTTTTGCTGCTTCTGCAGCGCGATTCTCACCGGCACCGTAGCCAATACCCATAAGAGCGGAACCGGCATTTTGCATAACAGTGCGAACATCGGCGAAGTCTACGTTAATCATGCCGTGTACCGTGATGATATCTGCGATGCCCTGAACGCCCTGGCGCAAAACATCGTCAACAACCGCAAAAGCATCCATGAGCGGAGTCTTTTTATCAATAATTGAGAGAATTCTATCGTTTGGAATTGTGATTAAAGTATCAACTTTGCCGCGTAGATTTTCCAGTCCATCTTCTGCTTGCTGTTTTCTCTTCATGCCTTCGAAAGAGAACGGTTTTGTTACAACTGCGACAGTCAAAATACCAAGCTCTTTTGCAAGTTCCGCAACAATTGGAGCGCCGCCCGTGCCGGTTCCTCCACCAAGTCCGCAAGTAATGAACACCATATCTGAACCTTGGATTGCCGCCTTGATTTCCTCGGAACTTTCTTCTGCAGATTGGCGACCGACGTCCGGATTCGCGCCAGCACCGAGTCCACGAGTTGTGGCCTTGCCAACATTAATTTTAAGCGGAGCCTCTGAGTGATATAGCGCTTGTGCATCCGTATTCATAGCAATGAATTCAATGCCTTTTACGCCTGTTTTCATCATGCGAGATACGGCATTGCATCCGCCGCCACCTACACCGATTACCTTTAGAGCAGCTACCGGGCTTATCTCAGGGTTTACCATTTCCACAGTGACCGGTTTTCTTTTGAATGTGGATTGTTTTCCTGCGAAGAGGCTGCGAAGAGGGTCTTTATTTGCTAGATCCATAAAAGAGAGTTAGAGGATAGATTTTATTAATGAATAAATTAAGGTAAAAGATGTTTCGCCCAATTTTTAATTCCGGAAAAGGTCTTTTTTAAATTAAGACCTTTGAGGTGGAATCCAAATGGACGGCCTTCAAAACGACTTCCCCAAATGAGCAAACCAATAGCGGTTGCATAAGCCGGATCTTCGATTTTATCCACAACGCCTTCAAAATTTTGAGGAAAACCAATTTGCACAGGAAGGTTCAAGGTTTCACGAGCGAGGTCAATTACGCCGGGGATCTTTACTCCAGCGCCGGTTAAAACTACGCCGGCCGGCAACATGCCATCACGGTGGATCTTGGCCAATTCTTCTTTTACCAATAAGAAAATTTCGCTATAGCGGGCTTCAATAATTTCTACCAAATTCCTCTTGGAAATTTTCTGCATATCTATTTTGCTAAAACTTCCGAGGTCAATCATTTCGCGATCGTTAACTTCGGCAGGAAGGCAAGAGCCGTATTCAATTTTAATTTTTTCAGCAGTATCAACGGAAGTTCTAAGCCCAATCGCAATGTCGTTAGTTACATTTTCGCCGCCAACCGGAATCACGGACGTGTGAAGAATAGTCCCCTCTTCGAACACAGAAACCGTAGTACCACCGGAGCCAATATCCACAACCACAACGCCAAGTTCCTTTTGCCTTTTAGAAAGAACCGCCTCGCAAGAAGCGAGTGCGCTAGGGATCACGTCCTGAATATCTACACCGGCCTGCAAAACACACTTTTCAATATTTCTCACGGCCGGAATCATGCCGGTGACAATGTGGGCATCAACTTCCAACCGAATGCCGGTCATGCCAACCGGATATTTAATTCCTCTTTGTTCATCAACGGTGAAAGATTTTGGGATAATGCGCAAAATTCTGCGATTGTTTGGAATTGCAACGGCCTGAGCAGCTTCCAAAACGCGGTCAATGTCGTCTTCGGTAATCTCGTTCCCCTGATTTGAAATCGCAATTACTCCTTTGCTGTTGAAAGATTCAATGTGGTTACCGGAAATTCCGAGAAGCACACGGTTCACCGGCTCACCTGCCATTCTCTCTGCGTCCTCCAGCGATGCCGTAATGTTGTTTATAGTTTCTTCCACGTCAATCACCTGCCCTCGTCTAAGGCCGGTGGACGGAGCGATGCCGACGCCAATTACATTTGGCATTTGAGATTTTTCGTCCACTGTGCCGACGACGGTGCGGATTTTGGAAGAGCCGATGTCTAAGCCGGCAATAAGTTTTAGTTTTGCCATAAAGAGAATATTATCGAAACCAAATTTGAGTCTCTGGACTGGCCAAACATAGTACATTAAAAAACGCATTGCAAATTTTTTGTATCTATTTATGGCTTTTTCAAGCCCTTCGTTCCAATTTTGTATTCATTTTTTTTGTTTTCACAGTGCTAAAAATCACGCCTTTTGACATTCACATTTTTAATATTCTAAACATCGTTATTTTGGCTTTTTTATGCGCAAAATCGCCCATGCTGTTGATCAAAAATGTTGCACGTAAAAAATCGCGTTGCAATTTTTTATTCAACATAAAGTTTTGTCGTCTATACAAACGCAAAAACGACTAGTCGTTTTTGCGTCTATTTAAACATTCTTCGCTTCGCAAGCTGCGGAAAAGACGAAAATTGTATTTTCAACAAAAACAGCGCGTTAGTGGCTTACTTAAGCCTAAAAAGGGGTATTGAATAGCCGGTTCGAACCGGAAGTGTATCTATAATACAAAACCGCCTACCAACGCAACATGAACTTGGCTGGTTTTGGGGCAATTTCTTCAAAAGAGACTTACTTGGACATTCGCCGTTGGCGCGGAATCATTCGTAATTCCATACAATTCATCAATGCGTTTTTGCAAAGTTTTGAACCCATATTCCGCAAAAACTTTCTTCACAGCATTTACGTCCAGATCTTTTACGCGGCATTTTTCCAAATCAAAATCGGTTGGCACATCGGTACGCAGAGTCGCCAGTTTTTTGCAAAAGAAAGCGGAATCCTTGCCCGTTTCGAGTTTTCCATGAATAGCGCCTGTAATTTCGCCCAGATGCGCGTAAATGCCCTCCAGTGACCCATATTTACCTATTAATGCCGTTGCTCCCTTGTCTCCAATGCCTTTAACCCCGGGTATATTGTCCGAACTGTCTCCCGCCAGTCCCTTATAGTCCGGAATTTGCTCGGGGCGCAACGAATATTTTTTAAAAATATCATCAACGCCAATAATTTCCGCCTGTTTAAACCCCTTTGTTGGATACAATATAGAGGTATTGCGTGATGCTATTTGAAAAAGATCAAAATCGCCGGTAGCAATCAAAATCTCGATGTCGTGTCGGTTGTTAAGCCGACGCGCAACAGTGGCCAAAATATCATCCGCCTCATATCCGTCCGCTTCTAAAAGCGGGATTTTAAATGCCCGGACGACTTCTTTTACCAAGGGAATTTGATCATATAGTTCCTGAGGTGCCTTTGTGCGTGTCGCCTTGTACGCTGCGAACTCCTTGTGGCGAAAAGTTGGACCCTTTTTATCGAACATAACGGCCACGTGATCTGGTTTATAGTCCGTTAAAAGTGAAAGTAAAATGCTGGAAAAGCCAAAAACAGCATTGGTTTGGACACCGGTTGGGCTCTTAAAAAACGGAGGTATGGCATAGAACCCCCTATAGACAAGACCTGACCCGTCAATAAAGATACATTTCTCCATATATGAGTATTGTAACAGGAGGGCAAAAAATGATATAATCTTCAGATGGATTCTTACCAGAAATTGCTGTGCGAAAAATCGAAAAAGAAAGTAGACCTCCTTGGAAAGGCTTTTTTTTCGCGGATGCCAGTGGTGGCATTAGATATTTCAAATAGCAAAAAGAGCAAACAGTATTTGGAATTAGCGGAGGGGCTTGGGGCTTTGGGAGTTGCAGTTTTAATTATTGCTCCGCAGGAAGTTCAAATAGAAGATGGGAAGAATATTCGTCATATGGGCTTAGACAAGAGGCCTTTGGCGCTAACGGCCGCAGACATAGCTGTCGTGCCAACCTCAGATATTAAAGGCGTATGGAGCCACGGATGCGTGCCAATTGCCCAGCTCGACGGAGAAAATACATTGAACTACAACCCGCTCCAAGAAAAAGGAAACGGGTTTTATTTTAAAAATCAAACAAAGTGGGAAATGTTCGCCGCAGTCGTGCGAGCACTCGAAACCTACCAATTTCCATACGATTGGGAAAATTTGCTGCGCGAAATATTGACGCTGGCAAAGCACCGATAAATTATTGCAGAGTATCAGGCGAGCCGCTTCCGCCGCGGACGCTCTTGCTGATGTCCTGAATTATCCGAACGATTTCCGAGAAACTAATATAGTCAGTTGTGCTAATGCCGATGATTTTGCCGAGGGCATTAACAATAATTACAGCTAAAATTGTGACGATTAAACCGATTATCGCATAACGAATCGTAGAAACGGCCTGTTTGATTTTTTCTTCTTGTCCGCCGGAAAGTATAAAAGAAATTCCGCCGATAAAAATAAATACAACAGAAAGGAAGCCAGCTACGATTATTGCGTAAGCAATGCCCTTATTTATAAGCTCTGTAAGGCTTATGTTTTGAGTATCTGAGATCAATGTTCCGGAATTTGATGGCATGTCTTGCTGATTATACACTTACCTTTTACTCTAACGAAAGGTCGTCCGATACAGTTACTTCTTTTCCGTCCGGTTCGATGATTTTTAAATTCACACGTGCATTGTTTTTTGAACCCACAACACGTAGTAACACACGAATAGATTTTGCAGTTTGGCCGCTTTTGCCGATTATTCTGCCCATATCTTCTTTTGCGACTTTTAGAGTTATCAAAACGCCCATTTCGTCTACTGTACGGGTGACTTCAACCGCGTCCGGGTTGGTCACCATTTGTTTTACGATAAACTCTACAAAATCTTTATCCGATCCTTGCGTTGGATCTTGTGAAATCATAGTAAGTAAAGTTAGTTATTTACCAAGTTAAGCGGCGGTAGCCGGAGCGGCGGCAGCGGGCGCTTTTGGCGCTTCTTTGCTGTCTTCGCCCTTTCTCTTCCTCTGCAACTTGCGGACTTTAATATATTTGTCCATATTTGCCATGCCTTCTTTTTTGAAAAGGCAAGCAACGCTTCCAGAAGGAAGGGCGCCTTTGCTTATCCAGTAAGCGACACGTTCCTTATTTATAACAACCACTTTTGGATTGCGAGCCGGCATGTAGTTACCAATGGCTTCGATATAGCGCCCCTTAACCGGAGCGGTATGCTCTGCCACCACGATTCTATAGCTTGGCTGGCCAACTTTTCCAGTTCTTGAAAATCTAATTTTCAGCATAAACTGCGGGTAGTTTAGCGGTCGAGGGGCACGGAGTCAACCGTTGACGCTTTGGGGTTTATATAGTATGATTTAGTATATGACAAATCCTCCTAGGCAACCAGGAACTCCAGGTGGAAATGAGCAGTTAGCCGTGCCCGGAGCAACCCCGAATGTGCCGCAGCAAAGGCCGCACGTTCCAGGTACGCCACTGACTCCGGAGGAAAGACTAAGGGCTCAAACCGGAGCTCATCAAATTTTGGAACAAGCGGAACGAGTGGCCGGTACGAGACATAGAATTGCGAATACTATTTTGGGAGTTTTAGGATGGACCAAACCACGAGCAAGCGGCATAGATCGTTCGGAAGCAAGCGTGCAAAGATTGGAAAAAGCAGCCGATCGCATAGGTAGAATATCTGGTGGTGCTGATATAGCGGACGCAACGTTGGGTAACGTACCTTATATTGGTACGGTTGTGGGGATTGCTCCGACGATTTATACGGTAGCTGAAGCCTTACGTGCCGGAGTACCAGGCAGAGATCTTCTAAAGATACTTACCGTATACGGAACAGATTTATGCTTAGACCTCATTCCTATTCCAGGAGTGTCAGCGGCTACAAGCGCACTTTGGCCGGCAAATATTTTGGCCGCAGAAGTTGTGGCGGTACGTGCTGCTGCAGAAAGAGCCGCCTACGATTTGCGTAATGGGCCAATTCCAGAGCTACCACAACTGCCATCGCCACCACTTGAATTAATGAGTGCTGATGAACAGGCAGGCGATGCTAATCGTGATAGATGGCAGACTTCGGATTCGCCGCCACAGCCGGACGTGCCAACAATTCCGTCGCCATCACGTATTCCAACGGAGCCGGACGTTCCGACACAAAGATCCGCAGTTGGCATCGTAGATTATGAGCCTTTACTAGATGATCCCGAGCTGGAGACGGCTTTGGGCGGCGGTGCACCGGGAGAAAGACGTGAAGTGTCATAAGGGGAAAGAAACAGCCTGCCGGCCTCGGTTCAATCTTTATCGTCTAAAGAACAAACTCGCGAGCAGCTCACAAGTCTAGTTGTTCAATATTGGAATACCGTTAAGCCAATACAAAATAGTCGGCCTTTTCTTAGCGGCCATTTTGTTGCGATTGAAATACGGATCCAAAAGATCGCGTTATCGTCCTGCCATTTTTTAGTCAGTGTCCTTCCGACATGGATTTTGTATATACAACAACAAGAACCGGAAGAGATCTATATCGGGCTATAGAACGCGTTGTAACGCCGGCTCGATGCAGCGATCAATTATCTCAACTTGAACGCCAAGGGGGAATCAGAGATCGCCCATCGCTAATAAACTTCGGTTTAAGTCCTGGGGTCGTTGAGTAAATCTTTTTCCGTCACGCGCGTCTTCAAAAACGCCACGCAGTTTTTTCCGAATGCTAAATTTAATTCTTTTATCAGCGCGTCTTTTTTTGAAACCACCGCTTCGGCCCACGCGGAATTTTCTACGCCGATAGTTAACGTGCGTCCCTTATAAGATTTTGGAAAAGTGTGATTTAGTGCATCCTTATGCACTATTTTGGATGCCAATTTCCTATATCTTTCACAAACAATCGCAGCGTCAACTTCTTTTTTTACGCCAAGCTGGATCATCGCCCGCGGCAGAATTTGATTAAGAGGAGTGAACATCTTTGTATATTTTTAAAGTTTCATTGGCCATACGTTCCCAAGAAAATTCTTTTAGACGTGCATAGCCGTTTGCAATTAATGAGTCACGCTTTTTCTTGTCCATTAGGATTGATGCGATTTTTTCCGCCATATCATGTGGGTTGTGTGGATCAAAGAAAACGGCCGCTTTGCCGCAAATTTCCGGAAGACTGGAAGATCTTGCCGCGCATAGTGGAACTCCGCACGCAAAGGCTTCTAGCGCCGGTAATCCAAATCCTTCATAAAAAGAAGGAAAGACGTAGACCGTCGCGCCATTATACAAAAGTACCAAATCTTCATCGGGCACAAGACCGGTAAACCGCACGTCCCCTTCCAAATGTTCATCGCTCACGGTTTGTTTTACTTCCGGGTACCACGGATCTTCTTTGCCGGTTATAACGAGCTTGCCGGTGAACTTATATTTGTGTTTCAAAATGGCAAAAGATTTAATTAAATTTACGAGATTTTTATGGTTGCGCCATACGCCTGTGTACAGAATATATGGTCTGTTTAAGCCAATTTTTGCCAAAAAATCAGTGATGATATTGTCGTCCGAAATTTTGTGAAACATTTTATTTGCACCTTCATGGATGATCGCGATTTTTTCTGCATCCGCGTGCAAAATTTTCACCAAATCACGTTTTGTATTTTGTGAAACCGCAATGATTTTTTTTGCACGATGCACAATTGATTTAATTATTATGTGATATGCAAGCCGACATAGCCAACCATTCATTTTTTTGCCCGGATACAAACTCAAGGTTAAGTCGTGAATGGTTACAACACTTGGCCTTCTGTAAAAAATCGGCGCATTAAAGTGAGTAAAATGCATTAAGTCTAAATTTGCGCTACGCAGGATTTTAAGAAAACGCCATTGTTCAGAAAAAGAATAGTGCGCCGCATTTACCAAAACTTTTGTAACTCCCTTGCCGGACTGGTCATCATGAGTACGCGGGTTTTTGAATTCATCAAATCCGGCTTTATTAAAAAAGAGAACATATTCATTGTGCTTGTCCGTTTTTAAAAGATTATCTATAAGTTCGTAAACATACCGGCCGATCCCGGTAAACGCTGAAGTATAAAGCCGCGCGTCAATGCCCATCCTCATGTGCTCATTTTACTCCAGTTTTTCCAAAAACCTAGCCAGAGCGCGTACGCCAAAGCCGGTTGCCCCTTTTGTTTCATATTTTTTTGGATCTTTCACAAAGGCTGGGCCTGCAATATCCAAATGTGCCCATTTTGTTGTTCCAATAAACTCTTTCAAAAATGCCGCACCTTTACTAGCTCCGGCATTACTTGAACTGCCGGTGTCAGAATTGCGCAAATCGGCATATATGCCGCGCATCTTTTTACAATCATCTTTGTGCATAGGGAGTTCCCACATTAGTTCATCGGTTTCATCGCCGGCATCGCGAATTTTTGTAGCCAAATCTTTATCGTTACTAAAAAGTCCGGCATAACGCTCGCCAAGTGCAACTACGCAAGCGCCGGTAAGTGTTGCTATGTCAATCAGATATTTGGGTTTGAATTTATCCACCGCGTAAGCCAACGCATCGGCCAAAATAAGTCTGCCTTCGGCATCGGTATTTGTAATTTCAACAGTCTTTCCTGAATAAGTTTTTAAAATTTCCGACGGCTTGAGTGCATCTTTGCCAATAAGATTTTCCGTAAACGGAGCCATGCCAACGACACGATGCTTTATGCCAAGACGCGGCAAAATTTTCATAAGTGCAAAAACCGTTATCGCGCCGGCTTTATCCAGCTGCATGTTTTCAATGTGTCCGCGAGGTTTTAAATTATAACCTCCGCTATCAAAAATTAAACCTTTGCCCACAAATACAATTGGTGGATTTTTTTTGTTTGCGCCCTTTGGGGTGTAATCAATTACGATGAAGCGAGGCTCATCACGACTGCCGCGATTTACGCCAAGCAGCGCGCCCATACCAAGCTTCATGATCTGTTTTTTATTTAAAATGGTGAGATCTGCACGAATTTCTTTTGTAATTTCGCGAGCTTTGTGTTCAAAGAAATCGGTGTTTACAAAATTTGGCGGAGCGTTTACCCAGTCACGAGCTTCGTTCACAGCAGATGCTATGTCTACGCCCTTTTGAAATAAGATCTGTACGCTTTTTATCTGACCGACACCGATAATTTCAAATTCACGTTTGTCTTGTTTCTGTATCTTCTCCGCATCCTTGCCGGTTTTGTATATGGCGTAATGGTAGTTGGCCATGGTGAGTGCCTCTGCAACCGTTTGCGCAAATGGCAAGAGTTCGCCGGTCAAAACCACGGAAATTTTTTCCGGATGATGCGATGCCGCAACTTTTACCGCCTCGGCGAAAGATTCCAGGACAGAAGTTGCGTCCAATTTCGAAACCTTGCCAAGTCCAAGCAAAACTAATTTCGCCGGAAGTTTTTTTACCTTACCAAAAAGATAAAAAGTGTGCGATTTTTTTGGCTTGAATTCGCCATTTCTGGCCAAATATGGGAGGAGTGCCGCAAGAGCATTATTCGCAGGCCGAACTTTATCAAAAACCGGATATATACAGACCGATTCGGTGTCAGCTTTGTTTGGAAATAAAAACTTCATGGCAAAAGTCATTGTATAACCAAATACTGTTTGAAGCAAAAGATGCGACATGCATTTTTGTTGCCAATGGCCTGTTCAACGTACCGTCACATCTTGGAGAGGGTTCCCAGTGCGCGAGTCCACTTTTCGCTTGCTGCGTTGAACGAATATTCTTCTGCAATTTCGTGCGCGGCTTTTTCGTTTACAGCAAAGGCATGCGCCGCATCTCGGATACTTGTCACGTCAGAATGTAAATCGCCATTTTGGAGCTTTATACAATTTTCGCCCGGCGTTAAAAAATCGGTCACTCCACCCAATAAATTACTGCCAACTATTGCGCCACAGGCCAGCGCCTCAAGTGCCGGCAAGCCAAAACCTTCGCCAGGCAAACGACGAAACAGTCCAGCCTTGTGAAGCTCTGTCGCGTATAGAAAAACTTTTGTGCGATTCAATAAAGCCGCAAAATTTTCTTGCGAGATCCATTCGTCAATTATTTCAATATTGAGATTTTCTTTTTGCAGAGCCGGAAGTAAATGGTTAAGACAATACGAATTTTGTTTGCGCTTGTGAATAAGCACGTCAATATCGCGCGTTTGGTTGGTCATTTTAAAAATAGAATGAAGCGGAGGCGCAATGTATGCGCAGTAATTCTCCGGAGCATAAAGCGCCCACTGCGACATGACAAATCTACTTACGCATATAATTGGGATCCTTGGCGGCACTTTTATATTCCAGCCGAAACTTTGTGCGTAATAAATAATGCGTGCGTCCGGAATATTTTTGCGGATTAATTTTATGTGAGCAGAAACGAGAGGCCCCCACGTAACGAAAAACAGCGAATCAGAGTTGGCCTCTCTGCATGCTTGTTCGGGAGAAAGCGCATCTGTACAGGATTCATGGGTGGTCACAAATTTACTGCAATACTCAGATTTTTTTTCAACAATACCAGCCACATCTTTTATGACCATAAGTCCGCCGGTGCGGTATTTTTCAGAAAACCCAGGGACGAAAAAGTAGCAATTCACATGATTATCCATGCCGTAATAATACTACATTTAGTCTGCTGAAGATGCCTTTCCTCCAGTGACTACTTTCAGAGCTTTAAGCTCCATGAGTCGAAGTGCATCAAGGATCGCAGGATCCGTAGTTTTTTGCTCCAACCTAAGCTGTCCACTACCTTCCTCCTCTACTGCGCCTGATTGTCGTGATTCTAATGTATTCATAAAATAGTGCCAGCAATATAATGCAGCTTTGCTATTATGTCAAATAATAATTAACTATTTTCAAATGGCCGTAAAAACTATAAGATTCATGCGCAAAGTGGGCCGGTAGATCAACTGGTTAGATCGCATCCCTGTCACGGATGAGGTTGCGGGTTCAAGTCCCGTCCGGCCCGCCAGTTATGTTGTAATGGACTTGAATGCCTCGGCAAAATTTTAGCGAAATTTTGCCGAGGCGGGGTCGCGCGCCGAGCGCTAAGGCGCGAGGACGCGTGACCAAGTCCCAATATCCCGAAAAAGACTATTAAGCCCACAAGGGTCTCTTGCAAGACAACCAATTAGGCACAGCCTCACCTGCAA
>CAYHNW010000018.1:0-24914 GCA_964358095.1 uncultured Candidatus Peribacteria bacterium
CCTACGCTTCGCTTCGGCCTGTTTGAGATTTCCTTTCATAGGAAGTTACATTAAGATTTTTATCAAGGCTAATCTGATAGAAATTTTTATCATAAACGGGTTTTGACACACCAACTTTTTTCATATGCGCGCTTGTTTCAATAACTTCGGCCTGCGCCTCCCATCCCCCGTCGCTGGCTTTTCCTGTTTTGATGACGGCTGCATCCGCGCCAAGAGTTTCTTTGAAAAATTTGACTATTTCTTTAATGACTTGTTGAAGCGTTCCCGGTTGAGCTGTTGGTATGGGCATAAAAGAATGTGTTAAAAATTATTGCGACTTCTATTGATTGAGTGATTCTTGTTTTTTTCTTTGTCTAATTTCGTTAATTCTTGCCATGATGGCATCTTCTCGTCTTTGATATTCTTCTTCGCCGATTTGATCCAGTTCAAATTGTGTTTGTATCATGAGCAATTGTTCTTTCAATTTTGACTCATCGTTGAGTTCCGCTTCGGCCAGATCATGAACTTTTTTGAATACGTTCATCAATCCTTTTGCCGGCCACCAAATCAAGAGATCATCAATGAGAAGCATAATGCTATAGGATTAACAAAGTGACATCTCCAGTTTTACAAAATTAAAAGGAGGAGTGGGGCCGATGTATTTAAAATATATTTTTTCCGCCCCATATTTATCATCGAGATTCTTGACGAGGCTATCAAAACCTTTTTGTTTATTTTCGGGAATAAGAAAGGCAAGATTGAAAATCATCTGGTCTCCGAGAAGCGGCATCTTTTTATATTCAACAAATATACCCTTGAGCATGGAAAGAATCTCGCCTTCCATGTTTTCTTTTCTTTTTTCCAATTCATTCGCAATAAGTCTTCCCACTTCAATGGCAACATCCCTCGTCACCATCTTGCCTGAAAATCTTTTTTGGATGCGTTGCAGTTCCGGATTTTCCAAAATAACCCTCTGAAAAATTTTATCCTTATCAAGCCAGATGGCTTTAAGATTGAGTTCAATTTTTCCATCGACATCTTTCAACGCGCGAAGGAATTCATCTCGCCTTGGAATGAGTAACCTTTTTTTTACAGCATCGCTACTTTCAGTTACCGTTCCAAAACTTATCGGAAGCACAGGCGAATGCATCCGCATAATTTCTTCAATAACTTTTAGGTGTGTTGTCGTATTTTCCCGAGTTAGAGGGTGATCTATAACTGGCGAGTCGCTTGCGACCACAGCAAGACCCCCCGAAACCACCAAATGGACCTTCTCTCCATTGATGCCATCAAGTTGGATTTTAAAAGATTCGGGGGCTTTAATTATGCAATAGATGTATTTTCCGGCGCATTTGTTCATACAATGTAGGAGTAATAGGTCAACACGCCGCCAAGGACTAATCCCATAACGCCGGCTAATATAAGTACCCACCTCTTTTTCTTTAATGCGAGAGTAGTTCTGATTACAGATTCAGGCATTAAAAAATAGAAAACACTTTTAACTGCGAGTGCCCAACCTGTTAATGTAACAAGTAGCCATACGTTCCATGCCCAGACGTTATACGTATTGATCACAATTGCGCCAAGGATCGCATACATCAGCATGAAAGGAAGGAGGGCAAGATGGTCGTTTTCATATTTTTCAATTACTTTGTGCCACGACTTGAGGTACACCAAAACCGACAGACCTATGAGCAGGTAAACCGGACCCATCACATGTGCAAGCGTTATTGCGTTTTGCATAGAATGCTTTGATTATAAAATTATTATATAAAACCTAGATTATTAGTACGCCGATGTCCATAATAAATCAACGCGTTATATACAGTAACACAGGGTTTGATGTATTCGCAAAAACTGTATTAAATTTTTGCCCAGCTAATTACTGAACTCGTTCCAATCCGATATTCTTGTATTTGCAGTCGACGGTCGCCTTGTATGAAAATTTTGATAAAAATCCGATCCCGAGAAGAGGAGTACCTTCCTCTGCTATTTTCTGGATGTCAGCTCTTTTAATGAGTTCTTCATTCATGGTATGTGTTTGGAGTGTGGTATGGGCACTTTCATAAATCAACCTAACAGGTTAGATTTATAAATATAACGCCATCGCGAAATGGCTTATTAAAGACATAAGTGCCAGTATTGGCGGAGGGAGAGAGATTCGAACTCTCGAGAGGTTTTCACCCCTACCCGCTTTCCAAGCGAGCGCACTCGGCCACTATGCGATCCCTCCGCGGCGAAAGAGCCTACACACGAGACCGGTGTAGCCGGCTCTATTTAGTCTTTTTTACCCTTTTCACTCTAACCTTGACCATGGTTCGTAGACAGCCGGTGCAAACTTTTACTCTTACCAGTTTGCCGGTAGCCGGGTCAACGACCTTTTTCTTAACCAAATTCGGTTCAAACCTGCGAAGTGTTTTAATGTTCGAGTGACTCACAAGGTGACCAACCGAAGGTTTTTTGCCGCATTGTTCACAAACTTTTGACATATCTAAGCTTCTAAAGCCACCGCATTTTAATGCAAAAAAACACTAAGCGCAAGTCCAAGTCTCGTCCCTTATTACTTACCCCAGATAGCGATGTTTGGAAAGAATAAACACTTTTCCTGTATCCGGCGCGAATACTATGGCATACGGACCAACGGCGTGTTTATCATGATCTCTGAGAGCATCGTATTTTCCACCATAGCCCGCTGCTTTAAGTGCATCACGTAAGACGCCAGAAATCTCATCTCCGCCCACTTCCCACGCTTTGGTGGTTGTAACTGAAAAACGATTTGATTGCAATACATTAAAACCGCCAGCGGTTGCTTCGTTTTTCAGTTCTTCAATGTCTGCCATTTCTAATTCAAATACGATAGTATCCCGCTTGCTATTAATATTCACTACGCTGGCACACATAAACGCCGTGGCAAGTATTGTTCGAAAATGCTCGGCTCTTCGTTCGCGTTCGCGTTCGCCACAGTTTCCGGCATATTCCGTAACGTAAGAGCTTAACCCACCACCTGCGGCTCGCCCCTCTTCCTCCATAGCTCTTACGAAACGTATTTTTGTGACACTGGTTGGAGTTAGCGTAAAATTGTTGCCATTTTCAGGAAAGTCCAAGGCAACCAAATCGTTCCCCACTTTTACCTGAAGGGTTACATCGGCACCCGAATGATGCAGAAATAACCTACCATCCCCACTGGCCGGATCCAAACTAAGTCGCCCGTGCGAATCGGTGACATACAATTCGGTTTCGGGATGCTTCCCGAGAAAAATTTTTACTGCAGGTACGGTTAGCGGAGTTATGGGTTTATCAAAGACATCATTTGCTTCACCCAGCGCACCGAGATTTTTCGCAACAAAGGAACGAATGGCTTGCGCACGCCCAGGTTGCGCCAAAGCAGCTGTCGGTTCAGGCTGGTCGTCATCAGTAGCCGGTTCCTCTTCAATTGGATTAGACATAAGCAACCAGATTATTGCTGGTATTATAATGTTTGTCAAATCCGACAGAAACTCTCGAGAATCATCCAACAAACCATAAAGTGGTATAGTTTACGTACAATGTTAAATTTACTTTCCAGCGTTATTGCAATAATTATTGCCGTTACAGTGCACGAGTTTGCGCACGCTTGGGTGGCTTACCGGCTTGGCGATCCGACTGCAAAAATTTATGGACGCGTTACTCTGAATCCGCTCAAACATTTTGATTTGTTCGGAACGATTTCACTCGTTTTATTCGGTATAGGGTGGGGGAAGCCTGTTCCGTTTAATCCGGAAAATTTAAAATATCCACGCCGTGATTCCGCAATAATTGCGCTTTCCGGTCCGATGGCTAATTTGCTCACGGCGCTTGTTTTGGCATTTCCAATAAAATATCTGAGCGAGACATCTTTTCACGCATTGCCTCTTTATAGCTTACTAAGCCACATTTTCGCTATCAGTGTTTTGCTTTTTGCACTGAATATTTTACCATTTCCTCCCTTTGACGGATCGAAAATGATTGGGGTTTTTATACCGCACAAGTGGCATAACGCATATGAAAATTATCTGCGCGACGGCATAAGATACGTAATCATTTTTATTTTGTTCGACGTGCTCATTTTGGAGAAAATTTTGCATTTCTCAATACTGAATTGGATTGTTATGAAAATTACAATGTGGGTGATTGCGATCATTTCGCTCGGCACTTGAACTCACCTGTGGCTAAGCACGCTTCTGGCTTTAATCAAGCCGTAATCCTTGAGTGAACGTGCGAAGTAGTTTAACATTCTAAGTCCAAGTAAAAACTCTGTAGTGTTCGTTAACCCACTGCATACGGACTCTTCCTATAAAAATTAAGGGAGCTTGCGTGATTTGGTGTCTTTGATACCGGATCCAGAGCACCCACTTGCAGAAAAAGGATCATGTATCCTGTGGGCTAAACGGCATTATGGAGTTTTTTGTGAGTGACTGCTAGAATGCTGGCGCGTTTAACAGTGCCGTCGTAGCTCAGCTGGTAGAGCAACACCATGGTAAGGTGGAGATCACCGGTTCAAATCCGGTCGACGGCTCCAGGTTACAAAACGACGTGACTACGAGCGGCGTTTTTTTTGCAGTTCGGCCAATATAACGTCGGACTGACGAGCCATTGCTAGTCCTATCCTTGTGAACGAAGGATCAATGCCAGGTTTAACGATATCCGGATGGCCATCACTGATGGCTTCCCGGGTCATTGATTCATTAGCGGCTATCAATGCATGGTGCAATAATAAACTGAAACTTTCACCAGTTTCTTGCCTGCGTACTTTAACTAAATTACCACTCCTTCCAATCATCCCCAGTACGTCACTCGGAGAAAAAACATGGTCGCTATTATTCCCGAGATAACCATTGTCCCACCTATTTAGCCCTTTCTCCAAAAGTATTTTGTCGGCGCTTCTCAGTAAATCGCGAACACGCTCTGTACCCGGTTGAGATTTACCAATTCTGCGCTCATTCGGAAATTTTAAAACAGTGCTCGCGGGACATTTTGTAATCCCCTTTATTGTTTCACCGATGCGGTATTGTATGAAAATTACGGCGCGGTCGCTATCTGGGGATGGCGGTATAACGACAAAACTGTCACCCGTCCGCAAGGTTAAAGTGCCCGTATCGGTCACGACTTGTACTTCTTTGCCTACCGGCACGTATTTTTGAAGGGGTCTATCGGCTGTCGTCCCAAAAACTCGTAGAAGCACATCGTTAACTTCACTAATATCATCTTCGCCGGATGAATCTCGTTCAGACATACCTTACATCTTGTTAATAGCGTACCATTATCTCTCCCTAAAAACCTTTCGTCAAATGAATAAAGACATGCTATAATCCCCAAGCAATATGGCTAAAGCAAAGTTTGTTATTTCGCATTTTCGTTGCCCGGAGTGCCGCACTCCAAGCAAAACAACCAAGCATGGGAAAAAACCGCTTAAAGAAATGAGTAAGTTTTGCAGAAAGTGCCGCAAGCACACAGTCCAGAAACCAAAGGACATTAAGAAACCGGCAAAGCAATGATAAAGAAAATCCAACTTAAAAAATGGCTTATTGGGGCGGCTATCGTCCCGGCCATTATGGCATTTGGCTGGTTAGGTTTTTATTGTTGGCAAAATTTTGGAGTAAAACTGCCGCTTGCTCAAACGGCGCAGGGACTTCAGTTAGAAGAACTTTTGCCTCCAACCGTTTCTATGGTTGTGAGCTTTAACCCGAGTGACGAAGCCGAGCGTGCGCGATTCATGAAACTCTGGGGAATTATATTGCAGGACAAAAAAGATGCGGTAATCCCGTTTCTTGCGACGCAATTAGCAATGGGCGCAACGGGGCTTAATATTGAAAATCAAAAAGTTGAACTTATAGCCAGTGTGCTTGGCGCAATAGGCAATGACCCTCGTGCCATTTTTGCTACCAGCCCTACAGATAATCTTCCGGAAGCATTAATAATGCTTTCCCTCAAAGATCCGGTGGCATTTCGTGCAGCGCTCAAGAGCATGATTGGTAAGGCTGAATTAGAAAATAGAGTCTCAGTTGATTCAGAAAAAGAATTTTTAGCATCGTACGAAGGGGGATCATCGCTCTACTTCGGTATGGTCGGGGACATCTTCTTTGTATCACAGAAAAAAGAAGCTGTTGATGGAATTTTTAGCCGCTACAAAAAAGGCGGCGCATCCTTTGCACGGAATTCCGTTTTTAAAAAAGCAATAAGCAAAGCGGTAGCCCCATTTAGCGGTTACATGTTTATTTCGATGAAGAATTTGCCAATTACTGGTGCATTTTTAAGTATGCATTCTCAGGACAGTGGACTTAGGTTGGATAGTGTTTCTTTTGGTGATAAAAAATCGAATAACGAACTTGTTTCTGTGATTGAGCCGTTTTCTGCTACAATTCACAATAAAATTTCAGGTAAAAATTTAATTGCATACGTTAGCGGCAAAAATTTGGGCAATTTATTGATGGGTGAAATAGAGGCTCTCTATTCAAAAGAGGAAAAAGAAAAAGTACTCCAGCAGTTTAAAGAAAATACAGGTTTTGATTACAAGAAAGACATCGAGCCATTTGTTGGTGGCGAATATGCTTTTGCATTTCATAATTCTGGCAATATAATTCCTGGATTTTCGTTCTTTGTAGACGCAAATGGCTCACCGGAAAAGGCAACCGCTGTCTTGCAAAAAATAGATGCCGTCATGCCGGGACTGGTTGTCATCGGGAATATGGGGCTCCAGGGCAACGAGAAACAACCAATTATTGAATATTCAAAATTGGCCAGCGCAAAAAACGGCGGAGTGGTAAAGCTCTATCCAGACAGAGTGGCAAAGTTCATCGCCAACATTCCTCTGTTTCAAAATATAACTACGCCGATTGAAATTTCTTTTGGTATGACCACCGAAAACTTAATGTTTGTATCGGTAACGCCAAAGGCTGAAGAAAAGTTAACCAACAAAGATACGGTTGCTGATAATCGCGTATTTAAGGTCGGCGTCGGCCTAGGCGTTACACCGGGTAGCGTTTTTATATTGGATGGAACCGCCCTCGGAAGTTATTTGCAGGAGCTTGTGGATTTGGCGAAAAAGACACAGAAATTCTCCCAAGATGAAGATATGGTCTTTGCTCTGGTCAAAAAGCACCTGTCTCCAATCAAAAGCATAGCTCAGATTGCACAAGGTAACGGCGAAGACATCTACGGTAAAGCGCGGATAGAAATTAGCCAATAAAATACCCAATTTGTAACACCTGTTTTTATATGAATATATTTAGGAAAACACTACTTATGGCCGCTTGTGCGGCG
Source organism: uncultured Candidatus Peribacteria bacterium (assembly GCA_964358095.1). Taxonomy (GTDB): domain Bacteria; phylum Patescibacteriota; class Gracilibacteria; order UBA1369; family UM-FILTER-53-11; genus JBAYHN01. The sequence goes on from CAYHNW010000018.1 coordinate 7,258, forward strand.
TTTTTAATTGTGCCCCTGCAATCTTTTGGGCAAACTACTGACCCGTTTAGCGATGTGCCGGCGCAGCACCCGTTTGGCGCCACCATCGAATACTTAAAAAACAACGGAATGGTAAAAGGTTACCCTGATGGAACTTTTGCACCGGAATCTTCAATCTCACGCGCTGAATTCATAACAATAGTTGTAGCCTCTATAGATAAAAATCCAACCGGGGAAAATTGCTTCAAAGATGTTCAAAAACAATGGTTTGCAAGATTCGTCTGTTCCGCAAAAAATAAAGGACTCATCAGTGGATATGCAGATGGCAACTTTAAACCTCAGAACAATATAAATTTTGCCGAAGCGAGTGCGGTTTTGGCAAGGGCATACAATTTAAAGCCCGCTACACCGGCTAACGGTGAACCTTGGTACAAACCGATCGTAAGCAAACTTGCCGTATCAAAGGCAATTCCGGTGACAATTGATTATCTGGATAAAAAACTCAGCCGTGCAGAAAGTTCAGAAATGATTTGGAGATTAAAGACGAAGACAAAGACGAAGCCGTCAAAAACATACGCGGCACTTAGCTCAGAACTTCCAAAAATTAGTTCCTGCGCCGAGTTAAAAGAAAAAATGGAAGTTTACCAATATAGGCGGAACAGAGGGCGTTTATATATGTATAAAACGGATATGGCTATAGCGCCAACAGGAGTTCAAGCCGAAAGTACTGCAATGGCCGAAGAGGAAGGCGCAGGAGACTCTGCAGGCGGTAGCGATTATTCCAGCACAAACATACAAGTTGAAGGCGTAGACGAAGCCGATGTTATCAAAAACGACGGAGAGTTTATATATATGATCAGCACCAGCACGGTGCGCATCATCAAAGCGGTTCCACCAACGGAAATGACACAGGTTGCAAAAGTGGAGCTTTCCGATAAGAATTTTACACCAAGTGAGATGTATGTGGCGGGCAATAAACTCGTAGTAGTCGGATCTACATATAATTCCGGAGATGGCGAAGCTGAAGAATCTTATTATGGTGGCAGCCGTGCAAAAGTTTTTGTCTTAGACATGACCGACAAATCAAATCTAAAAGAAGAAAGATCAGTAGAATTCGATGGTTACAATATTTCATCTCGCAGAATTGGAAAACTCGTCTATCTCGTAGTGAATAATTCTCCAAGCTATCGCCTTTTAGGAGAAGGGGATTCCGGACAAAAGGTAGTCCCTTTATATAATGATTCTACGGTAGGAAAAGAAGAGCCGGTTTGCGGATGCTCTGATATAAGATTTTTGCCAAAATATAACGAGCCAAACTTCCTTGTAGTTGCCTCTATTAACATTGAAGATCCAAGCGCACCGGTGCAAAAAGAAACGGTGATGGGCTCGGGCAATACAGTTTATTCTTCACTAGAGAGTCTCTATGTCGCTACAACTCAATACGATGCTCCCGAAGCAGAGATCTTTAATATTTGGACACCACCAACGAATGGAGCTAATGAAAAGACGGTATTTTTCAGGTTCGATGTAAAAGATGGCAATGCAATTTATAAAAATCAAGGTTCCGTAAAAGGCCATCTGCTCAATCAGTTTTCAATGGATGAAAGTGGCAATTATTTCCGCGTCGCCACAACAATCGGTGAAGTTTGGGACTCCGTGAAACCTTCAAAAAATAACTTGTTCATTTTGGATCGTGAGAATTTGAACAGCGTAGTGGGAAAAGTTGAGAATATTGCCCCGGGTGAAAAGATTTATTCGGTTCGCTTTATGGGCAAGCGCGCATACATGGTGACCTTTAAAAAGGTTGATCCCTTCTTTGTGATAGATGTCGCAGATCCGGCAAATCCAAAGATTCTTGGTGCATTAAAAATCCCGGGCTATAGCGATTATCTGCATCCATACGATGAAAATCACATTATAGGTTTTGGAAAAGATGCCGTTGATCCAAAAAGCGTTGAGGAAGAATGGCCCGGTCGTGATTTCGATTTTGCTTGGTATCAAGGCATGAAGATTGCGCTATTTGATGTTACCGATCCGACTAATCCAACTATGATGTTTAAAGAAATGATTGGAGACAGAGGTACGGATAGTGAAGTTTTATCTAACCACAAAGCACTCTTTTACGATAAAGTTCGTAATCTATTTGCGATTCCTGTGACTGTTAAAGAAATTAAGGACAAAACTTCCGCCGATGAATACACAGGCGATAAATATGGTACAACCATTTTTCAGGGTGCATATGTTTATTCGCTCGATTTGCAGAATGGTTTTCAACTCAAAGGCAAAATTACGAATTATGCCGCAGACTTTTTCGCAAAGGCAGGAAACGAATATTGGTACGAAGATGATTTATCAATTAAGAGGATAGTTTATATAAAGGATTATCTTTATACGGTTGCAAAGGCCATGATTAAAGCCACCAAGCTCGATTCTATGGAGGAAGCAAAGGCACTTCCCGTTGAGCTCGATCCCCAGCAGCCATAATTTGATCCAAATAATGTTACAAAAGTGATTTTATCAAATTTGCACTGGCGGCCAATTTCTTTTTTTCATCGTCACTAAGCGGAATTTGCAAAGTTTGCACGATGCCGTTACGACCAATAACACACGGCACGCTCAAGCAGACATCATTTATGCCGTAATAGTTTTGCAGTAAAGTTGAAAGCGGAAAAACCTGGTGAGTGTCCGCGAAAATATTTTTCACAAGCTCGCAAGTCGCCGTCGCAATCGAGTAACAAGTAAAACCTACGTCGTGAATAATTCTATACGCGGCATCACGGGTGTCTTTGTAGCATTGATTCGCAGTGTCTTGCGAAAAACCGGTAAACCCGCAAATTGGCTTGCCCATAACATTTGCAGAGCTCCAGACGGGAAAAGAAGAATCTCCGTGCTCGCCCAAAATATATGCATCAATGCTGCGCGGATGAATTTTTAATTTTTCGGAAAGATGAAATTGCAAGCGTGCGGTGTCTAGCATCGTTCCCGTGCCAAAAACTTTTTGCGACGAAAATTTAGAAGCTTTCAAAGCTTCATAAGTCAAAACGTCCACCGGATTTGTGATGACGAGCAAAATTGCGTTAGGCGCAGCCGCGGCGATTTTTGGAATCATGTCGCGGAAAATTTTTTTATTATCCGCCAAAAGCTGCAAGCGGGTTTGGCCTTCTACTTGCCGTTTTCCCGCGGTGATAATCACAATGCTTGATCCGGTGCACTCATCATAATTGTCGCTCGCCGTGAGTTTTGTAAAAGAAGTGAAGGGGAGCGAATGCTCCAAGTCCAGCAAAATGCCTTCGGCTTTTTCTTTGTTTAAATCAATCAGCGCCAAATCCGTTGGAGTACCATCCAGCAAAAGTGCATAAGCAGTTGTTGCACCAACATTTCCGCAACCAATAATAGAAACCTTAAAAGCGCACTGTATGGAACTTCCCGGACGCTCACTTTGTATGTGTTTTTTTGTATTTCCCATCTATTACTATTTTACCATCTTTTGACGGAGCTGCCAATCTGGCCGCTTGACAAAAACGGGCAAATTCAATATAGTTCCACCTTATGAAATATTCCAAGATCATATTCTTTATAGTACTCGTATTAATTCTAGGCCTTGGGGCGGTAGGTTATGGTATTCGCAGTAAGGCCGCACAGGAAGATTCGCAGAGCACTCCTCAGGCAGCAGAAGAGGTTAAAGCCACTGAGCCGGTTCTTCGCGTAACTGTAATGGAGGTAAGCAGGGACAAAACGGCATATGTAAACTTACTTGGCATCGTGAAATCCGAAAGTTTGGTAAAAGTTTTTCCTGCAACAAGCGGACAAATTACGGACGTTCATGCAAAAGAAGGTGCGCGCGTAAACAAAGGCGATGTACTTTTTACGCTTGGCGGAATAAACGGCAGCAAGCCGGTTTTGGCGTATCAGTTAGAAATTGCGCGAGCAAATTATGAAAGTGCGCAGCGAGCCTATGAATTGGTTGAGCAGGGTAACGACGTGAGTTATGAAACCGCTTGGTTGCAACTTCAAAGCGCACGGAAAAAATTAGGAATAGACAATAATGACATCTCTGATGCGGTAAGGATGGCAGAAAAGGGAGTTGATGGCATTGAGACAAAAAACGAGGCTTCACTTTTGCAGGCCGAAACGCAGCTGGTACTCGCGAAAAAGAATTATGAGATGGCCAAATTGCAGCAAGATATGCTTGTGGTTAAGGCTCCAACCAGCGGTTTACTCGCAGAGGTTGCAGTGAGTAGCGGAGACATGGTTAGTCCGCAATTGATGCTCACTCAAATTGTGAATTCAAATAATTTTGAATTAAAAGTTGCGGTGGATGCGGATACCGCAAATAAAATAAGGCAGGGAACCGATGCCGAAGTGCAAATCGCCGGTGCGTTCACAAAGACAAAGGTCATTAGCGTTTCACCAATAGCTGATGCAGCTTCTAAAATGGTAAATGTAACGCTGGAATTGCCAAATAATTTTTTCAGAGTGAATCAAACGCTAAATTCACGGATTGCGCTTGCGGCAGGCAATGGTATAGGCGCTTATTTTGTGCCGCTAGATGCGGTTATAATCGGCACGGAGGAAAAATATGTTTTTGTTTATGAAAATGGTAAAGCCAAGAAGGTGAACGTAAGAGTTGGCGTGATAGAAAATGACCAAGCAGAAGTCTTGGAAGGACTTAGCGAATTCGACAAAATAATAGTGGATGGCGCAAGGAACCTGCTCGAAGGACAGGCTATAACTCTACAATAGTATGATGAGCGACGACGAAGTAAAAAGTGGCGCAAATAAATCTGCGGACTCGCTTTATCTGCAGCAGCTGATTTTTAAGAAAAAGGATGGCAGAACGTGGCTGAATTTTTTTATAAAGAAATTTAGAGTCACACTTTTGATAGTGGCTGCCATTTTGGGATGGGGAGTTTTTTCATTTTTAAGGCTTCCTCTGGAATCTATGCCAGAAGTAAAAATTCCATTTGGCGTGGTTATGGTTGCTCTGCCGGGAGCTTCACCGGCTGACGTGGAAGAACTCATCATAAACAAGCTTGAACCCAAAATAGTAAATCTAGCGGGTATAAAAGAAGTTGGATCTACGGCTCTCAATTCTTTTGCGAGCATTACGGTTGAATTTAGGGCGGAAGAAGACATAAAAGACGCAATTCGCAGGCTGCATGATGCTGTAGATTCTGCAAAGAGTGAACTCCCGGCAGAGGCCGGCGATCCGCAAGTAAACGAAGTTTCGTTTAGCAGTTCCCCCATATGGACAGTTGTTGTAACCGGTCCCTATGACAATTTCACCCTTAGAAAATTTGGAGATCAAGTGAAAGAAGAGCTGGAGAAATTGCCCGGGACTAGCGAAGTTAAGCTCAGTGGCGGCGATATTTTTGAAGTACGCGTCACTTATGATCCGCAAAAATTACAAACTTACGGGCTTTCGATGGACATGGTGAACGGCATAATTAAAGCAAGCAATTTAACTTTGCCTCTTGGCCAAATAGACGTTTCGAATTTTAAATATACGCTTAGAGTAGACGGAAAATTTGCAAATGTAGACGAACTTAAAATTTTGCCTATTTCCGCACAGGGCGGCCAAATAATTCGCTTGCAAGACGTTGCACGGGTTACGGAGAGGGCTCAAGAGCGCGACGTTTATAGCTTATTTTCAATTAACGGAGCTCCACCGCAAAATGCGGTAACTCTCAATATCATCAAAAAAACCGGTAGCTCAATCGTTGAATTAGTGGATGCCGGCAAAGTGCGTATAGAAGAAATGAAACGTGTGCAGTTGCCAAAAAACTTGAGCGTAGAAACTACATTGGACGTTTCGGAAATAATTCGACGTGATTTTACGCAGCTCGAACATGATGGTTTGCTTACGATTTTGTTGGTTACGTCCATTTTGTTTTTGTTCGTGGGGCTTAAAGAAGCGTTTGTGGCGGGATTAGCGGTACCGTTAGTGTTTTGCTCTACTTTCGGGCTCATGGCCGTTTTTGGACTCACGCTAAACTTTTTGTCCATATTTTCGCTCATTCTTTCTCTGGGGTTATTGGTGGATGATGCGATTGTGGTCGTGCAAGCCACCAAACAATATTTAAAGACCGGCAAATTCACGCCGGAAGAAGCTGTGCTGCTCGTTTTTCATGACTACAAAATTCTACTAACAACAACGACACTTACGACCATTTGGGCTTTCATGCCGCTGCTTCTTGCAACTGGCATTATTGGCCAATTTATCCGTTCAATTCCGATCACGGTTTCGGTAACTCTCGGAGCTTCGTGGATAATAGCCATTGTTATTAATCACCCGATGGCGATTGTACTGGAACGTTTCCGTGTGACGCGAAATTTTTTCCGCGCGGTACTCTTAATTGCCACGGCCGGTTTAATCGGATCAATCTTTATGGCTGTGCAAAGCGCTGTTTTTGATTTGTTTAGTATATCTCTCGTACTTTTCTCCGGTGCAATTTTGTTTTGGCTCATCAATTGGTATCGCGGTTCGCTTAAAGCAAAACTGATGGCAAATGAAGACTTGATTCTGCAAGAATTGGCGGATCCGGAAAAAATTAAAGAAAAAATTCGCTACCATTATTTGGCAGAGGAGCACGAACAGAAAATTTCCGTAAGGCTCATAACCGGCGTTATAAAAGTGGAAAAAGTTCTCCACGGATATGGGAATGTGCTATATGGCATTTTGCGCAGCAAAGCAAAGTCATATGGAGTTATAGTTAGCGTTATTATTTTGTTTGTCGCAGCCGTTTCTTTGCCCATAACCGGAGCAATTAAGTCGGAGTTCTTGCCGCCGGCAGATTCGGAATATTTGTATATAAATATTGAAGGCCCGCAGGGTTTAATCACTAAAAAAACAAAAGAATTTGCAGACAAAGTGCAGCCTTTATTGGTAAACGAAAAAGCGATAGAAAGTTTCTCTCTTGTTGTGGGTGCAGCTGGTGTAGATATGAGCCATTCGTCGGAATTCGGCGGCACTGGCGGCGGAACGCCAAATAAAGCACAATTCGCAATTAATCTTTATCCGCTTAAGCAAAGGCCAAAGAACGAAGTGGCTGGAAAAGTGGAAAAATCATACGATATCGCGGCGCGTATTAGAAAAAATATAGCTCCCATTCAGGGTGCAAAAATCACAGTTGTAGAAGTAGCCGGAGGACCGCCGGCAGGATCTGATTTTGAAGCCAGATTACTCGGCCCGGATTTAAAAACCCTGGAACGCCAAGCTAATTTATACAAGGATATATTGGCAAAAATTCCCGGGACGATTAATGAAAAAACGTCTATTACTCTGAATCCGGGAGAATTCACGCTTAAACTGGATCCTGATCAAATGCAGCTACGTGGCATTACCTCCGCTCAAGTGGCCACTTTATTGCGCACGGCAATAAGCGGCACGGACGTTACCAAAATATTAAAAGACGGCGACGACTTAACGGTTAGAGCGGAATTCGATCAGAATAAAATTCAAGACGTGAATGCAATTACTTCGCTTGTGCTTTTTAACTCGCGCGGGCAGCCGTTCAAACTTGGCGACATTGCCAAAGTCAGTATGGACGCTTCACTTACAACCATAAGTCACATATCGCAAAAGAGAGCCGTGGTTATTTCTGCAGCAGTAGAGAAACCACGCCTACCGGCAGAAATTTTGGCCGATTTCAAGGTAGCAATAAAAGAACATCCGTTGCCAGAAGGCTACTCAATCGTATTTGGAGGTCAAAGTGATACGAATACGGAATCTATTTTGTCTATTTTGAGAGCCATGATCGTAGCTATAATTTTGATCATTGGCACATTAGTCATTCAATTTAATTCTCTGCGTAAATCCGTCATGGTTCTTGCTACAATCCCGTTGGCGCTTACCGGTGTATTTATCGGGCTCACGGCCGTTGGTTACACGCTTTCATTTCCCAGTCTCATCGGTATCTTGGCGCTCTTTGGAATCGTCGTAAAAAATGCCGTAATAATGGTGGACAAAATCAACCTAAACTTACGCGTTGGAATCGAATTTATAGACGCTATAGTGGATGCCGCAAAGTCCCGCATGGAAGCCATTTTCTTAACGTCAGTCTGTACGATTATAGGTATGATTCCAATTACGGTTTCCAGCGAAACTTGGTCCGGACTCGGAATGTCTCTTATCTTTGGTTTACTTGCATCAACATTCCTAACTCTATTTGTAATTCCGGTTTTGTTCAGTTTGTTGATGAAAAAGAGCAACAACAGAGACGTAAGATTGCGTGAACTTAAAGCTCTTGCCGGTGACTTAGTACCTTTAGTTTCGTGAGATTATAAAGCACGAATGAGGAAAAGTACCCTCGCAGTCCGGCGGAATAGTGTCGGTTTTTTCTTTTATAATGCACGGTTTCAATTTATCTTCGCGCATCGTAAAATTTGTAAAATTATTCGAAAATAAAATAAATCCGCTCGGTGTTAAAATTTCCAGCGCCGCATTTATCAAATCAGGATGGTCTTTTTGCACCGAAAAAGACTTGCCTTTGTTTCTGCTAAAAGTCGGCGGATCAATAATTATTATGTCGAAATTAAAGCCTTTGCGCTTTGCGTATTTTAAATATTCCAGTGTATCCATTTTATAAGTCCAGTTTTTTTCTGCGGGCAAGCGGTTGAGCTTTAGGTTTTTCTTAATCCACTCGCAATATGTTCGCGAAAGATCCACGCTATGGGTTTTTGCAGCCCCGCCACACGCTGCGTAAACCGAAAAAGATCCGGTGTATGCAAAAGTATTAAGTACCGATTTATCTTTACTTAAAGAGCCAATCCACTTGCGAGCCTCGCGGTGATCCACAAAAAGGCCGGTATCCAAATAGTCCGAAAGGTTTATGGCAAATTTATGTCCGTATTCTTCAATCGTAATCTCTTTTTTCTCGCTGATTGGCATTTGTAATTCTTCTTTTGTGCGATTTTTGTAGAAAAAACTGCCAATATTTAGAACTTTTTTCATTGCAGCTTCCAAAGTCTGCAAAGTAGCACGCTCTATAAAGTCGAACAGGTGAATAACGGCGTTGTCCTTGTAAATGTCTACGGCAAGGGGCAAAGAAGGGTCTATGTTGGTGACCAGCCTGTAAGCCTCAATCTTGTTTTTGAGCAAATATGCCTCGCGCTGAGCAAAATTTTCTTTTATGAGTTGTATAAAATAATCGTCGTTCATTTTTTCATATAAAAAGCTTTTCCCCCGGGTGGCAATTTCTCAATTGCATACCTGAGCATTGTACGCGGCATTTGTTTGTAATGCTTATCAAGAAAAACCTTCTCCACGGCGTAATCTCTATTCCCAATTTCGCGCAGCATCCAGCCAACGGCCTTGTGCATCAAATCGTGCTTGTCTTTAAGTAGAATTTCCGCAAGCTTTAGCGCTTCACTAAACTGTTTTGCGCGAATCAACGTAAAAGTGGAAATCATGGCGATTCGCTTCTCCCAAAGGTTTTTTGAGTACGCAAGTTTGTATAAAATCTCACGTTCATCGGGATTGTTTAGTAAATATTCTCCAACTATTTTGTGCGCGCTGGAGTCCACTAAGTCCCAATTGTTTACATGCTTCCAGTTTCTCAAATAGAGTTCATAGATTTCTTTTCTAGCTTTTTCCGATGCCTTTTTATAGTGATCCACTAAAATAAAAAGAGCAGTTAGGCGATGTTCATGTATTTCGCTCTGTAAAAGTTCAAATGCTTCCGCAGTCGTCAGCTTTTTTACAAATTTACGCGCCACCATTCGTTGATTCGGCACGGTGACACCAATAAATTTATCACCTTCACCATATTCGCCTTTAGCCGTCTTAAAAAATCGCCCGCAGTGCGCGGCTTTTTCGGCATTACCTAGCCTACGGAGCTCGTTTTTGATTTGGGTTAAAAACATGCGCGTGAAAATTACCATTCAATCGGTTTTTCGCCAAGAAATTCCAAATATTCGTTCGTTTTGCTAAAGTGTTTGCAGCCAAAAAATCCGTTGAAAGCGGAAAAAGGGGACGGGTGCGCGGCCTTTAAAATAAAATGCCTGCTCCCATCAATTAATCCTTCTTTTTCTTGCGCATAACGACCCCAAAGTAAAAAGACCAAGTGTTCTTTTTGTGCGGAAAGCATAGAAATAACCGCGTCAGTGAACTCTTCCCAGCCTTTGCCTTGATGAGAAGCGGCCTGTGATGCAATAACAGTCAAAGTTGCATTGAGAAGCAAAATTCCCTGCCGCGCCCAGCGCTCAAGATCTCCACTTTTATTAACCGATTGCCCCAAATCGCTTTCAATTTCTTTGAAAATATTTTGTAAGGATGGTGGCAATGCAATGCCCTGGCTCACCGCAAAACAAAGCCCGTTTGCCTGGCCGTGGCCGTGATAAGGATCTTGTCCAAGTATCACGACTTTTATGCGATCCAGCGGACACAAATCAAACGCATGAAAAATAAATTCCGGCGGAGGATAAACGGTTTTTGATTTGTATTCATTTTTAACAAAATTCGCAAGTTCAACAAAATACGGTTTTTCAAACTCCGGCTGCAGTGCTTTTTTCCAAGATTCTTCAATTTTTACGTTCATATGGGGATTATACCTCAATTCAACATCGGCCCACTTTTTCCAGTTCCTCCTCTCTTGTGTGCTTCCATTTGCTTGGCCAAGGGGTCTTCTGCGGAGCACCGGTACGTCATCCTACCTGCGCGTTCAAAAAGGTTCCTTGCCGGAGTCCCAACCTCTATGGCGTTTAGCGGAATGCCAAGCTCCTCGGCAAAAGTACCCATTAAAGAAACGCTTGATTTGCTCGGATCCAGCCACGCGATATTGGCCAATCCGAGTTCATCGGTTTTTTCCCCGTCCATTTCTACGAGAGGATTCAAGCTACCACGTTCGGCTATATCCAAAATGGCCATAACACAATCATGTTGATTGGCTCTAGCATTGTTTATGAGTAATCCGCATAACTCTCGCCAACGTTTTTTAAGTAATGCTTCTGACGAATCCAACCTTGACGAATTCAACTTAAAAGTAAATTGAGATCTAGGGATTACAAAACGCCGGTCGCGATCGCCATTCATAAACAAAGATGCACCGGCACCTATGGCATGGACACCGGCAAAAGAAGAAACACGTCCGCCATTTTTCCTAACATGATCCGTCAAGCCTGTAATTTTGCGGCGAGTTAATTCCAGTCCACCTTGCGGCATGTCAATCAATAAAGCCAACTGAATGCGCCCATCCATTATTGTTTCGCGGATCTTATTTTCAGGCACGGTTGCCAAATCTTGGTCGGCTAAAGCGCGCAAATTATCATACCAGGCCACGGCATCGGGGGACGAATTATCCAGAAATAAGTCACCTTTTTGAGCAAGCTGCCGTGCCCCAATGGCACGTGCCAATTTATGACGCACCGGCAAAAACGACTCGGATCCATAGTCGTAAAGGTTCAGACGACCATCGTCTGCCGGTTGATCCCAAAAACCTTCTTGGAGATAGCCATCTGCTACAAGCACAAGTGCGCCATCAAAATTTTCTGCATCATTCATTGCAAAAAGATAAGGAGGTTATTATTCCTTATCTTTCTCAAAATTACAATGATTTGTTGGCGCTGCACATATCAAAACGACGAATAATGCTTTTTATTACACCAAAAGTGTTTATTTATAGCGAAAAACTCGCACTTGTCTGTCAGGGCTGGCGGGCGGAGTCACTCGGGTCGGGCGGCCTATTAACGCGCAGTCTTCCATAATAATTCAAACAAAATCTTCATTGAACGATATATTTCGTCGCTTTGGATTAGTAATCCAATTTTTTCGTTTTTCAAGGTGATTATAGACACTTTCCCGTCGTATATGTTTATCTCATTTGAAATGTCGAATGACCCTGCTGGGAAATGCCTCGACTTACGTAAAAATTTTGGATCTTTCTTCTCTTCCTGCTTTTCAACAGGGCTTTCTTTGGCTATGTATCGCAATGGTATGCGTTTTTGTGCCCTTTTTTTAACAAACCATTTGTCGTATTGTTTCCCAAATAAGTCCAATAGATCTTCAATTGAACTTAAAGCCAGTACTTCCGTTTTTGAAGTGAGAATATTCAAATACATTTTCTTTAAATTCTGTGCTCCTTCATAAAACGTTATTTTTGGCAGAGGGACATCTTGGCGGGTGATTGAAGTTAATTCCGGAATGGCAGCCGAAAACGCGCGAATGTTTTGGTTGAATTCTTTCACCATCCTCGCCTTATTTTGGTGCAGTGATTCCAGTGCCTCTTCCGGCTTCTCTGCGGTAAAATATTGTGTTGACCCTTTCCAGTGAAAACGCGCGAATCCTTCTTTCACAAGATGTTCGAGATAGACGCGAACGGTCGTTCTTTTTTTGCCAAGATGGCGTGCGATGATGCTCGCTGGCTGAGTGCCTAGTTGCAAAAGGCCTTTATAAACATCCGCCTCGTCGGAACTAAAACCCAGGTTTTTTAGTGCATTTTCGTATGTCATGCATATATTATATGTTGTCAAAAAAATTACGTCAATCGTGTTTTATATCCTTTGAATTTGCCTTTTGGGCAGGGAAAACACGGTGACGAGATGTTATTGACGGCTGTTGCTCGAGGGGCATAATTGACGCATGCATAAATCACTTACAAAAATAACCGATTTAACCCCAGAGGAAGTAGAGTTGATTTTGAAGAAAGCGTTCGAATTCAAAACTCAAAAAGACAACGGGCTGCAGTCGGAAAACTTGCTCCACGGCAAAGTTGTTGCAATGGTTTTTGAAAAACAATCTTTGAGAACGCGCGTGGCTTTTGAGACTGCAACGATTTCTCTCGGTGGCTTCCCAATTTTTCTTCCAGAGGCTCAAATTATTTCTGGTGCCGAAAACGGACCGCGAGAATCAATTTCGGATATCACCAAGAATCTCGAGCGTTTCAGCGACCTGCTCATCGCGCGTGTATATAAGCATGAAACAATCCTGGAAATGGCCTCGTCAACAAACAAGCCAATAATCAACGCACTGTGCGATTTGCATCATCCAACACAAGCGCTTGCGGATCTCATGGCCATAAAATGGCATAAGCATGGCAGTTTGGGTGATCTGAAAGTCACATTTATCGGTGATGGGAACAACGTTGCAACGTCGCTCATGCACATTTGCGCGATGATGGGGATTAATTTTGCGATTGCCAGTCCGGCTGGGTATGCAATCTCAAAAGATGAACAATACATTGGCGCTCAGTTGGCCGATAAACACAAAACAACTTTGGAATTTTTGGAAAGTCCGCAAGATGCGGTTAAAAATGCCGACGTTGTATACACAGACACTTTTGTGTCCATGGGGCAGGAAGCGGAAACAGTAAAACGGTTGAAGGATTTTAGGGATTATCAGATTAATGGGCAGCTTCTTGGCGAGGCCTCAAAGGACGCAATTTTTATGCACTGTTTGCCGGCACACAGAGGCCAGGAAGTAACCGACGAGGTAATTTCAGGTCCTCAATCAATTGTTTTTGACGAAGCGGAATGCCGTCTTCACATTGCAAAAGCGCTTTTGTATTTTTATCTATGTAATGAATTATAACTTTATGAAATCAGATACCACTTATAAAAAAATAGCTTCATACGAAGCGCAAAAAGGCGAATTCAAAAGATGCTTGCTCTTATATTCCGGCGGACTGGACACATCCGTGATGCTCAAGTGGATACAAGAGGAGTATGAGTGCGAAGTTGTTGCGCTGACAATTGATTTGGGACAAACGGCGGATGATTTAAAGCTAATTCGACAAAAGGCTTTGAATTTGGGAGCCAAAGAAGCGATCGTTTATGATGCGAAAGATGAGTTTGCCGATACCTTGCTTAGTTTGGCGATCAAGGCCAATGCGGACTATCAAGGCGGATATGCGCTCGGTTGTCCGCTGGGACGTGTGATGATTTCACAAATCGTCGTGAAAATGGCAGAGAAATATGATTGCCAAGTTATTGCGCACGGATGCACCGGAAAGGGAAACGATCAAGTCCGATTTGACGGATACATAACTACACTAAATCCAAGTTTAAAAGTTATTGCCCCTGTTCGCGAATGGGGAATGGGAAGAGATGAGGAAATTGAATATGCGCAGGCGCACAATATTCCAGTGAAGCAGAAAAAAGAATTGCCATATTCGTACGATGAAAATATGTGGTCAAATACGGGAGAGGGCGGGGAGATTGAAGATCCAAAGCTGGTGCCGCCACTGGATCTCATTTTGCAGTGGTCTGTAACGCCGGAAAAAGCGCCGGATCAACCGCAAATAATCAAAATTAACTTTTCTGAAGGCGTGCCCGTAGCTTTAAATGGGGAAAAGAAAAAATTGAGTGCCATTATCCATGAACTTAATGACCTTGGCGCAAAAAACGGCGTCGGTTTTATTCATTTGATAGAAGACAGAATCGTTGGACTAAAAGTAAGAGGCGTTTATGAAAATCCCGCCGCTGCAATCCTGATTGCGGCACACAAAAATCTTGAGAAACTCGTTTCAACCCGCCAAGAAAATGAATTCAAAACATCCATTGATCAAAAATGGGCCTATCTTACTTATGGGGCGCAGTGGTTCGAACCGCTTATGGATCACCTAAATGCCTTTATATGTGATCAGAATAAGAAGGTGACTGGCACTGTAACGGTTAAGTTGTACAAGGGCACAATTATGGTTATTGCGGTAGAATCTCCGTATTCTTTATTCGATAAAGATTTGGCGACGTTTAATAAAAATGTAGCATTCAATCAGAATGCTTCCACTGGATTCATTGAAATTTACACCTTACCGATGAAAACCGCATATCAACTTAATCATTCTTCTCATGAGTAAATTGTGGCAAAAGAAAGGCAAGAAGCTAAATCCTCTAATCGAGGCATATACCGTGGGGGACGATTGGGAAATGGATGGGATTCTTCTTCCGTATGACGTGCAAGCGAGTTCGGCGCATGCCGAAATGCTTTGTAAAATAGGTATTCTTACAAAGAAAGAATGTGAGGCTTTGATTGGCGCTCTGGAGAATATTAAAAAACGTTTCAGTCTTGGCAAACTTACAATCAGAGTGGAAGACGAAGACTGCCACACTGTAATTGAAAATGAACTGGTGGCAAAACTTGGAGAAATTGGAAAGAAAATTCACACCGGGCGCAGTCGCAATGATCAAGTGTTGGTGGCGATCAGGTTATTTATGAAAGACAAGCTGAGTCATCTTATTAAAGTTGGGCAATATCTTTCCAGGCAGTTTTTGACGAAAGCAAAAAAATACAAAAATGTTCCATTCCCCGGCTACACGCACATGCAGCAGGCAATGCTCTCAAGCCTTGGGCTTTATTTTGGTGCTTTTGCTGAAGCCTTAGAGGATGATGCCAAATTAATTTCGCAAATCAAAAGTCATATTGACCAGAATCCACTTGGGTCGGCTGCAGGATACGGTGTTGCATTGCCTCTGGATAGAAAAATGACAACGCAAAAACTGGGGTTTTTGAAAATGCAAAACAATACGCTTTACTGCCAAAATAGCCGGGGAAAATTTGAGAGTCTTGTTATGGAAGGATTGGTTCAGGTTATGCTTACACTCAGCAGATTTGCTTCGGACATGCTGTTTTTTACGAGTAGGGAATGTAACTATTTTAAAGTTTCTGACGCGATTGTTACGGGTTCGAGCATTATGCCGCAGAAGAGAAATCTTGATCCATTGGAAATATTGAGGGGGAAAACACACTTGGTTATTGCTAATCACAGTTTTGTTCAAAGCCTGACGGTTGGGCTCACTTCTGGATACAGTCGCGATTTACAGCTACTAAAGAAAACCATTATTGATAGTTTTTCGATAGTTGAAGATAGCTTGAAGGTTGTGTCGATCGTTCTTCGTGACATTCAGCCAGATCTGAATGCAATAAATTCAAAGATTATGCCGGATATTTTCGCTGCTGATGTTGCTACGGAGTTGGTTCAAAAGCACGGAATTCCTTTTCGCACTGCCTATTGGCGCGCATTGCAAGAATTAGATACTAAGAATATAGATCTTCAGAAAAATTTGAAGTCAAAAATAAGTTCCGGAGCGCCCGGCAATTTATTCCCAGTTACACATGCCCGAATCAAGCCCAGGAATAGAGGTTGATATTCCATCTCTTAAGCCTTATTTGCCAAGAAGTGGAGTGATTCTTCCAAGAAGACTTTGGCCTCCGGGACCCCGGTTTGATGTTGTTTATAGTCAGGACGACGATGAAGAAGATGATGACGAAGTGGTGTCAGTGAGAGTTGCGGCCAGACCTGCCAGGCCGGCAAGATTGCTGTCTCCATCCGTTCCTAAAAAAACATATGAAATAGAAGGACTTGTTTCTCCGGCGGAATATAAATTCGATCCTAATCCAGAGAGAGGGAATGAGCGCGTAGCTTTTGTAAGAAGCTTGGAAAAGTTAGGCAGGAATAATGAACGGGATCGCGGGGATTCTTGGGATGACGAACGGCAATATCGTGCTAAGGCTAGTGTTTGGGAAGTCAGGGAACAATTTACAAAAGGCATACGTGCACAAATTATTGGTAGTGGATTTTATGCTGGATGTATTGAAACTTTGGGCAGCGTTGTTCGAAGTGGACTCGATACAGCAAACGGCTATGACGCCTTGGATTTTTTCCTGGAATATTTACCGGCCTTTATAGACACACTGAGCGCCAGCGGCATCGCAATTATTTTACGGACTTTTGTAGACATAAGTTATGACCGCAATCCGGAATTTATGCATGGCGTGGTGGATGCATCGCTTAATGCGCCCGCGCTTCGTGACGTTAAATCGCTGGACGCAAGTACTGCATGTCCAATTCTGTTGAATTGTTTAATGTTGGGACATGAAAATCATCCAATTATTAAGAAACTGGTTAAGCGTATTCAAGGCCTTATAAATGCTGACCAAATACAGCGGCACTCCACTCCTAAAATGCCGGGGTACCTTCATCAAATTCATTTATTGAAACGCTTTTTTAGAGGAACTGATGAGTTATTTCAAAGAAGCAGGGAAACAAGAGGAGGGACTCGCAGCCCACAAAACGAAGCAATGTACGAGGCTGTTCATGTAGTTTTGGGCGAGAATTTCGCGGTGTCCAAAAATACGCTGGAGGAAAATACCGATTATGAATTAGATGTCGGTGTGAGTTCTACGAAAAGAAAATCATATCCAAAAATAAACATTGAATGTGATGGCTATAGGCATGGGACAGTGGATCGTTTAAATGACAGATTTCGCGATAAAGTTTTGAAAACTCTTGGATGGAATGTGGTTCGTTTTGATAATGGTGACGTTATTAAAAAGGGTAGAAGATTTGGTGAAAGCGAAGGGGACACAAGGCCCGATTTGCCAAGAAACGTCCTGAAAAAGCTGACTAAAGGAGGTTTATTTTTTTCTCAGGATTATCTTCGCAGAAAAGCAAAAAAAGATGCAGAAACGAGCTCGAAATTTGATGGTCGTTTAGATGTTGGAAAAGTTAGAAAAGAAGCTATGGTGACGGCCGTTGATAATGGTTTTAGAATAGGATTGAGAGGGGATGAGCTTCGCAATGTTGCGCTTGCTGTGTCCGGTCAGATTGATAAAGTGCTAAACTCATCGGACTCATCGGGTATTTCAATGGTTGCAAAAAGTATTGTGGAAGCCGTAAAAGCTGTTTTGGAGCGAGAAAAGAGAACGCCCAGTGAAAAAACTCAACCCACTCGGGTCGCATAAC
>CAYHNW010000019.1:0-23038 GCA_964358095.1 uncultured Candidatus Peribacteria bacterium
AGCCGCCGTGGAATTGGGTTTTCCGTGGGCCGCCGCCGCAAAAAAGTTTGAATTTACCGTTTGGAGCGGGTAACGGGAGTCGAACCCGTCTCTTAGCCTTGGGAAGGCCACATAATACCGATATACGATACCCGCACTTTGAATCGCCGATGTTTTTCGCTATCATTATAGCGAAAATGCGCACGGCAAAATACATCTCAACCTTTTCACTAGCAATTCTGACAGTGGCGCTTGTCGGTTGTGCAGCACCGAACCAACTATGACACAAGAAAAAGTTACATTCCAAACCACAGACGGAGTCACAATTATTGGCGACTGGGATGCAGTAACTGGCGCAAAAAAGGCCGTTTTGTTACTCCATATGATGCCGGCCGTTCGCGGCAGTTGGTCGCCACTCTCTGCAGAATTGAAGAAAAATAATTTCGCAACACTCGCCATTGACCTGCGCGGCCATGGTGAAAGCACGCAGCAAGGCGAAAAAAAACTGGACTACACAAAATTCAACGACATTGAGCACCAGGCTAGCCGACTCGACGTTGACACAGCAATCAACTTTTTAAAGACCAAAGGTTTTGCGGAAGAAAATATTTTGATTGTCGGCGCTTCCATCGGCGCAAACTTGGTGGCGGATGCCATGTATCGCTATGTAAAAATCGGCCACGGCGTACTTCTTTCTCCCGGTCTGGATTACCGCGCAATCAGAACAGAACCGGCAGTAAAGCAACTCACAACAGATCAAAAGATCTGGATAGTTTCCAGCGAAGGCGATAAATATTCCGCAGACAGCACGGTAAAACTGCAGCAGACAAAACCGGACAACATAACCATCTCTATGGTAGAAGGTTCAGATCATGGCACAAACATGTTTGCCTCCCAAAAAACCTTAATACAGGACATTGTGAAGTTTTTGGCGTTCTAAGGACGCGCTGAAAAACATCCTATCTGCTGCACTTTGCAAATTTCGGCTGCAAATTTTTCGTCGCTCTTCAAAAATTTCTCATCACCGGCAACGGAGCCTTATACATGGTTCTATCTACCAGCTTTTTAAAGCACTTGCTACCTTTGTCGTGAGACCAATCTTCGGCGGGATACGGCATAGAATAATAATATCCATCAAAACCTTTTTTTGAGGGCAATTCAAAACTTGCGCACACTTCATAAGAAAGTTTTCCGGTCGCCTTATACTCATACTTAGACTTTGTGACCGGATCAACTGGCACAACCATGCCGAACCTGTCTTTTACTTTGTCTAGATCCGGTGGCAAAGCTCCGCTCTCAACGTAATAGCTCACAATCTGTGAATTAATTGTGACCAAGTCGTTTATTCGCTGGCTGTCCATCCTCCGCAGGCGCTGCGTAAATGGCGAACCTACAATAAAGAATCCGGCAATTATGCTACCAACAACCACAAACGCTGTAATGCCCGCCAAAACCTTTGACGGCTTGGAATGCGGCAAAGTCTCGCGCTTCATGTCCCAGAAATAGTAAGCAAAAACCGCACCGGCCACTATTAGCACCGTCAAAACTTTAAGAGAAAAATGCGTACTCAAATCCCCCATCAAGAAACTGTTCACGAGCGTCACCAAATCAATGATCAAAGTTAGCGCCGCAATAAACAGCGTCAAATACATAAAGAATTTTCTAAAACCACCATCGCGCTTTTCCGGATGCGCAATAACATCTTTTCGCAGAAAAAGCGTCATGCCCAAATAAACCGGAAACATTATAAGCAAAATAGAAATTGACGTTCTCATTTGTGATAAATCCGCGCCAAAACCGCCGTTGATTAGCGGATCCGGAAAAATCTCATTTACATATTCAAAAATTAACGCGATCAAACTCCACGCGCAAGTGAAGAGCATGCCAACCGTAAGCAAATATAGAAAAAACTCCCGAGCCGGTGATTTATGTAATGTTGTATTCATGATTTGAATTGTATTATATTATTGTATATGAAGCTATCTATCAAAGGACTTGCACTTGCCGGCGGCATTTTCTGGGGCGGTTGCCTTGGAATATGGACACTTGCGCTTTCGCTAACTTCGCTTCAACTTGGGCGAAAGTGGCTGGAGCTCATGGTCGGCACATATCCGTTTTATGAAATCACGCCGACCGGCGCACTCGTTGGCCTCGGTTTTGGATTCATTGACGGATTTATTGCCTGCGCAATTTTTGCCGCGCTATATAACCTATTCGCAAAGAAAGCGTAAGCAAATTATAATCACAAATCTGTAGCACTTCTGACAGCATTTCTGCCGGCGTGTTTTGCAGCATAAAGCGCTTTATCAGCAAGACCCTTCATTGTCTGGGTATCGTTGTGGTAAGATGCCACACCAACGCTTACCGTGACCTGCAACAGAATTGTTTCTCCCTGCATGTAGACATTAAACGGTATATCTCCAATTAAGCTCCTCAAATCTTCCGCCAAAGCTTTGGCATCTCCGTTGGAATCCATCGCAATCACCATAAATTCATCTCCACCAATGCGGGCAACAAAATCGCCAACTCTAAGTCTGCGGTTAATCCGCTCTACAAATTCTTTTAGAATCGTATCTCCAACTGCATGACCATACCTGTCGTTAACATTTTTAAACCTATCAATATCGAGAGCTATCATTGAGAAGAATTTTGCGCGACGACGCTCTACTCCCGGCATATCCGTTTTACGTCTATGCGGCGATTCTGGACTCGTGGGCAAACGCTCACATTCTTGCTGTAGTTTTGCCAATTCCGCTTCATAGCGACGCCTATTATAGGCTCCAGTCAAAGAATCCACACCTGTCAACTCCGCGGCGCGTCTGGCGAGCGCGTGAAATTCAGATATATATTCTCGAACAACAGGGTCACCTGGAGCTCTTGCAAGCAATTCCAACTCTTTTCTATGTAGCTCGTCTGGATCAACACCAACACTCTTAAGCATTGCATCCGACGCACGAACCAATGGCATCTGCTCACCTTCTGGCGAGGGCAAATCCCCTTCTCTTCCTGGCTGTAGCTTTAAAGATGGCATTAGTTTATTATAACATAAAATGAACTTCATTGCACTACACTGGGTTTTGTGCTAAAATTAAGTTAGTTTAACTTTAACAAATAACAAAACTTTTATATGAGAAATATATTTCTCGCGGTAGCGGTTGTTGTGACTGTGGCGGCGGTTGCGCTCTTTGTGTCGCCTTTTGGATTGCTGGCTCAATTTTCTGGCCCACCAACAGCGGAACAACTTCAAGAGTTGATGCAGCAAAGTGGAGCACCGACAGGAACGACTCTAGATGGGGACATACCGGAGGGTTTTGGACCACCGGCAAATGTTCAAGAAATGCAAAATAAAGGTCTTAAACAATTAAAACGCGGCGCAAAAAATATGCAAAAGGCAGTAGTTCAAATGGAAAAAGCAATTGTTGGAGCCACAAAAGCCGGATTCCCACCATCACAAGAAATAGTTGACGCGGTTGCAAAGGGCAAAGCGGCTGTGCAAACAATCACAGACTCAACGGAATTTAGCGATGAGGTGCAAGAAGCCATAGATCAATTTAATGATTTTGCCGATGTTTTGGATGCGAATATCGAATCACTAAGCATGCTGGCAAATTTTCCACGAATTCAAAAACAAGCGGTGCGAGAAATGGCAAATTTGGACAAAGCATTTGAAAATGTTAAGGCAAAAATGGCCAATGCAGAAATGGATTTGACCGATATTTTTGCTGACATAAATGGGAAAATTACAAATACCAAGGCCGTATACGATAACGCCGTGAATTACGCAAAATCGGGCGCTGCGAACCAAGCCTTCGAGATGCTGGAAAATGATTTTTTTCCTACAATCGGCGATACACGCCAGGCAATTGGAATGTTGGACGCTGTAAAAAATATTTCACGCGCTGTAAAGAGCGTAGACAAAGGCATCAAGGGCGCGGAAAAGATTGTGGCGAGACTGAAAAAGAAAGGCATTGATATTACCGCCGCCAACGCAATTATAGCGGAATCAAAAACTCAATTAGAATCACTCAAAACCGCTTTAAAATCCAAAGACTTTGACCCAACAACGACAGTTGACTATCTTGAGACGCTTAACGATCTTCGCGATCAGTTTGAAGAAGCGGTTGATACGGCCGTCGGCAATGAAAATGTGGGAAATCTACCCGCAGTTAATTTCTTCGGTGCGACCATGCCAAAAATACCAGCTGAGTTTACAAATGGCGGAGGCAACGGCGTAGAGAAAATAGATATTGGATTTTAGGGATTTTACAGGTTAAGTAACCTGGAGAGGAGTAAGGCTTGACAGAAGCTCAGATTAAAGGTTAAGATACTTATCTTAGCCTTTAATCCATTTGAGATATGGAAGAATCACCAGATAGAAGCGAACCTACATTTTTAAAGAGACATTCCACAGCGTTAAAATTTCTTGGAGCAGTTGCAGCCGTAGGCGGCGCAGCTGGTGGTCTTGCCCAAACTTCCGAAGACTTACGCCAAGAAGAATCTCATTTCTTGGAGCACGCAACAGATCGCACTTCAGCCACACCAGGGTATCTTGGTGATCTTTTTGCCGCATGGCGCCAAGACAAGGAACATTTCCAGGGCATGTTCGACGACATTATGGCTGAACTCGAACAGCAAGGCGCATATGGTGATATGGCCGATTTTTATGAAAAATTTGGAATGGAAGAAAAAGCCAAAGCGGCCAGAATAAAAGAGGGCATATCTTATATTATAGGTGAACATGAATTTGTGCGAGCCGCCCGGGCATATGAAAAAGCTGGAGAGCAGGAGAAAGCAGTTTTTCTGTATGAAAAGGCTGTTGCTCAACTAGCCGGGAAAAAGGATTTTACCGGCGCAGCCGTATGTGCCGAAAAAGCGGGAATGGCGGAACTTGCAAAAGGATATTGGATTAAAACCGGCGAGAAATTGTTAGAGGGCAACGATCCAGACCTTAAAACCGCCCAAGAATATTTTAGAAAAGCCGGTATGGATGAAGGAGTAATGAATATGAAATTGGCGATGAGCGCACTCCAGACACATGACAGTGAAAATGCACTTCAATATTTATTACTAGCAATAATAAATGAAATTAAATTTGACGCTGAGCAGAAAGTCTTAGTGACACACTTTGCATACAATACTGTTGCGTATAGCCAACAACGGTATTTTGAAGCAGCTGAGTTGTTGCAAGGTGTGGGGATCACAAGCAGTGAATTTCGCGTAAGATTGGCACAAATAGCCGAAAGGAATGGTGACCTTGATAGTGCCATTGGTTTTTACGAGGCGGTTGGCGATTATGAAAAGGCAAGTGAATGCATGGAGAGACTCGCGGTAAAAGAAGCTGAGAGCGAAAAAGCCAAAGCAATATTAGTGACCCAGGCTCAAAAAGTATTTGAGTCAGGGAATTATATCAAGGCTGCAAACCTTTTTAGAGACGCAGGAGAAGAAGAGAAGGCAAAAGAAGTTCTTATGCAAGGGTTCTCCGTCTCCATGCAGAAGGGCTATTCTGATGTGGATTTTTATTATGGCGCTGTTAGGTATCTGCAACAAGCGGGGATGGACGAAAAAACAGCTAACTTAAAGGTAGCCGATGAAATGCCGAAAACTGAGACTATAAACAAATCCATTGCCGCCGATCTTTATGAGACAGCTGGAAAAGCTGACGAAGCCAAAAGATTGCGCGCGGAGGTCGCAACAGAATTTGAACAGAAGGCAACCGGAGCTAGTGACAACGTCTTCTGGATGCTTGATCAAAGCCGTGCACTTTTTGAAGAAGTAGGGATGCCGGAAGATGCAAAAAGAGTTACTGGCAAACTTGTCGCAGCCTTATTAAAAGATAAAGAATATTACCGTGCTTATGCGCTTCACACAAAATCTTTGGGCAAATCGGCACAAGAAGCCGGTAAATTAATTGCCGAAACTGCAAAAGGAAATGGCGATTTCCACATTGCAGCAGAATATTATGAACAGATTGGCGACACTGCAGCTGCAAAACAAATGTGGATTGCAGAAGCAAAAGCAGCCTATGAACGTGGCGATGAAGCTATGGCCGCAGAGGCATATGTGAAGGCTGGCATGGGAGTTGAGGCCAAAGCAATGTATGGCGAAGCTGGCAAGGACGCTGAACTGGATCACAATTATTTAAATGCGGAAATGTATTATAGGCTTTCGGGTATGTATCCGGAGCAACTTAGACAGTGGACGCTGGCTGCCGCCGCAAAGGTACGCGAACACGGATATGAACACTATGGTCCAAACTGGCCAGAGATAGAGGCCACTTTGGTAAGAGCTGCATGTGGCAATGACGACAAAAAAGTCAGCCTAGCTTTTGCACAAATGAGGGAGCAGGACGGTAATTACCGAGATGCCGGCGATTATTATGGACTCGCAGGCGCTCTAGATAGGGCTTTATCAAGCTACGTCAAAGCTTACTTTGAAGTTTCGTCTGACCACGAGCTCAAAGAGCGCTATGATACGAGGCTCGAAATCCTCGCGAAAATTATTGAGATTATCGAGGAAATGCAGCGAGCTGCGGCAACAGAGCCTAGTCCCGGCTAAGTTTTTATTTTATATACATTCCGTCTCCAAAAGAAAATAGACGGAATTTCTTAGAAATTGCTTGGCCGTAAAGTTCGAGCAGTTTTTTGCGAGATACAAGCGCAGAAACAAGCATCATAAGACTAGAGCGCGGCACGTGAAAATTAGTAATCAACTGATCTGCAAATTTAAATTCATAGCCTTCGCGAACAAATAAATCCGTCGTGCCGGTTAATTTTGTGAGCTTGCCGGGGCTTGCCGCGGCAGCAGACTCAAGAGTACGAGCAACAGTTGTGCCAACAGCTATAATCGGCCTTCCTTTGCTTTTGGCGGCATTCAAAAATCGCGCTGAGGCGGCATCAATTTCATAAAACTCCTCATGCAGCCTCCCCTTCTCCAAATGCTCGGGCTTTAGAGTCGCAAAAGTACCCAAATTCACGTGAAGCGTTACAAACTTTATATCAACGCCGACACGTTTTATCTTTTCAATAAGCCGTTTTGTAAAATGCAGGGACGCAGTTGGCGCGGCAATGGAACCAGCCGTCCGCGCAAAAACTGTTTGGTATTTTTGGCGCAATTCTGATTCGCTCAGAGGAGAATTTTTGATGTACGGCGGAATTGGAGTAATACCATATTTATTTAAAACCGCACCAAGCTTTGAAATTAAAAATGACGGACGGAGCAGGTAAAAATTCTCGCGCTGATCTGTCACTTCAAATAAAACCCCATCTTTAAGCGTCAATTTTAAGCCGACATTTAACTTGCGATCCGACATAACTTTTAATAGATCACCTTCACGTTCAATAAAAATCACAACGGCCTTACCGCCAGTTTCTTTTTTTAGAATCAGCCGCGCAGGAATAACTTTTGTTTCATTAAAAACAATTACTGCATTTTTCGGCAGATATTTTGGCAAATTAAAAAACTTATCAAGAAAAATCGCGCCCCCCTCCCTTTCATAAACCAAAACCCTGCTACCGTCGCGCGGACTTGCCGGCTTCTGCGCAATCAAACCCTGCGGGAACTTGTAATCAAAGCCCCCCAAAATATCATCAATATTTCTCATAACTTCCATCCTTGTGTTTATACCATAAAGCTCTTGTTCAATCCGTCTCATCCGTGCGGTTCGAAACTCCGATGCCAGCAAGGGCGTTTGGGCTAAGTCCCGGCGGCTACCGAAGCTTGGTATTCTTGTATAAGAGGAATGTAGCTTAAATAATTTTTATACATATCTACATACTCTTTATCCTGTCCCGCTTGGACATGGCACCCGCTTTAGCTTGGCCAGTCCCGCTTGGACATGGCACCCGCTTTAGCTTGCAAATCGTTTACAATTAGTTTACAATAGAGATATATTTAGTTTACAATTAGTTTACATATATGGCTACAATTCAAAAAACAATACTGGACTGGGCGGCCTCCCAAAAGACCTTTGTGACTCATGATGTCGTCATTTTCCTGAATAAAAAATACACAAGACAGTACATACAAAGGGGACTAAATAAACTGGTCAATCAAGGAAAATTAATAAAAACCGGAAGTACAAAAAGCACAAAATATGCCACTAAAGAGATGTCATCTAACCTGGAAATGACTTTTAGAAAAATATATCCGGCCAAAGGTTTGGAGGAACATATGGTGTGGGATGAAATTAAAAATGAAATGCTTTGCCTCCGGGGTTTGCATGAAAATGTATTAAATCTTCTTTTTTATGCTTTTTCCGAGATGCTTAATAATGCCATTGATCATTCTCAATCGAAAAAAATTCAGGTAAACATGGAAAATAAGGAGAACATTACGTCTTTTATAATTATTGACTGGGGCGTTGGGGTTTTTAAAAACATAATGAAAAAAAATCCTTATTTAAAAAATCCGAAAGAAGCGATTCAGGAACTTTTAAAAGGCAAACTCACTACCGATCCAAAACGGCACACGGGTGAGGGAATATTTTTCACTTCAAAAGTGTGCGATTCTTTTAGGTTAAATAGCGGAAAGGATCAACTTGTGGATGATAAGGAGACGGGCGAGTTTGGCCCTCGACAATTAGAAGCAGATCAGAAAGGCACGGCAGTCTTTTGCGAAATTAATAAGGATAATAAAAACCGTTTGAACGACATATTTACCAAATATTATACCAATCCCAAAGAGTTGGATTTTGATAAAACGGAAATAAAAATCGAACTATATACAATTGGTAGGGCATGTATTTCCAGGTCACAGGCAAAAAGAGTTTTGAACAGATTAGATCGTTTCAAAAAAGTAATTCTGGATTTTTCCAATGTAGTTACTGTGGGGCAAGGCTTTGCAGATGAGGTCTTTAGAGTATTTAAAAACCAACATCCGGAAGTCAATATTTCGCCAATTAACATGAATTCATCGGTAAAATTCATGGTCAATAAGACACGGCAAGCTTTCGGTAATATTTAAACTCGTAATCTTTATAGACCTCCAAGCCTTTCCTTAAGCGCATTCACCGCATTGAGTAAGGTCGCATCTTTGTATCCCCTTGCAAGAGGAGTTGCCGCATCATCAGCCAGAACCATAACGTGCTGAATTTCCGGAGAAACAACCGAACCTTGTTCGATTTTATCTTCTACAAATTTTATCAAGCTAATGCACAGAAGAGCCTGAAGATAGAAATGCATAGCATCAATCGCGGGTGGAACATCCGCCCCCGTCATTTCATATCCGGCGAGTACCATTCCAACATCAGCCGCATGTTTTTTAATTGCCTCAATATCTTCCGTGGGAATCGCACGGGATAATGACCTTTTTGCAAAAAAGGTCATTGCCAAAGAAATCTTTGAGTTCTGTCTTGGAGCGGGTAAGGGGAATCGAACCCCTGTCCAAAGGTTGGAAACCTTTTGTACTACCATTGTACGATACCCGCATTTTCAAAACTCCCAAGTAATTATACCAAAAAGCCGTTCGCATTTCGAATTTCGTGCTTCGTATTTGGAATTTAAAAACTGTACTCCTCCCCCGGCCCAGGAATAGTAACGTCCTTGTGCCCTTCTTCGATCAAAATATTCTTGAACATCACTTGCTGATCTTCTTCGCCGTGAACAAGGAAAATCTTATTTAGTCCGCGAATTTGTCCAACGTAATCCAGCAAATCGCTGCGATCCGCATGGGCAGAAAAAGCGTCCATCACAATGACAGTAGCATTCAACTTATATGGCTCACCGAAAATCTTCACTACCGGATGCTTTTCCATAAGTTTACGGCCAAGAGTTTCTTTTGCCATGTAACCCACGATCAAAATCGTGTTTTTTGGATCTTCAACATTGTTTTTCAAATGATGCAAAATGCGTCCGTGTTCACACATTCCGGCTGCAGAGATAATTATGCACGGTCCGCGATATTCGTTCAGCGCCTTTGAATCTTCCACGTCCGTAATATATTTTATAGAGCCGAAACCAAACGGATTCTTCTGATCTTTTAAGAAAGTTTGCCAAGTTTCTTCATCAAGACATTCCGGATGCGCCGTAAAAATACCGGTCAAGTTCACGGCAAGCGGACTATCCACAAAAATTGGAACATCTGGAATTCGCTTTGCCTTAAACAAAAGATTGAGGTTATAAATAATTTCCTGCGTTCGTTCCAGCGCAAAAGCCGGAATAATAATTTTGCCTCCCTTTTTGCAGGTGCCATTCACAACTTTTTCCAGCTGTTCTGGAATATCTATAACGTCGCGGTGAAAGCGATTGCCGTATGTGCTCTCCGTGATCAAAACATCGGCACGTTCAAGCTGAAAAGGATCTTTTAAAAGCGGCATTTTTTTGCGGCCGAGGTCGCCGGTGAAAACGACTATTTTTTGTTTGCCATCGTCTTTGTCGTCAATAATCATGATGACCTGCGCAGAACCAAGGATGTGGCCGGCCTCACGGAAAGAGACTATAACTCCAGGTGCAACTTCAAAAGGATGATCGTAGCTCATGCCTACAAATTGCTGAATAACATTGCGGGCATCTTCCGCCGTATAAAGCGGTTGAGCTGGCGGCTTTCCTTTTTTTGCCAAACGTTTATTTAAATATTCAATTTCATTTTCTTGGATCATGCCGGAATCCAGCAGCATGTGAGCGCAAAGATCGCGCGTGGCATGAGTGGAATAAATCGGCCCTTTAAAACCAGCCTTAGACAAAATCGGCAAATTTCCGCTGTGGTCAATGTGCGCGTGAGAAAGAATCACGGCATCAATTTTGGCCGCGTTAAAATCCATCTGCCTATTTTTGCGGTTGGATTCCTCGCGCTTACCTTGGAACATGCCAAAATCCAGAAAAATCTTTTTACCGTTAACTTCCATTAAATGTTTGCTACCGGTAACTTCTTTGGCGGCACCTATAAATTTTATTTTCATCAGTACATTCTATCATATTAAATGCGCCTGTGTCGAGCGTCCGTTATCTGATAAAGTGTCCGCGTGCAGCTTAAAAAAGGCCAAAAAGTGGAGTTACAGATTACCGATTTTGCTTTTGGCGGGGCGGGTGTGGGCAAAATGGATGGCGATTTGGTGATTTTTGTGGAGCGCGTGATACCGGGCGACAAGGTTGAGGTTTCGCTGACGCGCATTAAAAAGAATTTTTGTGAGGCGAGGCTGGAACGGATTATTACGCCATCACCACTGCGAATTAAGGCGCGCTGCAAACACTTTGGGCTGTGTGGCGGGTGTTCATTGCAGTGCATGGATTACGACGAGCAACTAAAATGGAAAGAAAAAATTGTGCGCGATTCGCTGGAGAGAATTGGAGAAATTAAAAATCCGCCGATTGCGCCGATTATCGGCTCTGAGTCGCCGTGGTTTTATAGAAATAAAATGGAATATAGTTTTGGGGAAGGCCTAAAACTCGGCTTGCATCCTGCAAAAAGCTATAAAGACGTTTTTAATTTGGAAGAATGTTTTTTGGAGTCGGAACTTTCGGCGCAGATTGCGGTGGCTGTGCGCGAGTGGGCGATTTCAAGAAAAATTCAGCCGTACGATCCGCGGGTTAATACCGGTGTTTTGCGAAATTTAATGGTGCGTGAAGGCAAAAATACGAGTGAAATCATGGTGATTCTTTTTACAAACGGGCAGGATTTTCCAAATCAAAAAGATTTTGCAAAGTTGATTGGTGAAAAGTTTCCGGCAGTGACTTCGGTTTATCGCACGGCAGTTGTAATAAAAAAAGGCCACAAAACCGCTATTGAAGAATTCCATTTGTCCGGCAAAAAAACGCTGATGGAAACGCTAACCGTGAAACAATCCGACGGGAAAAATGCGACGCTAAAATTTGAGATTTTGCCGCAGGCGTTTTTTCAACCAAACACAAAAGGTGCACAAATTCTATATGAAACGGCGCTCAATTTTGCAGGTTCTGAGGGCACAGAAACGATTTACGATTTATTTTGTGGAACCGGAACAATAGGCATGTTCGCAGCCAGCCGCGCAGAGAAAGTAATTGGCATAGAGCTGAATGCCTCAGCTGTAGAAAACGCGCGCAAAAATGCAGAACAAAATGGCATAAAGAATATCGCATTCCTCTGCGGCGATATAGATAAAATGCTACCGGAACTAAAAGGCAAAGCCGACATCATAATTACCGACCCGCCGCGCTGCGGGATTTTTCCAAAAACGCTGCAAAAAATACTTGAATTACGCCCCGCTAAGTGGGTTTACGTTTCATGCAACCCAACGACGCTGGCACGCGACCTAAAAGAAGCAATCACCGCCGGTTACAAACTAAAAAGAGTCCAGCCGGTAGATATGTTTCCGCATACTTATCACGTAGAAACCGTATGCGAACTTTCAATCATCAGCATGTCCCTAGGTCTCTGAGCGTTACGTTACGAATCCTGGAAATCGCCTCATTTTCAGATCCATCACGCCGTCTAAATACAATCTGGTCATCCATTCCAGCTACATAAGAGATTTCTGCTTGCACCGGATCTGAGATTGGATTCCACTCCTCAAATGCTCTATTTGTAATTCCAATAGAACAATCCGGATAAAGCACATTCTCTCCAAATATTTGAACCCTGGTTTCAAGCATAAAACGAGATAATTTTCCGGCTCGACCTCTCACTTCAAAAGTTACATCAATACTGAGCGCCGCTTTTAACTTTTGCTCATCAATTTCACCGCGTTCATCTTTGATTCTTTTAGCAATATCAGGTGTCAATTCAAAAACCTGACCAAGTTTTTCCATCTCAGAAATCATTGGAAATCCATTCAAAGTTTCCCCATTCACATCTGCGCTGAACGCCGTCACCTCAACTAACTCCGGCAAGAAAAATCCACCTTCGGCAGTTTGATCTCCAAGATTCGCCGTGATTTGAGGCTGCGGTTCAGTTAGCAGTTGTGACTGCATCGTTTCCGTAATAATGATGTGCGGTCTCCACCCATTGGTTTTGTATTTCGTAGCATCGGCGTATTTAAATTCTCTAAATTTATTTGCCTGCCCAAGGCACTGGGCGACACCGCGCGCGCAAGCAAGCGAAGTTTCGTATATATCAAGTGCGGTGAATTCAACTTCGCCTTCGTCAAAAAGCGGAGCAACAATCATTGCAAAAGTTGCAAAAGGCCCGCAACCGGCATAAAGAACCCTAATTGGACGCTCGGTAAATTTCTGTTGTGCGGCACAAATGGCGGAATGAAGACCCTTGGCAAACCGAGCCGTTCTTATGTGATCTTTTAGACATTCTGCTGCCTCACCAGGGGGAAGCGCACGACCACCACTAGTTTCTTTTCCCCGTTGTGTATTGTTTAGCTGACCCAGATCAGCATTTGCGCGAAATACATCGTCCAGCCGATCTATTAGAATTTTCCACGTAGGCGGCTCTGAGCTTTCCACAAGCAGACGTGCTGCAAATTCAAAATCTGGTATTTCAGTACCGTGTCCTTGCATAATAAACCGGTTAGCTGCATACAGTACCAGTTAGCTACATGTTGTCAATGCCCTAAGTTTTACTTCAGGCTGTGCGATCTTAAAAGCCAGTCATTTGCCTGCTCTTTTGTGGTGATTTTCTTTTCTAGCTGCAAAAACCTCAATTCTTCCAGAATTTTTCCGATGCGCGCCCCTGCCGGAATTTTTAAATTTTCCATAATTTCCTCGCCGGTAAGTAACCGCTCCGGTTCATGCGGTAATTCTTCAATATCTTTTCTGTATTGCGCCAAAACTTTTTCGTAAGTTGAGTAATCGCTCGGCGTTGTGCCGGCAACATCGCAGCGGTTTACTTCCAACAAATCCAAATAATACGGCTCCAAAAACCAATGCCTGCGACGGCCGACTTCCATATCAAGCACGTTATAAACCATCATGTGATGTGCTATGAGCCACTGGATTATTTTGGCATCTTTTAGCGAAAATCTTAGCCTCTTCAAAATCTCTCCGGCGATTTCTGCGGATTTCTCACTGTGCTGATCAAACCTAATGCGCTCCGCAATTTTAAAAGTCTCAGGCTTGCCAATGTCGTGCAAAAAAACCGCCCAGCGGAGCAAAATTCCCGATTCAGGCTTGAGCGCGCGAATTGCTCGGAGCGTGTGGTTCCAAACGTCGCCTTCCGTGTGGTATTCCGGCGGCTGAGCCACGCCTTTCATAGCCTGAGCCTCGGGCAAAACCACTTCAAGCACGCCTGTATCCTCCATATCATTCAGCGCGTCCGCAAAAGACGGAGTCACAATCATTTTATTAAATTCATCGCGCAAACGCTCGCCAGAAACCTTGCCAGAAAGCGCCGCGTGTTTTTTTAGCGCCTGATAAGTTTCCGGATGATATTGAAAAACAAAAGTATTTTTAAAGCGGATCGCGCGAATTATGCGCAGATGATCTTCCAAAATCCGTTCGTGAGGATCGCCGATAAAACGCACTAACTTATTTTTCAAATCTTCCTGACCACCAACGTAATCATATATTTTATCTTCTGTCGGGTCATAAAAAAGCGCGTTGATGGTAAAATCGCGGCGGCGAGCATCTTCTTGCGCATTTGTAAAAAGCACGGCATCCGGCCTGCGACCGTCGGAATATCCGCTGTCGGAACGAAAAGTTGCAATTTCAAAATGGTGGCCTTTTTCTTCTGCAATCACAACGCCGTATTCCTCTCCAATCGGGTGAATTTTTTTGAGAATTTTTCGCAAATCGTCAGGCCGCGCGTTTGTGGCAATATCAAAATCCTTGGGTTTAATTCCAAGAAGCATGTCACGCACGCAGCCGCCCGCCCAAAGCGCCTCAAAACCGGCATCTTTGAGAGTCTTGATAATTGCAATGGAAGTCGGCTTCATGGCCATAGAATACAATTTTTTGCCTGATTTTCACATCGAAATCCGGCTCGGCATCCAGAAGATGTGAATTCATATCTCGTCGGCTCCACCAGGTGTTCTGCGCGCACGTTCATTCAACAGACGAACTATTGCACCCCTAACGTCGTCAAGTCTCCTAACCGACGGTTTTCCGTTTTCTCCCCACAAAGCTTCATGTTCTTCAAATTTTCGAAGCCATTTCACATGAGCCTTCAAATCCTCGTCCGAACGTGTAGATAGAGGGTTCAATTCTCCTTCCATATCTTAAAAATACTGATATTATTAATTACGTCAATCATTTAACCTTGCGTTCTTTATGCTTATCCTGGGAATAGAAACTTCGTGCGATGAAACCGCGGTTGCCATCGTAAAAGACGGCAGACAGATTTTGAGCAACGTGGTGTATTCACAAATTGAGCTGCACAAAAAAACCGGCGGCGTAGTGCCAGAAGTAGCCGCGCGCGAGCATGTGATAAAAATAATGCCGGTGCTGGAAGAAGCCTTGGCTAACGCCAAAATCACGCTTGAAGAAATTGACGCAATCGCCGTGACGGCGGGGCCAGGCCTTTTAAGTTCACTTTTAATTGGAGCAAATACGTCCGCAACGCTCGCAATGTTTTTGAAAAAACCGCTCGTGCCGGTGAATCATGTGGAGGGGCACATCTATGCAAACTGGTTGGATGCTGAAGCGCCGAAAAAGCCAGAGGTTGAACCAAAATTCCCGATCGCAGTCTTGACCGTTTCCGGCGGACACAACGAACTTTTGATTATGCGCGGGCATGGCGATTACAAATTCCTCGGCGCAACTTTGGACGATGCCGCCGGCGAAGCTTTTGACAAAGTCGCGCGTCTGCTCGGACTTGGTTACCCGGGCGGACCAGCGATTCAAAAAGCCGCAGAAAAGGGTGTGCTTGGCCGTTATCCCCTGCCTCGTCCGTTCTTAAAGAATTGGGATTTTAGTTTTTCCGGACTCAAAACGGCAGCACTTTACCTCACAAAAAAGCATCCGTTGAAAATGCGCTCAAAACAATTCGTCGCGGACGTTGCCGCCGAATTTCAAGAATCTGTCTGTGAAGTTTTGGCAACAAAACTCGCGAACGCGGCCAAAAAGTTCCGCGTTGTAGAAGCTCATTTGGCCGGCGGCGTTTCGGCAAATTTGCATCTCCGCAAATGGGCGCAAAAACTCTTGCCACCAGGTATATATCTGCGCTTTTGTGAAAAGATTTCGCTTTGCACCGATAACGCAGCCATGATCGCCGCAACCGGTTACTTTAAATTCAAAAAAAATCCGCGCCTTTACAAAAAATGGATGCCCGTAATTGCCGATCCAAACTTGGAACTCGCGCAGTGGTAATCGCAAATACTTCAGATGCCATTGTATAGCCCAGATATTGTGGTACAATACTCCTTACATGACTGACGAACAGAGAAAAACACAAAAGGAAGGCGACATTCTGCCCACCAAAAACAGCTCGTTTCAGCGCCCAAAAGGGGTGCACGATATTTTGCCCGACACTCACGAGTACTTCACGTTTATAAAAAAAGTCGTACGTCACCGCGCACGCCAAAGCGGCTTCCGCAGAATTTCAACTCCGATTTTTGAATTTACCGACGTTTTTCGCCGCTCAATCGGCGACGAAACCGACATCGTGAGCAAAGAAATGTACACGTTCCAAGATCGAAAAGGCCGATCACTCACGCTAAAACCAGAAGGCACGGCCGGTGTCGTTCGCGCATATATTGAAAACAACATGAATACTCTGCCTCAACCGGTGGAGCTATATTATATTGAGCCGCACTTCCGTTACGATCGCCCTCAAAAAGGACGATTCCGCCAATTTTGGCAATACGGACTGGAAATTATCGGGGAATCCGATCCGGCTTTGGACGCGCAATTAATTCAGCTGGCACGCAAAATAACAGAAGACCTGGGCGTTGCAGATCTTTTTAGTCTTCAAATAAATTCCATTGGTTGCAGTACACCAACTTGCAGGCCGCGTTGCATGGAGGATTTGAAAAATTATTATTTTGGAAAAGAACGCAGCCTTTGCGAAGACTGCAAAGTGCGCGCTACTAAAAATCCACTGCGACTTCTGGACTGCAAGTTGGAAGACTGCAGGATTTTGGCCAGTCTGGCACCAAAACTAAAAGATTATCTTTGTCCGGAATGTAAAAAATTCCACGCTGAGTTGCTCGATTTTTTGAAAGAATTAAAAATTGAATATAAAGAAAATCCTTCGCTGGTGCGCGGACTCGATTATTACACCAAAACCGTTTTTGAATTTTGGGATAAAGAAACCGGCGCCCAAAACGCAATCGGTGGCGGCGGGCGCTATGACGGTTTGGTTGAAATTATGGGCGGACAGCCGACTCCAGCCGTGGGCTTTGCCGCTGGCATCGAACGCATAATAGACAACATGAAGCGTGAACAAGTAAAAGTTCCAAAAAAAGATGACTTGCACGTTTTTGTGGCTCAACTTGGCTACGAAGCCAAGAAAAAATGCCTGACGCTTATAACAAAACTGCGTGAAGCCGGAATTAAAACCATGGGCGCGCTTGGTAAAGATTCAATTAAGGCGCAACTTCGCCACGCGGATCGTTTTTGTGTTCCATACACTATTATTATTGGCATCACAGAAGTTCGCGACGGCACCGCAATAATCCGCGATATGAGACGCGGCAACCAAAAAATCGCAAAATACAGCGCAGTAGTGGATGAAATTAAAACACTTTTGGGCGAGGACGCACTTGATACATATTCACCGAGCGAAGTGGTATACTAGTTTCACTATGTCACTCCGCACAGCAAAAATTATAATTGTAGCCCTAGTCGCAGTCATAGCCGCGTTGGTTAGCTTTCTTGTCATGCCGCGTGCCACGGTTTCTTTCTTTTAAATATGCGCATTCGACAGAGGTTTTCCGTTTTGATTGTTCTCGTTGCCGTTTTTTCTTTACCATATTGTGTTTCGGCTGCAAATTTTTCTGATGTACCGGAAGCGCACAAGAATTTTGCGGCAATTCAAGCACTCAAAGACGCAAATTTGATAAGCGGATATAAAGACGGCACGTTTAAACCGGATCAACCGGTGAATCGCGCGGAGTCTGCGGCAATAATTTTAAAAGCGGCCGGGATCACCGCAACAAAAACTACGGAAAAAATTCCTTTTACAGACGTTCCGGAGGATGCCTGGTTTTTTCCTACAATTCAAAAGGGCGTGAACATGGGAAAATTAAAAGGATATGAGGACAAAACTTTTAGGCCGGCAAATCCGGTCACGCTGCCGGAGGCGGTTACTTTGGCTCTCGCGTTTTTTCAAGTTTCCACAAAGAACATTGAAGTGGATCATGTAATTTACGACGGCCTAGACACAAAAGAATGGTACTCAAAGCCGCTTCAGTATGCCAAAAATCAGAATCTAATTTTACCGGACGAAAAAGGCCACGTTGATCCGGCAAAGTCGCTGACTCGCGGCGAACTGGCGGAAATAATTTACCGAATGCGCACCGTACAGCAAACCGGCAAGCCGATTGATATAACAAGCGGATGGATAACCACCGAAAGTCAGTATAATTTCTGGAAGCTCAAACATCCGGCCAACTGGGAAATTTTTAAAGGGCAAAAAAATAGCGTAATTTGGAAGAGAGTCGGCACGCAGGCATTTTTCACACGGATGTTTCCAAAAAGCGCACGCGTTTCAATTTCAGTAGTGGAAAACCCGGAAAGCCTTACTTCAAGCCAAATTCTCGATAAACTCAAGGCTGATTACGCGGAAAATTATCCAAAAATTAAACCGGCTTATTCAGAACTAACAATTTCAACCCGCGGCGCATTAAAAGTTGTAATTCCAGAACGCCGTACAATTGATTTGTATATTTATTTGCCAAACAGAAGTTACTTGGCCGTTTATGCTGAATATGGAGAAGCGCCAATCGGCGAATTTCTAAAAAAGCAGCTGGAAGAAGTTTTGGCTTCATATCAATACGTAGAGGCTCCGCCTATTCCGCCGCTGGCTCCGCTAGAAGAACGTCTTTCTACTCTGCGCGAGAATATTTTGATATCAGATAAATGGAAGGAAATTGCTCCCCTATTCCCGGACAAAAAAATCATTCAAACCGACGCAATTGGCATTGGAACAGGTCCGGTTGATTACTATTTTTCAAAAGAAGCGAACTTTACAATTAAACTTGAACGAAATTCCGGAACGGTTTTAAATATTAAGGAAGGTTCAACCGACGCGTTCTAATTTGCCGCTTAAAATTCAAAATATGAAAAAAATCGCACTCGCAACTTTGCTCACACTTCTAACCTTGGTTCTTGCCTCGTGCTTTTATACTGATGCCCAGACACCGACTAGCACCGGTCCTTCTGGTGCGCCGCGTATTTCGGCACCGCCGAGCCCGTCGCCGGGACAGAAATAATGCCGTAGCAAAGGCATTTATTGCGTGCTATCCTTTTTGCCGTGATTGAACTCCAGCAAAAACTCCTGGGCGATAAGATAAGAAACGAGGCTTTTTACGAAGTGCTCAAAATCGTGATAAAAAAAGGCGAAAGCGTGGTTGCGGACGTTGGTTCCGGCACCGGTTTTTTGAGTTTTTTGGCCAGTCGGCTGGGAGCCAAAGAGTGCCACCTTTATGAATATTCAAACGTTGGCGAAATTGGAGAAAAACTGGCACTGGCAAACAAAATTATCAACTGCCACTTTATTCAAAAACATTCCGTGGAAGTAAAGAATCCGCCAAAAGCGGATGTGATAATTTCTGAAACTTTGGGCAATTACGCACTCGAAGAAAATATTATTGAAAGCATTGAGGATTCAAAGCGGTTTTTGAAACCGGGCGGCGTAATTATTCCTCAAAAAATCGAGCAGTTCATTGCGCCGGTAACTTCCCCACGCATTTTTGATGAAATGAATGTTTGGGATAGCGTTGGTTATGATTTGGATTTTGGAATCGCGCGCGAGGCGGCGCTAAACAACATGTACGTTTATAAAATTTTGCCGAAGGACTTGATGGATGGTGGAAAAAGCGCAGTAGTATGGGACAAAATT
The DNA here is from genome assembly GCA_964358095.1 of uncultured Candidatus Peribacteria bacterium. Taxonomy (GTDB): domain Bacteria; phylum Patescibacteriota; class Gracilibacteria; order UBA1369; family UM-FILTER-53-11; genus JBAYHN01. The sequence continues at coordinate 19,837 of CAYHNW010000019.1, forward strand.
GATTTTTCAAAGCAAGAGAAAAGTGTGCGAAAAGGCAGCGCGAAATGGAGAATAGAAAAAGATTGTACTATTTATGGCCTCGCCGTTTGGTGGAACGCAAATTTAATAAGGGGCATAAATATCTCCACAAGTCCGCTTGCGCCAGCCACTCACTGGGATCAAATTTTCTTACCGCTTACTGCACCGATTAGCGCAAAAAAAGGTCAAATTTTGGAAGTTTCATTAAAATCCGACTCGCGATTTGAAGTCGGAATAAATCTTTCCTGGACTGTAAGATTATTGGATCAGAAAGCCAAAATCCTCCAGAACATTGCAATGGATATGAAAAAAGGCGCATACTAAAACCATGACAGAACTAATCGGATCATTGGCTGGTGCCTGCACAACCCTCTCACTGGTTCCGCAAGTAATAAAAATCATCAAAACAAAATCCACCAAAGACGTTTCGCTCGGCATGTTCGTAATTTTCACCCTCGGCGTGGGTTTGTGGCTGGTTTACGGATTTTTAGTCGCTTCAATCCCGATAATCATAGCCAACAGCGCAACTTTCGTGTTGGCGACAATAATTTTGGTGTGTAAGCAAAAGTACAAATAAATAGATTCTGACGCAATTTATTCTTAAATTAAGATTTAATCATGAGAGTTTCAAGGCGCGAATTAGACGCTCAGTTCTAATCCAGCAACTTTGCCAATTCCTTTTTAAAACTTTCCAAATCCTTAAAGTGGCGGTATACCGACGCAAAGCGAATGTACGCCACTTCGTCGAGCTTTTTTAGCGCATCCATAACGTCTTCGCCAATTGCACGGCTCGGAACTTCTTTGCCCATGCCTATCCACTTCCCTTCCAGGTCGTCTATGACTTTGCTCACTTGATCCTCGGTAACTTGGCGTTTTTCGCACGCTTTCCAAATTCCGTTTTCTATCTTTTTGCGGCTATATGGCTCGCGTGAGCCGTCTTTTTTTATCACCAAAAAGTTTGCAGTTTCAATTTGCTCAAAAGTCGTGAAGCGGAAATTGCATTTTTCACATTCGCGGCGGCGGCGGATTTCGCTTGCATCTGCAGTTTCGCGCGAGTCAACCACCTTTGTGTCGTCGTGTTTACATTTTGGACATTTCATAAGCGTAAGCGTCAGTGCAGCCGGCAACGTAATCTTTTACAACCACATGCAGAGGATCCGGCGCGTCTATTCTCTCCCAAAAACGCTTCGGCATCAACTTTGGATGCTTATACAGATGCCAAAAAAGGCGTTTGAGGATTTTTTGGCCGCGTGCCGAGTGTTTTTTGACGCGCGGCGATTTGTACATATTTTTCCACAAAAATTCGCGCAGACCTTCGATTTTCTTCTTAAGTCCATCACTAAATTTTATGGAATCTTTTGTTGCCGTATGCAAAACATCCTCAATCATCAATGAAGCCAAACTGCTCACAGATCTATGGCGCAGCACGACTGCGTCCAGATTTTTTCCATATTTTTTATAAACTTCCGCAAGCGCTTCCTTGAAAAGTTCAATTTTTGCCAAATCTTTTAGGGTAAAAAGTTCGCTACGGAGTCCATCATCCAAATCGTGATTGTGATACGCAATTTCGTCGGCAATGTCGGCAACTTGCGCCTCAAGACTTTTCCCAGCAACATTTTTCCCGCGTTGATCATACAGCGTTTGGTGCTTAATTAAGCCCTGACGGACTTCATACGTCAAATTTAGCCCGTCGAAATCCGGAAATTGTTTTTCCAAAACTTCAACCACTCTCCTACTCTGCTCGTTGTGCTCAAAAGTCATTCCAAACTCGCCCATTATTTCATTCAAAGTTTCTTCACCGGCGTGACCAAACGGTGTGTGACCCAAATCGTGAGCCAACGCAATCGCCTCACAAAGGTCTTCATTTAGGCGCAAATTGCGTGCCAAATCACGAGCGACTTGAGCGACTTCCAGCGTGTGAGAAAGCCGATCGCGAAAGTGGTCGCCATATGTGGCCACAAAAACCTGTGTCTTGCCGCTGAGCCGTCGAAAAGGTTTTGAGTGAATTATCCGATCACGATCTCGCTGAAAAACGGTGCGGGTGTCATCTTCCGTCTCCGAGAATTCCCGCCCACGGCTGCGCGAGCTCAAAATTGCATATGGAGCCAACGCTTTCGCTTCACGTTTCTCTAATTCTTTTTTTGTGAAAATTGTCATTGGGTCTAGCATTATACAGCATTCACAGCGGACTTTTAACGGCTATCAAGGCTGGCATCGCAACTTGAGTATAAAGCTGGGTGGTTCTTATGTTGCGATGCCCGAGTAACTCCTGCACATAGCGAAGATTCACGCCGTTCTCAATCAGGTGCGTTGCAAAACTATGGCGGAGCGAGTGAAAAGTTGCGCCGCCAAAAATCCCCGCCCGCACCAGCGCATTTTCAAAAATTTTCTGTAAAGTCCGGGTCGTCAATTTGGCCGGCTCCGCTTGGCCGCATTTGCTTAATGACGGCACCCGGCCTTGGCCTTGGGCACGGCATCCGCCCTTAAGCTTGCCCCCGCGATCGCTTTCAAATAAATATTCATCAGGATTCCTGCCGAATGTAAATCTCAAAATATCCGCTCGCAATTTTTCGGAAAAAATAGTCAGCCGATCACGATTTCCTTTGGCGTACCGTATGAGCAACGAAAGATTTTCAAGGCGCACATCGCAAATTCTTATATTCACGACTTCACTCACCCGCAGTCCGGCGCTATATGCCAGAGCGATAATCAGTTTGTGCTTGCGGTTCTGTGTCGTGTCTATTACGCGTACGATTTCATCGTGGCTCAGAACTGTCGGCAATTTTCTGGGTCGTTTTGCGAATTTGAGTCCGAGTTTTTCGGGATTTTTCAAAACGCGTTTGTAAAAAAAAGAAATCGCGTTGAGATAGAGATTTACGGTTTGCGAACTTTTGCCGCAATCGAGCTTGTTTAAGAGAAAGCACTTAATAGCATCCCTGTCCATGATCTGAACATCACCTTTAAACCAGGTTAAATATACCTTGAGGCACTGCAAATACGCCCTAATAGTCATGCGGCTGTAACCAAGGAGCCTCATTTCGTTTTCTGTTTGCTTAAGCCAATATTTCATATATTATATGGTTAAAGAATAAAGTTGCTTCTTAACGTACCAGGTTCACATTAAATTTTTATGAATTCTGTATGAACTTTTTCTAAACGAAAAAGGTTCACATAGAATCGAGTT
>CAYHNW010000020.1:0-22656 GCA_964358095.1 uncultured Candidatus Peribacteria bacterium
ATGTTTTGGAAATCATAGACGCTCTCGATAATAAACAGACTTTCTTCTACGATCAACTTGGGAATATAGTGAAAATGTCGGACAAAAACGGCCACGAAACTACATTTACATATGATCCTGCGGGCAATTACTTGGTGCGTGAATCTACGGTCGTACTTCAGGCCGATGGTTCTCCTCAAAATATTACAAAACAATACTCTTATGACTCCTACGGCAACCGTTTGAGCCTAACCACTGGGCGCAATAATACTTACAGCTACGAATATGACACTCACGGAAATTTGAGAAAAGTTACCGATCCCGTTGGGCAAGTATCTTTGTACACTTACGATACGGAAGGGCATAAAATTTCCGAGACCGATCCGCTCGGCAGAACAACAACTTACACGTATGACAAAGATATAAATTCTAGCTTATTGGAAATGACAAAGACTGGATCTGCAAGAGTTTCTTTGTCGATCCGTCACGAATATGACTTTGTTGGGAATTTAATGCGCGACATAAATGCACGTGGAATTGCCTTGAATTACACTTACAACAATGCGAATCGCGTGACCCAGCAAATGGGACCTGTGGATACTTTAAATTTTACTTACGATGCGAATGGGAATAAAACGCGCGAAACCAATAGTTTGGGTCAACGAACTGACTATGTTTATGATGCGCGTAATAATTTGTCGTTCATAAAAAAATATCTGGACGCAAACAATTTTGTTGAAACTGAGTATGAATACGACGGCTTTAATCGCAGAACAAAAACCACTGACGCGAACAATAACTCAACCTTGATCGCATATAATTTGCTAGATAAAGTTACTTCCGTAACGGATGCGGCGGGGAATTTTGCTTCTTTTATTTATGATGTAGCGGGAAATAGAATTCGCGAAGTCGATGCACGTGGAAATTCTGCAGTTTTCACCTACGATGGATTAGGCAGACTCATTAAAACTAAAAACGCTTTAAATCAAGAGACTCTTACTTTTTATAATGAGGATGGCAACGCTATTCGCGTAATTGATAGGCAAAACACAAATGGCACAATGCAGTCTCACCTTACTAGCATTGAATACGACAAACTTGGCAAAAAACAGCGCGAAATAGATGCCTATGGCAATGCGGTTGTTTATGAATATGACGTTGTGGGAAATTTAAAAAAGACAACCGACAAAATGAATCGGAATACAAATTATCAATACGATGATTTTAATCGTCTGGTTTTAAAAACTGATCCGGCGGGCAATACGACCGCTTATATTTATGATGAGAACGGAAACAAAACTCGCGTCACAGAGGCCGGAGTTCAGACTAATTACGAATACGATAACGCGGATAGACTCACTCGCGTGGCGGACGCAGGTCAAAATTCGGTGAGGTATTTTTATGACGCCGTTGGCAATAAAATACGTGAAACCAACAAGCGGGGCTTTTTAAGTCAGCTGGTTTATGATGCCTTAAATCGTTTAACTGAAGAGCAGAACGCCCAGGGTACTATAACCACTTACACTTATGACAATAACGGAAATCGCATAACCGAAACTACCAGCAATAAAGTTGTTACTTATTCATACAATTCCCTAAATCGATTAACGCAAGTTGTTCATCCTGGAGGCAAAGCTGAGAAAACGACTTATGATTCAAACGGCAACGTGCTAACCAAAGAAGATGGAAATGGTCAAATTACAAATTTTACTTACGATACATTAAACAGGACCACTCAAAAACGCTTGTCCGACAATACAGCCACAACTTATTCCTATGATAATTGGGGTAATTTGTTTAGTGTGGTCGCCCAAAATGGAACGACTACTTATGAATACGATGACTTAAATCGTCAAACGCGCGAAGTAAAAACCATCCAAGATTTAGTCGGAAAATCTTATACAATAAATAGAACATATAATCCAGATAGTTCGCTTGCTAGCTTGACCGACGCAGCCAGTCGAATCGTGAATTATACGTACGACGCTCGTGGTCTTTTGGACGAAGTTTTATATAGCGGTCGCCAGTTAGCCAAATATACCCACACAACTTTTGGTCAGCCTGCTGAGCTAACTTACGGTAACGGAATAAAATCTAATTATTCTTATGATCCGTTGCAACGCGTGACCTCTCTTGCGATTGCGGATGCTCAAAGTCAAAATATCTTTTCTCAAATCTATACGTATGATGCAAACAACAACCGCACGCGTTTAGTTGAAGCCGTTTCTGCCACAGGCGAAAGCTCAAACAGAACAGTTGATTATGGTTATGACAACTTAGATCAGCTTACGTCGGTTGATTATTCAGATGTTGGAAACGCGGCAGATTTACAATTTGCATACGACACCGTTGGGAACAGACTAAGTTTGTCGTCTCCCCTTTCTACTACCCGTTATACTTACGCGGCCAATTCGTATGAACTTAATTCGTACACCGTTAACAACAAACTTTCTGTGGCGATGGAATACGACGGCAACGGAGTTTTAACGAAAGAAACTTACTTACGCCTCGGCAAATCATTAAAAGAAGTGAACTATTCTTGGGATTTGCAGAAACGTCTAACTCAAATTTCTTACAAGGATGCTGCAAGGCAGGCATTTTTGCCGCCGGTTTCGGAAAATAAGCTAGTTTTTGATTACGACGATTTTGGCAACAGGATCAAGAAATCCGCCAGTGGCATCGACGCGGAATATTACATTAATAGCGGACTGAATGTTTTGAATGAACTGGATGCGGACGGAAATATAAAAAAGACAATTATTCAGGGCGTTAAACAAATAGCGGAAATAAATGAGAGCGGACAAATTATATTTACGCACACTGACGTGCTGGGTAGCGCAGTAATGCTTAGCAATGAAGCTGGAGAAATTGTTCAGCAGTACGATTACGACGTTTTTGGAACCGTCATCGGTTCGCTCGGCAATGGCAATGCGGATACAAAATATTTATTTACCGGGCAGGAATTTGACGTTGAGTCTGGACTTTATTATTACAATGCGCGTTATTACGATGCTGTAAATGGTCGCTTCCTCTCTCGCGACGTTTATTTGGGCAAAGATGGAGACACTCTTTCGCGGAATGTTTATATATATACAAGGAATAATCCATTAAAATACACTGATCCGAGTGGTTATTATTCGTTTGGCGAATTCTGGAGCGATACGGTTTCTACGGCCATCTCTGTAAAAGACTTCACGGTTGATTCGGCAATTGTTGTGAAAGATGCGGCGGTAAATAGCGCGCTTGCCGTGGCGGATGTTGCTGTAGCTAGCGCCGTAGCGGTCAAAAATACTGCAGTCGCAGTGAAAGATTGGGCGTGTTCGGGCGTTAATTGCGGTACTATCGTAGAAGGTGTTAAACAGCTGGCTCTCGGTTCACTACAGACTGTCGGCGGAGGGGTTCAGGTTGTTGGCGGAGGAACTATAGCAATTGGCGGCAGCGAAACTGTCGTTGCCATTCCAGTTGGAGTCGGCATCGCGGCGATGGGAGTTAATAATGTCTATGCGGGCGGCACCCAAATTGGCAGTGGCCTTTTAAATATTTGGAATGGTTTTCAAGACGAAGAAGCTGTGGATAAGTCTTATGATCCGGCACATGAAGCTATAGATTCCTTTGTTGAAGATGACACTTTAAATACCTTTGCTCATCTTTTGTACATTGGTGCCGACATTGTGACTGTTGGCGGTGCGGGCGGAGCAAACTCTAAGGCGACAAAAATCGAATCTCAAATGTCCAAGAGTGACGGGATTGTTGAAGGTATATATAAATTCACAAGCGCCTCGGGAAAAGATTATGTAGGACAGTCTTCTAATATTGTGAAACGCCTTGCCCAACATTTAAAATCGGGCAAACTCACCGCAGAGGAATTGGCAAATGTGCAGAGATTGGAGGTAACGGGCGGTAAAACGACCCGCGAAATAATGGAACAGAATTTAATTAAGGAGCTCGGCGGCATAAGAAGTGGCAATTTGCTAAACAAAATTAATCCTATTGGCGCTAGCCGCGCGTATCTATTGAAAGACAGTGTATCATCTGGAGTACAGGTCCTTATAAAACCGTTAATGGGTGGCCTGGGATTAAATGGAATTAATAAATTATTAGATAACAAGTAATATGTTTAATTTTTTAAGAAACAATTTTGTCGTTGAGAATGGGCCTTGTGGTCGGGAAATGGTAATGACCGGGCCGTGGCATAAAGACATTGCCCCATATATGCGCGAGAACGGCATTAAATCTTTATTGCTTAATGATGCCAGAGGTTGGAAAGGAGATAACGTATCCTTCTTGTCGGAATTGCCATTTCTGGAATACTTCAGAATTTTAGATTGGAATATAAAAGATGTTTCAGTCATAAACGCTCTCAAAAACCTAAAACTATTGGAAGTAAGTACGTATTGTAAAACCGTGATTGATTTTAAAAATTTTCCGCATTTGGAAGATTGCGGCTTTGAGTGGCGTGCCGGATCCGAATCGCTTTTCTTTACCACTAGTCTAAAAAAACTGTTCTTAAACAATTACGATCAGAATGACACGTCGGCTTTTTCAACGTTGTCCAACCTTGAAAGCTTATCAATAGCCTCTTCGTCCGCTCATGATTTACATGGGTTATCGAGTTTAGCTAAATTGAAGTTTTTGGGGTTATATGCTCTTAAGAAATTGGAATTTCTCGATGGGATTGAAAAGTGCGTAAAAGTTGAAAAACTTGAAATTAGTATGTGCAAATGTTTTCGTTCAATCGAGGCGATTGGAAATTTGCAAAATCTGCAATATTTGGAAATTATCGACTGTGGGGATATAGATTCGATTCATCCTTTGTCGAAGCTGAAACATTTAAATAAATTCTTCTTTTTTGGAACTACAAATATAGTGGATGGTGATTTGAAGACTTTGCAAAAGTTTAACCTTGCATATCCCGCTACGATAAGCTTTCAAAATAGAAAACACTACACGCGCAAGCGTGAAGATTTTAAATAACGACCTTACTTTATGAAAAAACTTTTCGCGGCACTTTTCTTACTAACAATCTTGATCCTACCAAACCTGGCACTGGCCCAAACCGCAAGCACAAGCCAAACATTAAGCGAAGAATCAACTCAAGAATTTCCGTCATCATATTTCGTAAAAGCAAAGGGCCGCACCAGTGTGTATTTGGTGTCGCAAGGAATGCGTGTTTATGTGCCGCGCAGTTTTGTAAAAAAGATGTCGGCGGACGAGAAAAGAAACATTTTAAAAATTTCATTCAAAGAACTGAGTGACATGCCGTTTGCAAAATATATGCGCGCAGAAAATTCCCCTTCCATGTATTTTGTTCAAAGTAATAGAAAACGCTTAATGGGGAAGAATAATGTTATCCAAAATAAAGATGTCGTGTTCATGCCCGACAATCTTTTTGCTTCATATTCAGACATGACGAGTTCCGTTTTAACCGAACTTTTCGTGGACGATGCCCATAAAGACATCATGATGGGGGGACTGGCTTTGAACAACAAAAATCAGGTCGTAATTAGAGATATTTTGTGGGACAACGGCACAATCACTCCGTTGGGAGATTTAGATAAATATAATATCGGAGCTTTGGACATAAATGACTCAGGCCAAATTGTCGGGGGAATAAGTTTAAAAGACGCAGATGATGATCCGCGACCGTTTTTGTGGGAAAAAGGCAAACTGACGTATCTCGGAGGAAGTAATTTTTACGGCACCGCCTTTGGAATAAATAATAAAGGGCAAATAGTTGGAGAAAGAGCGGGCGCAGGCGGCGCTTGGGTTAAAGCGTTTTTGTGGGATAAGGGAAAAGTCACCGACCTGGGGATGCTTGGAAATATTGGAGCAAACGCCTATGATATCAATGAAAACGGCCAGATTGTTGGCAGAAGTGAGACAAGCGAAGGCGAGGGTCATTCCCATTCCTTTATTTGGGAAAACGGAAAAATGAAAGACCTTGGTACTTTTGGTGGCGATCAAAGCTTTCCTTTGGCAATGAACAATGCGGGGCAGGTCATTGGCATGGCAAGTGGCATTCCAGCTTCGGAACAAGACTCTGCTCCATCTTATCCTTTTCTTTGGGAAAATGGTGAACTTAAAAAACTGGAGGATTTGAATGTAGTAGACATCAACAATTCCGGTCAAATTATTGGGGATCCGCGCGGCGGCGAGATAACCGAATCTGTGGTGTGGCGAGATGGGAAGTTTATGAACCTTAGCAGCTTAATTTTTACTCCGTCCAATTGGAAATTATCAGCAAACGTACGAGCGTATGCGAGCCCATACTCCCCTATCGCCATAAACGACAACGGAGTCTTGCTCGTTTTGGCCAACATGAAAACTCCACATCTATTTCTTTATACCCTTTCGCCACTTAACTTTTAAATATGAAAAAAACTATTTCTTCGTCGGTATTTCTAAAAATTCTCCTAACATTGGCGGTTTTCTTGACAGTAACCAGCCTCGCTTTTGCTCGAGAAGATTATTTTGCCCCTTTGATGGCTGATATAACCCTGAATTCTTCAGGATCTGAGCGCTTTAGTGTTGGTGAAGATGGTCAAATAAATGGTTTTTCATATGCGGGGCAGCTTTTGCCGGGCTTCCCTATCAATATTGATGACATGGTAGCTGTTTCGTCTCCGGTTGCAGCAAATCTGAGGGGAGATGCTTGGCCTGAGCTGGTTTTTGTGACGCGTAATTCTGCCGATGAATATTTTCTTAATGCATATAGTGCAACCGGTCAGCTTATAGCGACTGTAAATGTTGGCGGTGAGGTGGCTTATGACCCAGCCGTATTCCACGCCAATAATACCGACGAAGTTTTTGTTGCTGCAAGTAGTGGCGATATTTTTTCTTTTCACCTGGAAAATGACCTTTTTGTATCTAAATCAATTGCGCGACTGGGCGGTCCGGCTGGTCTTTTGATTACCGCAAACCGCAAGTTGATCGTAAATTTTCCATCATTAAATAAAGCAGAGGTTTACACGGAAAATAACGGCGCTTGGACTTTGACCGAGACAATCAACCTGCAAAATCCTGTAATTTATCCATTTTCTTATGACAACGCCACTGCGTTTTATGGCGTAACTCGCAATAACCAACTTCTGGCTATTGATGGCGCTAATTGGCAAATAAAGGCTGGATTTCCGGCTGAGTTAAATGGCGTTCCGGTCGGATCGGCTCTGGTTGCTGAGGTTAATTCCGCCAATCCTGAATATGAAATTTCGGTTTCGCTGTCTAATGCAGAGACGTTGGTATTTAGAACAAATGGCGGTTTGCTTGAAAAGACCGGCGCTAAACGATTTGCAGAAACCGGACTTGGCACCGCAGACACGTTGGCGGGAGCCAAATATAGTGCGGGACTTCGCTCTCTTACGGGGAGAATTGAAAACAATTCACTGCGTCGCATCATTTCATATTTGAGCAGGATAAAAGCTCCATTTATAAATGTAACTGCCGACATCAACATAAAAGCAAATAATATTAATGTTCCTTCTGGCGGTAATTTCGATCTTGGCAGTGCTATTCTCGATTCAAATAAGGATTTTGGTTTTACCGTAGAAAACTTGGGATCTGATGTATTGGTACTTAACGGCAATCAGTTTGTAGAGATTACCGGATCCGATGCGGCGGAGTTTCAAATAACCCAGCAACCGGGACAAGTTTTAATGCCCGGATCAAATTCTCAAATTGGAATGCGATTTTTCGCTAATTCTGCGGGGGTAAAAACTGCGACTATTACAATTTCTTCAAATGATCCCGATGAGACCATATATACGATAAATATTTCTGCCTCGGTAACGCCCGGGGTCGTCTACGAAGATGCGGAAAACGGAAACACAGCTGGCTGGAGCCTATATTATCCGCAATGGCAATTTGGCACGATTACCAATATCGCCGATGAAGACGCGGCGCACGGACGCGCGATTCAATTAACTCAGACACTCAACGGCGCCGCCTATTACCGATTACGCAAGGACGATCAAACCGAATGGAACAACACCACGGAAAGAATCTTGAAGTGGGATATGAAAACCACGAACGAAACAGTCGTGTATGTGTACATCACAACCAACAAAGGTTTGCGCCGAACGGTTTACTCATTCAACCGCGATCCGAACAAATTTACCGGCATAGATTCTGAATTTAATTTGAATTCCAGTTTCAAAGACGGCGCGTGGCACACCATTTCCAGAAATCTGGAGCAGGATTTGAAAAAACTGGATAATACATTAACGATCACAAAGGTGAATTACATGATGATCGGCGCTTTGCCTGTCGGACAGAATGCTCGTTTTGACAATATTATACTTTCATCCGATGCCGGACGTTTACACACAATTTCCGGAACTGTTTTGGATGCCGCCGGACAGCCGGTTCCCGGATTCAGACTCGGACTCATGCCTGACGGTATTGCGCAGAAAACCGATGCCGCGGGAAAATTCTATTTTGCCAGTTTGCCTTCCGGCGCTTATTCCATTCAGTCGCAATCCGGCCAGTTTGAATTAGATCCGAAGATTAAAGAAGTTGTTGTGGCTGATGCCAATATTTCCGATCTCACTTTATCCGCGCAGTTGCAAGACAATATTGTGTATGAAGACGGCGAAGATGGCACCATAAATGGCTGGGGCTTGTATTATCCTACTTGGCAATACGGCACGATTACAAATGTGGCCGATGAAGATCCTGTCCATGGCCGAGCCATTCAATTGACTCAGACCATAAATTCCGCGACTTATTATCGGCTCATGAATGAAAAAGGTTTGGATTGGGACAATGACACAAGTAAAATTTTGAAATGGGACATGAAGACCGACAGTGAAACTGTAATCTATGTTTACACAACAACCAACAAAGGTTTGCGCCGCGCTATTTATTCGTTCAACCGTGATCCGAATAAATACACCGGTCAAGACGCGGAATTCAATTTGAATCCGACGTTTAAAGACGGCGCGTGGCATACAATCTCCAGAAATCTGGAACAAGATTTGAAAAAATACGACAGTGAATTGGTTTTGACCAAAGTAAATTACATGATGGTCGGCTCTTTCGCGGTCGGCAAAGGCGCGCGATTTGATAACATTATCGCTACAAAAAATGTCGGCGCGTTGCACGCGGCATCCGGCACATTCGTTGACGCGCAAGGCGCTCCGGTCGCAAATATCAAAGCCACTTTATTGCCGGAACAGATTTCCGTAACTTCAAAAGCGGACGGCAAGTTTGCGTTCACCAGTTTGCCCGATGGAAATTATTCGATTCGAATAGATACACCGCATTATTCCGTTTCTGCCGGCGCGGACATTACCATTAGCGGAGCCGATCGCACAGATTTGAATGTTGTCACTCCATTTTCAAATGCATTGGTGTATGAGGATGCCGAAGACGGATTGACTCTCGGTTGGAAATTGAATTATCCGCAATGGCAAAATGGTACGATAACCAATGTCCCGGATGAAGATGCCACTCACGGTAAAGCGATAGAAATTTTACAGACCATTAGCGGTTCTCAGTATTTTAAATTCGCGAGCGACAGCGGAGCGGATTGGAATAATCCCTTCGGTAAAATATTGCAGTGGGATATGAAGACCGGCAACGAAATGCTGGTTTACGCCTATTTGTCTACGAATAAAGGCCAGAAACGCGCCATTTATTCATATACTCGCGCCGCCAGCTACAATGGCACGGACGCATATTTCAATATCGGTGCGGATTTGAAGGACGGCGCTTGGCATAATTTCGCAAAAGATTTGGATGCGGATATGAAGACCGTTGATCCGACAATCAATGTCACCGGTTTGAAATTCTTATTGCTCACTTCAGCCGGATTAAACAAGCCGGCCAGAATTGATAATATCCGGGTGTTGGTCAATCCGGAGCCGACTCAATAACTTTTTTATTAATATTTGAACTCGATGAAAGCTGCGGTCCTAAGCCACTTGCTGGCGAAGAACAAAAAAGCGTACTTTGATTACGAAATCCTGGAAAAATATGTAACCGGAATAGTACTCACGGGCGCGGAGGTAAAATCTATAAAAAGCGGACACGTACAATTAAAAGGGAGTTTTGCGGCGGTGGTTGGCGGACGAGTAATCGTGGATCATATGCACATATCGCCTTACAAATGCGCTCCGATAGAGGGATATGAACCGACCAGGCGGCGTGAATTACTTCTCCGCAAAAAAGAAATTGAATATCTTTCCGGTATGAGCGTCCAGCAGGGTTTTACTCTCATTCCTCTCGAATTATTCTTAAAAAAAGGACTTATAAAAGTTTTATTGGGCATCGGCAGAGGTAAAAAGCAGCATGACAAGCGAGATGTTCTAAAAAAACGCGCGATTACTAAAGAAATAAATCAGGGACTTAAAAACTTCGCACGATGATACGTAAACAACAAAATTCACTCTTCGCGGATTCCGCGCCAGTGCCTGCTCCTGCGCCGACACCCGAAGACGAAATATATAACGTGCTTGTTTTGGGACTCAAAAAATATTTCACCAAAAATAATTTCAAGCGCGCGGTACTTGGAGTTTCCGGCGGCGTGGATTCTGCGCTAGTTTTAAAAATCGCCGTTGATGCTCTTGGTTCGCAAAATGTCACTGCATTGATAATGCCCGAACTTGGCCTGTCTAACCCGGAAAATATGGAACACGCCAAGGTGCTATGTGAATACTTTGGAGTCACCGTTTTCTATCAGCCGATTAACGGTTTTTTGATGGATTTCTCTACTCCTCCGTGGAAACCGTCCGCTCTGGCACATATAAATACGAAGGCGCGAATCCGCGCTGTGCTGCTTTATAACTATGCCAACACGGAGCACGCGCTGGTGCTTGGCACATCAAATAAAAGCGAACTTTTGCTTGGCTATGGCACAAAATACGGCGATCTTGCTGCCGATATTGAAGTAATTGGCGAGTTGTTTAAAACAGACGTTATAAAGTTGGCGGATTACATCGGATTGCCGCCAGAAATTGCGCACAAACCACCGACGGCGGAGTTATCACCTGGTCAAACTGACGAAGCCGAAATTGGAGCTACATATTACGACCTAGACAAAGTTCTGATGAAATTAGACGAAGGTGTCACCGGATGCCTTGATCAAGGACTGCCAATGTCTCTCGTTCAACTGGTTTTTCGCCGCGTTGAAGAAAATAAGCACAAATTGCAAATGCCACCTAGCATTAAAATTCCATGAATCTGCAAACCAAAAATCACAACTTGCCTCCACTTTTTATAGGAAGATTCCAGCCGTTTCATCTTGGACACCTGGACGCTTTGAATCAGGTTTTTGAAAAAGAAGATTACTGCATCATTGGCATAGGGAGCACCGAAGATGATTATGTTCCGGCGAATCCTTTTACGGCTGGCGAGAGATACCAAATGGTAGAAGCCGCCATTCTTGGCCAAAAACTCGGCGGAAAAATTATAACTCGCGAACATTTTGCGATTTTGCCGGTACGGAATATTCATCATTATTCGCTTTGGGTTAAACATTTGGAGAGCTTGCTCCCGCCGTTTGGGACGGTTTATACGGGTTCTCCGCTAACCGCACGATTATTTAAAGAAGAGGGTCGGCATGAAATAGTTTCTCTTGAATTTAAGAGGCATATTTCCGCCACCGAGATAAGAAATGCTATTATTTCCGGCAAATCGTGGAAAAAATCTGTTCCGGACGCTGTCGTTGATATGATAAAAAAATGGGACGCAGTATCTCGCTTAAAAGAAATTCAACTGATATAATTCTCTCAATTATGAGCAAAGAAACAAAGGCGCACGCCGGATTCACACTGCCTGAGCTTTTAATATCTACCACGATTTTTGCGATGATGACAACGGCTGTGGGATCGCTTTATGCGCTTTCTCTTAGCGAAACCAGACGTGGCAATACGCAAAGCCAGGTTTATGAAGATGCACGCTACCTCATGTCTGTGATAAAGAATGAAATTACGAACAACGCGATTGATTATGATGAATATTATAATCAAAATGTTGTGATCCCGACCATTAGGGCGGCAGGCCTCCTCGATCTGCCCGGAGTGGGTCAGCTTGGATTCCCAAATATCGGACAAAACTTTGGCCGATATTATTCTTCGTTTTTTAATCCGGGTTCCGATTCACAACTGGGCTTTGCTTGCAACGATGGTGTCACAAGAAATGGGCTGATCTGCACTCCCAGGCGCAAAACCATGGATCGCGAAACCGGTTTAAATCCGTTTGATGGAAAATACGACACGAGGGGTTTGGCTCAAAATCAAATAGAAGAAGATGCGTTTTGCGGAATTTTGAGTTATGCAACGTTTCAAAATGCTCCCGGCACTCGCATGGGAAAATGCTTGGGCGGAGTGCCAAATCCCGTAGCGGAGCGTATTGAAGATAAACTGTTTTTAATTTCCGCAAAAGGAGACACCAAAACAATTTTTGCGAGAGAGATGACTGATCCTGACATGTATGCGCTTTCTCTTTTAAAAATGACCGCTTACGATGTGGATCTTGATGGTATAAACGATCTTTTTACGTGTGCCGACGGATTTGAATGTATTGGTACGGAAGATGTCAATGGTGTGGAAAATACGCCCATTTTGATGCCAAACGGAGAAGAACGTCCCGGCGAGCTTCCGCGGACTAAATTTTCAGATAACATTCTCACTTATCCGGATCTGAACGCGGGCGACGGCGAAGAAGACCCGGAATCTCGCGGTTTTTCAAAAGATTTTGTACCAATGAGTCCGTTTATTTTAAATATAAAAAGTTTAAATTTTTTGATTTCACCGACCGAAGATCCTTACTACGCTTATGCGGAAACTACGCAAAATCAGCAACCAAAAGTTACGATACTCATGACAGTGGAATTGAATCCAAAAAGAGCCGGCATAAGCGGCAAGTTTATTCCGCTAACTCTTGTGGAGACGGTAACGTCCGGCATCACTACGCCTATTCCGGCTCCAGTTAAGGAAAGGCATGTTTTTAGACAAAATTAAGCAACAATAAAAATATGGACATAAATCCACTGATCTTTAGAGCATACGATATTCGCGGTATTGCGCAGTCAGACCACAGCGTGGCCGATTTAACGCCAGAAACCATGTATGGACTCGGCCAAGGCGTGGGCACGTATATGCTGAAAAATTACGGCAAAAATCTTGTGTGCGGAAAAGATAATCGTATTACGAGCGACGACCTGCAAGAAGCTTTTATTTCCGGTTTACTCACCACAGGATGCGTTATTACAAATATCGGGCATGCGTCTTCTCCGATGATTTATTACGCCGTGTGTAAATATGGCTTTGATGGAGGCGTAAACATAACAGCGAGCCACAATCCCAAGCAATATAACGGTATAAAACTGGTTGGCAAAAATGCTCATAGCATTTGTGGAGATGAATTGCAGACAATTTTAAAAATAATTCAGGCTGAGGAATTCGTAAGTGGAAAAGGAGAGCTTTTTATGAAAGAAATTTTTCCCGACTACGTGGCGGATATTAAGGCAAATATAAGAATTAAACGTCCGTTAAAAGTGGTTGTAGATGCGGGGAGTGGCATAACCGGAATTTTTGCACCCAAACTTTTGGAAGAATTGGGATGTGAAGTTATTGCACAGCATTGCGAGCTGGATGGGAATTTTCCTTATCATGAAGCCAATCCCGAGTCAGAAAAAAATATGGCGGATGTGATGGAACGAGTTTTGGCCGAAAAAGCCGACATTGGAATTGGGTTTGACGGTGACGGCGATCGCGTGGGAGTAGTGGACGAAAAGGGACATTTTTACCAAGCCGATTATTTATTAATTCCGTTGGCGCGTGACGTACTTACTCGCAACCCGGGAGCAACGATAATTTTTGATATTAAGTCTTCCAAAATCGTGGAGGAAGATATTGCAGCTCACGGAGGGAAGCCTATGCGCTACAAAACAGGCCACTCCTTTATTGAAACAAAAATGCGTGAAACGGGTGCGCCGCTCGCGGGAGAGACTAGCGGGCATATTTTCTTCGCAGAACGCTGGTATGGCTTTGACGACGGAATGTATGCTGCCGCGCGAATTTTGGAGTTGCTCGGCAAAGAACACAGACCGTTTTCTTCGTTTTTTGAAAATGTTCCGCACGTTCTCACTACACCCGAATGGAAAATTCCATGTTCAGACACATCAAAATTTCGCGTAGTGGAAGACGTAAAACAGTTTTTTACAAAACGTTATCCTTGCATAACCATTGATGGCGTATGGGTGGATTTTGGCAAGGGTGCATGGGGCGCAGTGCGCGCTTCAAACACAAGCCCGTGTCTAACCGCTCGCTTTGAGGCTCGCGATCAAAAAACGATGGATTTAATACAAAAAATCTTCATTGGTAAACTAAAAGAATATACGGACGTGGATTTAAGCAAAATTTCGTAATTTATGGATGATTTACCGCGTGATTTACGGTATCGCCTCTTAGAGATTTTGCCGGGCGCAATAAGCTGGTCTATTTTGGTCATCCCATTTGCAGCCGCGTTTTGGTATCCGCGCGCGGTGGCTATTTTTATTATGATTTATGTAATTTTGTGGTTTTTAATGACATTAAAAGCGTCCGCTTTTCTTATATACTCGTTTATTAAAAGCAAAAAATACGAAAAACTTAATTGGAGCAAGCTTCTAGCCTTTTTCTCTGAAAATCCACCTGTTGCGCATACTCAATTCGAAAAAAATACTTTTGAATGCGCGAATTTGCATCGCAAAAACGGCACATTCAAAAAGTGGGATGATATTTTTCATGTCGTAATAATGCCCACATATAAAGAGGAAAAAGAGGTTCTTGAGGCAAGCATAGAGGCTTTAACCCAATCTTCTTTCCCTCTGAAAAATATAATTTTCGTACTGGCTACGGAGGAGCGTGATCGTGCGCGCGCCGAGGTGAATGCTGAATATCTTACCGAGCGCTTTGCCCGCGCCTTCGGTGAATTCCACCACATCATGCATCCCGCCAATTTGCCAAACGAAATTCCGGCGAAAGGTGCGAATATTACGTATTCCGCAAAGAAAATCGTAGCATTCCTCCACTCTCGTGGCGTGGATTTTTCAAATGTGCTCGTTACGACCTTGGACGCGGACAATCGCCCTCACAAAGAATATTTTTCCAATCTCACCTACCATTACTTAATGGAACATGATCGCGGCAAGCGCAGTTATCAACCTCTTGCGTTTTTCTTCAATAATATTTGGGATGTACCCTTCACTAACAGGCTTATAGGCTTGGCCAACACGTTTTGGTATCTAGCCGAATCCGGTCAGTCGTACCATTTATTCAACGCTTCGGTATATGCACAGAGTTTGGATGCGCTCGTCGCAATGGATTATTGGTCCAGACAGACAATTGTCGAAGATCTTCACCAAT
Organism: uncultured Candidatus Peribacteria bacterium; assembly: GCA_964358095.1. GTDB lineage: Bacteria > Patescibacteriota > Gracilibacteria > UBA1369 > UM-FILTER-53-11 > JBAYHN01. The sequence continues at coordinate 15,327 of CAYHNW010000020.1, forward strand.
ATTGGCGAGCATATTTTCATTTTAAGGGCGATCATGAAGTTGTTCCTCTTTTTGTGCCCGTTTACCAGGATGCCCTCCAAAATAAAACCTATTTTACAAGCTTGGTGGGACAATATAAACAATTGCGCCGTTGGGCTTGGGGGTCTTCCGAGATTGCGTATGCCGTCACCAAGTTTCTGAATAATTTTAAACAACTGCCAATGTGGAAAACTATTTCACAACTTTGGTATTTATCGTATCTACAGATCACTTGGGCAACCACGCCGGTGATTATTTTGCTTAATAAATCAATTCCAAGCATCATCAACCCAACATTCAGCGACAGTCTTTTTGCATATAATTTTGGACAAATTCTAAGCGTTATTTTTACAATTACACTTTTTGGCATCTTGCTTTCCATGTGGATTTCTTTAATTTCCCTTCCGCGTCCACAGGGCAAATTTAGATATTGGCAATACGCATCAACCATTCTTACTTGGGCTCTCGTACCATTCGTAACCTTGATTTATGGAGCTATTCCGGCCATTGATGCGCAAACACGACTAATGCTCAATAAACCCCTCGGCTTCACCGTTACCGAGAAGATTAGAAAAATAAATTAGGGACATGTCCCTAGCGCCTATTTCTTTTTCTTTTCGGTCGATGCCGCATCGCATGTCAGGCATTTTTCGCCATCTTCTTTTGTCTGCACCACAATCCCCTTTCCACATTTATCACAGTTCCTAAGCGGCTTATCCCACGTGGCCGTTTTGCACTTTGGAAATTTATTGCAGCCATAAAACGGACGTCCGCCCTTGCGAGTTCGGCGTTCAATTAACTGCCCTTCTCCGCAATTTGGACATTTGACACCGGTAAAACGAATGATTGGTTGGATATTTTTACAATTCGGATAAGCGCTACAGCCCAAAAAGCTGCCAAAACGCCCTATTTTAATAACCATAGGTTCTCCGCACTTGTCGCACTTTTTGCCGGCCAACTTTTTCTCAAGTTCCTGGTCTTCCGGCGATTTCTCAACCGGATGAAGAGGACGCGCATTCTTGCATTTTGGATAATCTGAACACGACAAGAATTTTCCAAAGCGTCCAAGCTTAATCACCATTGGAAGTCCGCATTTTTCGCACTTCTCGCTTGTTTCTTCATTTACAATGTCTTCTTTCTTAATAGTTTCCTCTTTTTCCATAATTGTTTTGTGGAATGGCCCGTAAAATTCTTTGATTACCGACACCCATTCGCGCTTTCCTTCTGCGATTTCATCCAAATCATCTTCCATTTTGGCGGTAAATTGATAATTCACGATATTTGGAAAATGTTTCACAAGCATATCGTTGACGACTTCTGCGGTATCGGTTGGCACAAGTTGTTTTTTGTCCTTTTTAATGTAGCCGCGCTCAATAATTGTATAAATCGTAGGCGCGTACGTACTTGGGCGACCAATGCCTTCCGCTTCCATTTTTTTTACCAAGCTAGCTTCTGTGTATCTTGGTGGCGGTTTTGTAAAATGCTGTTCCGGCAAAATCTTTTTAGCATCCAGTTTTTCGTCTTTTGCAAGTTCCGGCAAAATCTTTTCCGCTTCTTCGACCTCCTCTTCCGGATAGTCCTTGCCTTCCGTATAAGCCTTCATGAAGCCGGCGAATTTCACCGTTTGACCGGTTGCTCTAAAAATATATGGCAATTTCTGCCCGGCTTTTTCGGTAGAAATATCTGCACCAACTTGTTGAAGCACCGCCTCTTTCATTTGGCATGCGATTGTCCTCATCCAAATCAATTCATACAAACGATGCTGGTCTTTATCCAAAAATGCCTTGAGTGCTTGCGGATGAATAGAAAGATCCACCGGACGAATTGCTTCGTGCGCTTCTTGCGCTCCCTTTTTGCTCTTATATATGCGCGGTGCATCCAGTCCAAATTCGACACCAAACTCTTTATTTATAACTTCCTGCGATTGCTTAAGTGCGATCTGCGACAAATTTACCGAGTCGGTACGCATGTAAGTGATAATACCCATCGTATCTCCAAACACATCCACGCCTTCATACATGATCTGGGCAAGCGTCATCGTTTTTTTGACAGAGAAACCCAGTTTGCGAGCAGCTTCTTGTTGAAGGGTGGAAGTTGTAAAAGGCGCCGGCGGCATGCGCTTGAGCTCCTTTGTATCAAGTGACGCAACTTTATGAGTGGCGCCTTCCAGGTTTTTAAGAATGCCGGTTGAAGATTTTTCGTCGGCTATCTCAGCCTTTTTGTCGTTTATTTTATTTAGTTCCGCTTGAAATTCCTTGCCTTCGTGCTCGTATGTTGCCGTGATGCTCCAATATTCTTCCGATTTAAATGCTTTAATTTCGCGTTCGCGCTCCACAATGAAACGCACGGCGACGCTTTGCACGCGTCCGGCAGAAAGTCCGTAACGAATCTTTTTCCATAATAGTGGCGAAAGTTCATAACCCACCAAGCGATCCAAGACACGTCTCGCCTGCTGTGCATCCACCATGTGATGATCAATTTTTCGCGGATGCTCCAGAGCCGCCAAAATTGCAGGCTTTGTAATTTCATGAAAAACAATGCGCTTAACGTGATTGTCTTCCTCATGCTTTAGCGCTTTGAGTAAGTGCCAACCAATAGCTTCTCCTTCACGGTCTTCATCAGTTGCCACCCAAATGGTCGTTTTCTCATCAATTTTCGAATCTAATTCCTTTATTATCTTCTTTTTATCGGGCGAGACCGTATACGTAGGTTCAAAATTATCTTCCACGGCGACTCCCATTTTTGATTTTGGCAGATCACGAACGTGCCCCATAGAAGCACGTACTACATAATCCTTCCCGACGAATTTAGAAATGGTCTTTGCCTTTGCCGGGGACTCTACGATGATCAAATTCTTTGCGGCCATAGGTACGGGGTACAGGGTATAGGTACGAAGAGGGAAAAGTCAAAGGTTAAAATTTTAATGGTTGTCCCCGCAAGCGGTGACAGTATTTTTTAGGACGCATCCGTTTGATGACGGCATCCGGCATTAGCCTTACCTCGTCGCCCCGCTGAGGCGGGACTGCGGCTCGGACTGATGTCAAAACTTTCACTTCCCATTGCGCACGTTTTGCTATTGTAGCATAATCATTTTCCTTTTTAAATGGGCAAAAACGACCATTATCGTGAATATACGGCTTGTCGTAACTATGTTTTTTGTCTTGAATAAGAATGTTTTGTGCAAATGCGGCGTGAAATCTTTTGCAGAATATTTCTTGGCATGCTCTAAAACCGCTTCTACGACGCGTTCTCAAAATTTTCTTTTTCACTTGCACATAAAAAACACATTCATATAATGATTCTAGTTTCTTTAAATCTTTATTACTTAACTATATTTGCTTTATGACAAAGCAGGATCTAGTGAACGCAGCAGCGCAAGCTACTGGCGTCACAAAGCGACAGGCTTCGGAGGTTTTCGAAGCAATACTCGGTTCTATCACAAAGTCACTCAAGAAGGGTGAAAATGTGACTGTAACAGGTTTCGGCACATACCGCGTTTCAAAGCGCGCAGCTCGCATGGGTGTTAACCCACGCAAGCCAGGCGAGAGGATTAAGATCCCAGCCATGAAGCTTCCTGCTTTCAAAGCAGGCAAATCTCTCAAGGATGCTGTTAGAGGATAATTAAGAAGGATTTCCAAAACCCCGCCATAAAAAAGCGGGGTTTTTTCGTTGATTTTATTAAGATAAAATCAACACGTTTAGCCTGGCAATGAAGCTAAAATTGGGTTATAATCAAGGTAGTTTTTAACATAAACTTTTATGCAAAATGATGCAACCGCAGAAGATTTCCAACCACAAGAAGGAGCTAGACCTGAAGCTCAACCTCAAGGTGACGAACTTGCTACTCCGGAACGCATAGAACAGGTAGTGCCCGGCATAGAGGCTGAGCTGAAAAAGATGGATTTGGGCAGTATTAAGGGTGAGCTTCAACATTTAAACGAGGCAATTGACCGGGGCGACCAAGTTGGAATGCTGCGCTGGGCAGAAAAACTGGATAAAACCATTTTTATAAGTGGACTCAGGAAGTTTTGGGATCATCTCGTGCCAAATTTTATGCAAAAAATCCTATATAACACGCCGATGTGCCCACTAAGACCACTTGTTGATGCCGGATTTTTGGAAATGGGCGGCATGACCCCTCAACAATTTGACGAAAAACTCGCTACGGGAGATGCCATCAAAAAGGGTGCTATTAAATTTTTTGCTCCAGAGTTTGGACCATTGGTAAAAGCATGTGAGGCCTTGAATCAAAGACAGACGAATATGCGCCACTTGCTGATTAAGGCACGTTACTCAAGAGAAGCTGACGAGGCTAAACATGAGCATGGGCACTCTAAGGGTGGCGTTGGTGGCGCTGCGAATCTGGACGCGTAACAAGTTGGGCAAAACGGCTTCTGGTTTGGCGAAGCGGGGCTGTGGTATCATAAAGTGGCATGAAAGAGCTTTTGTCGAATTTGAAAAATCAGGCTTTGGCCGATATACAAAAGGCCAAATCGAGCGATGAACTTTATCAAGTTCAAGTTAAATATATTGGTCGCAAAGGCGAGCTCACTTTGATTATGCGCGGAATGGCGAATTTGCCTGCTTCTGAGCGACCGGCGATGGGAAAACTTGTTAATGAAGTAAAAGTTGAGCTGGAAACGGCGTTTGAGAATAAAAAGGCCGCGCTTTGCGCAGCGGGAATTTCCGGCCAGTTGAAAGATGCATGGGTTGACGTGACGGTGCCTGGAACGCCGCACGAAGTTGGTCACATTCACCCTATTTCGCAGGTGCAAGAAGAAGTCGAGCGTATTTTTGGCTCGATGGGTTTTTCTATTATGGACGGGCCGGAAGTTGAGAGCGAATATTATAATTTTGAAGGGTTGAATATTCCGAGCTGGCATCCGGCGCGGGACATGCAGGACACGTTTTTTATAAAACAAGAAGCTGATGCCAAACACGGCAAGCTGGTTTTGCGCACGCACACGTCACCGGTGCAAGTTCGCACGATGGAAAAATACGGCGCGCCGCTGCGGATAATTGTTCCGGGACGCGTTTTTCGCAATGAGGCAACCGATGCTCGCCACGAGCACACTTTTAACCAAGTTGAGGGACTTTTGATTGATAAAGATATTTCTCTCGCGCATTTAAAGGGCGTTATGCAGGAATTTTTGACGAGATTATTTGGGCGAGCGCACAGCGCGAGCGCGCAGGCTGAGGGCGCATCTGGCTTTGCCGGTGCGAATGAAGCCGAGCTTAAAAATAAAGCAGTGAAAGTGCGTTTTCGCCCGGGCTATTTTCCTTTTGTGGAACCGGGAATTGAGCTCGACATGTCTTGCCTGCTTTGTGACGAAAAAGGCTGCCGCGTTTGCAAACACACCGGCTGGCTGGAATTCATGGGCGCAGGAATGGTTCACCCGAATGTTTTAAAAGCCGGAGGAATTGATCCGAAAAAATATCAAGGCTGGGCTTTTGGCTTTGGCCTCACCCGCCTGGTTATGATGCGCTACGGAATTGACGATATTCGTCTGCTCAGTGGCGGCGATTTGCGATTTTTGCAACAGTTTTAAAAATTAGATATGAAAATTTCACTTAATTGGATTAGAGAATTCGTAGATATTCCGGCAAAATATTCGACCAAGGAACTGGCGGAACTGCTGACTTTGAGGACGTGCGAAGTTGAAGGGTTTGAAGATGAACAGATTAAATTTTCAAATATGGTAGTTGGAGAGGTTGTAAAATTAAGACCACATCCAAATGCCGACAAATTGAGGCTTGCAGATACGGATATTGGAGGAAAGGCTGTTCAAATTGTGTGTGGCGGCCAAAACTTGGCAGAGGGAATGGTGGTTGCGGTTGCGTTGCCGGGTGCAGTTGTAAATTTGCATGGCGCTGGTGAAGTAATGGAGCTTAAAGAAACAAAAATTCGCGGTGAGCATAGCTTTGGCATGATTTGTGCAGGCGAAGAAATCGGATTACCGCCATCTCCACCGGAAGGTATTACAGATTTGGGCGCGTATTTTAATCACTTAGGCTTGAAACAGGCAAAACCTGGTACTCCACTTGCTTCGGCTCTCGGATTAAACGACGTAATTTTAGAAATAGACAACAAATCCATCACTCACCGCCCGGATCTTTGGGGTCATTACGGCATGGCGCGCGAGTTCGCGGCTTTTTTGGGCAAAAAACTCAAAACGTTTGCGCCAAAAATTCCGGCAGCAAAAATTAAAGATAAGGCAAAAATTGTTGCACCAAAAGAAATTGCCAGCCGCTTCGTTTCTGTGATTGTCATTGGCATAAAAATAGAAGATTCTCCGCGGTGGATGCAAAATCGTTTGCTAGCTGCGGGCATGCGACCTGTGAATAACATTGTGGACATCACAAATTACGTAATGTTGGAGCTCGGCCAGCCGATGCACGCTTTTGATAGAAAATTTGTGGGAACCGACACGCTTGCGGTGCGCACGGCCAAAACCGGCGAGAAAATTAAAACGCTCGACCACAAAGATCGCATGCTTTCCACTCAAGACGCGCTGGTGACTAACGGCAAATATGCACTCGGCATCGCCGGCGTTATGGGCGGAATCAATAGTGAAATTAATATTGGTACTTGTGAAATTATTTTGGAAGCGGCGACGTGGAATCACGTCGCGCTCCGTAAAACGTCGCAGAGGCATGGGTTGCGCACGGATGCCGCTCAGCGTTTTGAAAAGAGCTTGGATCCGGAACTCTGCATGATAGCCACCGCGCGCGCGCTAGAGTTGATCTCGCAGGTTTGCAAAGGTGCGACTGCCGGGTCAATTACCGACGTTTACAATAAAAAGCCGGAAAAAATCACGGTAACGTTGGATACGGAAGTCGTGAAAAGAAAAATCGGTGCACAGGTTTCTGAAAAAGAAATGGCGGCGCATCTAAAATCGCTCGGTTTTGGAGTAACCGGCGGCAAGGGCAAGCTAAAAGTTGCCGTTCCAAGCTTCCGCGCCACAAAAGACGTGAACATTGAAGATGATTTAATAGAAGAAATCGCCAGAATGTATGGTTACGAGAAAATTGTGCCGACGCTGCCTACTTTGCCAACAAAAGTTCCGATGGAAAATCGTGAACGTGCGCTGAAGCACAAAGCTCGCCAGATTTTGTCGCTTAGTCTTGGACTAAATGAGGTCATGCATTATTCATTTTATGGAACTTCGGAAATTAAAAAGTGCATGCTGCCGGAAGCGCCTCATGTGCTCATCGAAAACCCGCTGACGAAAGACCAAACTCACATGAGAATCAGCTTGCTGCCAAATATGTTGAAGTCCGTGGCGGCAAACCTAAATAACTCAAAACAATT
>CAYHNW010000021.1:0-18972 GCA_964358095.1 uncultured Candidatus Peribacteria bacterium
GGTTTTTGTTTGCCTGAACGGGTTTATCGGCGTATGCTGCATATTTAATGCAAGTAATTTTATGACTACAAGAAATACATTTTTGGTATTGATGGGAGGAGTATTAATTTTAGCTCTGGGATTTGTTTTGGGAGCAAGACTAATCGGCGGAGAAGATAATTGGATTTGTGACGGAGGAAAATGGGTAAAACACGGCAATCCAAGCGCACCTGCACCAACAGAGAAATGCGGCAACGCACAAAATGATGACCGAAAAACTAGCGGAGTTTTTGTAGGTTTTGTTCAAGATACCGACTTCGATACCCTTATAGTGAAAGTCGAAACCGGCGGCCAACAGTTGCAGTTTCTGCTTGACGAGACAACAAAGGTTTTTGCCTTGAATGGCAGAGGAATTGCAGACTTACGCGGCTTGGTAAAGGGATATAAAGTCAGCGTGGCATGGGAAGAAAAAGAAGTTTCACCAGGAGAAATGGTTTCTAAAGCAAAAGAGGTGAGAATAATAGAAGAGATCAAACCGGCACAAGTTAAAGAAACCAGAATTGACAGTCCACAACCAAACGAAGCTATGACGAGTCCTTACAAAGTGACCGGCGCTATGCCCGGTAACTGGTTTTTTGAAGCTACCGCCGCAGTTAAACTGTTGGACGCTAATGGTAAAGGATTGGGTTTTGCTCATGCGCAGTCTAAATCTAATTGGATGACGAACGAGCTGGTGCCATTTGAGGCCACGCTAAAGTTTGATACGCCAACAACTCTCACCGGCACTTTAATTTTACAGGCGGACAACCCATCTGGTTTGCCTAAGAACGACAAACAAGAAAGATATATCGTGCATTTTTTGCCAACAGTGAAAATATTTTTCAACAATGACAAATTCGATCCGAACCTAATGGACTGTTCCAAGGTTTATCCTGTGAATCGCTCAATAAAACCAACTCTCGAGGTCGCACGCGCTGCATTGGAAGCCTTATTTAAGGGTTTGGCTGTTGGCGAACGCAATCTGGGATATCTCACAAACCTAAACAGCGGAGTTAAAATTCAAACGCTTAAAATAGAAAACGGAGTTGCAAAAGTTGATTTTTCCTCTGAGCTAGAGAAAGCCGTAGGCGGTTCTTGTCGAACTGCTGCAATTAGAGCCCAAATTACTGAAACTTTGAAACAGTTCCCAACTGTGCGAGAAGTTATAATTTCCATAAATGGTCGCACCGAAGATATTTTGCAACCTTGATAAATATCCGCGGATGCAAAACTTATTTAGCAATCCGATTTTTATCTAACAAAAAAATCCCCCTTTTCATCCGGGAGATTTTCTTGGCAAGAAGAGAATTTATCTCTTCTTCTTTTTTGCGACTTTCTTTCTTTTTGCCGGCGCCTTTTTTGCGGCCTTCTTCTTTTTCTTTGGCATGACAGAGAGTTGTTAATAAAATAAAAAAGAAGCGGTCGGAATGTAAATTAATATAAATATAGAACTAAAAAAAATAAATGTAAAGAAGAACGCGCAAAAAGATCCTTGAAAGTTTTATTTTCATTTGCCCATCGCTTCTTGCGTGCGCGGTTCTTCCATCAATTCCAAAAACGTAAACGTCCAAACTGCGGCTGCAAAAACGTGAAGAATACCAGTGAAGTAAGAAGCCACAAAGAGTCCTACTAAGCCAAAAATCACGCCTATCAAAATACCGATCTTTGCAAGCGCAAGAGTTGCGAGCAGACCGGCCGCTAGAAAAATTAATGCCGGCACTAACAAAACCGCAAGAATGTTAATAATTATTCGCAGACCAATAATCGCCATCAAAATTACAATTAAAAATGTATGCTTCCAACTTAGTATTACTAATTTTGCACTGCGTCCCATCGCGCGCAGCACCGATTTTTTTTCTAGAACAATAAAAAATTCCGAGTAAGTAAAAAGCAGAGTGAGTACTAATCCAATAATTGCGGCCAAAATAAAAATGGGCAGCAAAAAGTTCATCGCGCCCGTGCCGAGATTCCTGGCGGCAAAACCGGCTTCGGTGAACATAGATACCACAGAAAAACTTTTTATGAGCAGGCTGTATTCAAAAAACGGCAAAAACGCCAAAATACCGAGAGAAAAACCTTCTGCCATGGATATTGGATGCCCCTTTCTCTTATGCGCAATAACCTGAATTAAACTCGCTTGCATGAGAGTTGGAAGCAGGAGGTATAAAACCACAACTACAACGACGATTATTATCGTTGGCAACCATAACGAACCATGTTCGCTTAAAAATCCGAAAGCCGTGGAAATTACTTCACTCAAAAAACTTTGCGGCGCATTGTCGAAAAGCGGAGACCTTTTAAATGAGAAATATTGATATATAAAATAAAAAACTCCAACGAGCGTCGTGAGCACGGATGGTATAAACGCAAACCACCACATGAGTTTCTTATTTTCCCTAGTGAAATGCCAAGCCTCCGCGATGATGTGTCTGGAGTTCATCGGCACGTATTATACTCCATATTAAAGACCAATTTTATTTTAAGCCTGTAATCTTGTATCCTTATGGTATGAATACAAACTTAAAGAAACTCCATGCGCGGGAGATTTTGGATTCGCGCGGAAATCCAACTATTGAAGTGGTGGCTTTTTCGGAAACTCTTTCGGCGGCTGCGGCTGTGCCAAGCGGAGCTTCGACAGGATCACACGAAGCGCTGGAATTGCGCGATGGCGATGCCAAAAGATACGGCGGCAAAGGCGTACTCAAGGCGGTTTCTAATGTAAATGGCGTAATTAATAATGAGTTGATAGGTTTTGACGTAAAAGATCAAAGAACGATTGATAAAACTTTGATTGCGCTGGATGGAACGAAAAATAAATCTGCGCTCGGCGCGAATGCGATTTTGGGAGTTTCTCTGGCATGCGCAAAGCTGGCGGCGGCACATGGCAGCGTGCCTCTATATAAGCATTTTGGCGCGTCCCATTCCCTGCTTCCAGTGCCAATGATGAACATTATTAATGGCGGCGTTCACGCAGACAGCGGCCTGGAATTTCAAGAGATGATGATTGTGCCGGCTGGAGCACCGAATTTTAGAGAAGCGTTACGTATGGGCGCAGAGATTTTTCATACTCTAAAAAAACTGCTCTCTGAGAAAGGATTTCAAACAACCGTTGGAGATGAAGGCGGTTTTGCGCCAAAGCTGAAGTCTCACGAAGAGGCGCTGGATTTGATCGTGGCTGCAATCGAAAAGGCGGGCTACAAACCAGGCGGTGATGTTTTTATAGCTCTTGATACGGCATCTTCTGAATTTTATAAAGACGATAAATACAATTTAAAAATTCGCGGGAAACAGTCACAAGTTTCTTCGGCAGAATTGGTGAAATATTTTGAAGAATTGGCGAAAAAATATCCTATTTTTTCGCTGGAAGACGGCTGCGCCGAAGACGATTGGGACGGCTGGAAATTGCTCACCGAAAAGCTCGGCAAAAGACTGCAGCTTGTGGGCGACGATTTGTTTGTCACAAACCCGGAGCGGCTCAAAAAAGGCATTGATTCCGGAATTGCCAATGCAATTTTAATCAAGCTAAACCAAATCGGCACCCTGACCGAAACGATTGATGTAATTGAAATGGCCTACGCCGCAGGCTACCGCGCAGTTGTTTCTCACCGCAGCGGCGAAACCGAAGACACAACTATCGCGCACTTGGCGGTGGGGCTTTCTACCGGACAAATCAAGACCGGTTCACTTTCCCGCACGGAGCGGATTTGCAAATACAACGAGTTGCTACGAATCGAAGAAGAGCTCGGGGGAAAAGCAAGATTTCACGGCGCGAAGATTTTGGTTTAAGCTGATGTTTTGTGTGTGACATGAGCATGGCTTTCGCAACGAGCGTGCCAACGTACGATCCCGTAGCTTTAGCCTTGCCTTTCCCCTTATTTTAACCTAAAATCCATCGGTCGCATGAAAGTCATAAACATCGCCATCATCGCTCACGTTGATCACGGAAAGACCACCCTCACGGATTTTTTGCTCCGGCAGGGCGGCGCTTTTCGCGAAAATGAAGTTGTGGACGAATGCGTGATGGATTCTAACCCGCTTGAGCGCGAACGCGGAATCACGATTTTCTCCAAGAATTCCTCGATCCATTATAAAGACGTAAAAATAAATTTGGTTGATACGCCTGGTCACGCTGACTTTAGTAGCGAAGTTGAGCGCATCTTGAAAATGGTAGATTGCGTTTTACTGCTTGTGGATGCCAAAGAAGGCCCCATGCCGCAGACAAAGTTCGTGCTTCAAAAATCTCTTTCACTCGGCATTCGCCCTATTGTCCTCATAAATAAAATAGACAAAAAAGGCTGCCGGCCAGATGAAGTTTTGGACATGATTTTTGATTTGTTTGTGGATTTGAATGCAACAAATGAGCAGCTCGATTTCCCAGTACTTTATACAATCGGCAAACAAGGGATTGCCAAGAATTCAATGGAAGAAGAGAGCACGGATTTGACTCCGCTTTTTGACAAGATTCTCGAGCACGTAAAACTTTATCCAGATAAAAACGCCGAGCCGCTGCAAATGCAGGTCGCAAGTTTGGCTTATGATAACTATATTGGCAGAATCGCAATCGGCCGCGTTTTTAGCGGACAATTAAAAAATGGCGCGCAAATTACACTGTGCCGCCGCGATGGGTCATTTCAAAAATATCGCATAACAAAATTATTTTCATTTGTGGGTTTGGAGCAGAAAGAGTGCGAACTCGTGGAATGTGGAGACTTGGCTGCAGTAGCCGGTATTCCAGACATAACAATAGGAGAAACCATTGCAGACAACGAAAATCCGATAGCTCTGCCACTTTTACAAATTGACGAGCCCACGCTCAAAATGAATTTTCTCGTCAATAACTCCCCTTTTGCAGGCCAAGAAGGCAAACTCGTCACGACTCGCAATATCAAAGAGCGCCTTGAAAAAGAATTACAAACAAACGTTGGCCTAAAAGTTGAATCAATTCCGAATTCAGACGGATACATTGTATCTGGCCGCGGCGAATTGCACCTTTCAATTTTGCTGGAAAACATGCGTCGCGAGGGATTTGAAGTTCAAATTTCCAGGCCGGAGGTGATTATGAAAGAAGTGGATAAAAAAACTCAGGAGCCGATTGAGCTTTTAATCGCAACGGTGCCGGAGCAATATGCCGGCATAGTGATAGAAAAACTCGGCACACGCAAAGGCATAATGACAAACATGGTGACTCTTGACGGTAACACGCGCCTGGAATATGAAATCCCTACTCGCGGAATTATGGGTCTGCGCAGTGAATTTATTATGGAAACGCACGGTGAAGGAATTCTGGATCATAGTTTTTCACATTATGACAACTATAAAGGTGAAATTGGACACCGCAAAAATGGCGCGTTGATATCGCAAGAACTTGGTGAAACAGCAGCTTATGCACTCTGGAAAGTTCAAGAACGCGGTATTTTATTCGTGGGACCAGTTACAAAAGTATACGAAGGTATGATAATCGGTGAGAATGCAAAGGAGGGCGACATCGTGGTAAATGCCTGCAAAGGAAAGCGCCTCTCAAACATGCGCGCTTCTGGTGCGGACGACGCAATTACGCTAACCCCCCCAAAGATCATGACCCTGGAGCAGGCCATGGAGTTTATTGAAGATGACGAACTGGTTGAAATCACCCCAAAAAGCATCAGGATTCGCAAAAAGAATCTGAGCGAAATTGATAGAAAACGAGCGCGGAGATAATAGTCTGATTATATCATAAATTTCGCAAAGAATCTGCGTTTTACAACCTCTGCGGCCACAAAATAAGCAGCCAGAACACCTGTTATAAATAACAAAATAGTGGCCGGCATTTTGACGAATTCAAACAGCTGTGCGCCAAGCGCAAAATAGGTAATCCCAATCGTAACCGCGACCGTGCCAATTGAAGAATATAAAAGCGCCATACTTGGCCTGCTCTTCCAAAAGGCAACCCTCGTGCGGATCGCAAATGTGATCACTATTTCCGAAAGCGCCGATTCCACAAACCATGCTGTGCGAAACATTTCCGGAGTCGTTTTAAAAATAAATATCAGCGGCAAAATCAGACACAAATCAAAAATCGAACTGACCAGTCCGAAATAAATCATAAACCTGGTAATTGTTTTTATCTGCCACTTCTTGGGCTTTTTCAAAAGTTCTTCGTCCACATTATCGTTTGCTATCGTGAGCAGTGGAATATCGCTCATGAAATTATTTAGCAAGATCTGCGACGGCAAGAGTGGTATGAATTTGAGAAAAACCGACGATGCGGCAACCGTAAACATATTCCCAAAGTTAGCACTGATTGTATTTAGGACGTATTTGGTAATATTTCCAAAAATCTTGCGGCCGGAAATAATACCGTCAACAATCACGCTCAAATTTTTCTTGAGCAAGATTACATCTGCGGCTTCTTTTGCGATTCCGGCACCGGTATCAACAGAGATGCCTACGTCCGCGGCACGCAGCGCCGGCGCGTCGTTAATCCCATCACCCAAGAAACCAACTACATGCTCCTCTTTGCTCAAGCTCTCGACAATTTTGAACTTCTGCTCCGGCGTTACACGAGCAAAAACATTATATGTCCTCGCATATTTATGAAATTCTTTTTCGCTCAACTCCTCCAGTTCCGCACCGGTAACAACCCTATCTTCCGCAATTTTAAGCCCAACTTCTCCGCAAACTTTATGCGTCACAAACTGGCTGTCTCCGCTTATAACCTTTATTTCCACTCCAAGCTTCTCCAATGCCAATAGTGAATCTCTCGCATCTTTTTTGGGCGGATCCATAAAAAACAAAAATCCCAAAAATACCAAATTGTGTTCGTCTTTTTTGTTGGAGTCATCCTTGTCGTAAGGCTTTTCTGCCACCGCAATAATCCTAAAGCCTTCGTTTTCAAAGCGTTCGATTTGCTCGGTAATCTTTTTGTCAAATTCCGGCGTGAGTTTTTCATCTTTACCTTTCACTCGCACCGCGGTACACGTCTTTATTACCGAATCCGGCGCGCCTTTTACAACAAAAACACAAATCCCCTCGCCTTTTACAACAACACTCATGCGGCGACGCTCAAAATCGAACTCGTTTCTATCCAGAGTTTTAAAATCCTTTATTCTTGCGCGTGCTATAGCGGATTTTTCACTTCCAAACAAAGCTCTATCAATCACATTTCCAAAAGATTTCTTACCTTTGGTAACGAGGTTTGAATTACAGAGAAGTCCATATAGAAGCAATTGTTCATCGTGTTCGCCATCAAAATTCTGAAAATCAAAAAGTTTCAGCTCTCCCTCTGTTAGAGTTCCGGTTTTATCACAACACAAAATGTCCATATTCCCCAGATCTTCCACGGATGGCAGAGTTTTTGTAATCACCTTGTCCTTAGCCATTTTTAGCGCACCATTTGAAAGCGTAATAGTAAGCAAAATCGGCAGCATTTCCGGCGCAATACCAACGGCAAGCGCAATTGCAAAAAGCAACGAATCAAAAAAACTTTTCCCGAGCGCCGCATTCGCAATCAAAATAAAAAGCGTCATTATGAATGTGACTTTCATTAGCAAATTCCCAAAGCTGCGAATGCCCTTATGAAATTCCGTTTCTGTAACCGGCGCTTTTAAATAGGCTGCCGTTTTTCCAAAAAACGTATCGCGCCCGACGGCTGTAACAACGCCTTCTCCAAGCCCGCTCGCAACCGAAGTCCCCATAAATGCCATGTTTGTAATATCTTGCGGCAGATCTTTTTTTGATTCGAGCGCGTCCGTGTGTTTTTCGACTGGCACAGATTCGCCAGTAAGTGAAGACTCATCCGTCGTAAAATCATCCACATGAAAAAGCCGAATGTCCGCCGGGATCATATCGCCGATATTCAAATGCACGATGTCACCTGGAACAATTTCACTCGCATCTATTTCCATCACAATTCCATCACGAATAACTTTTGTCTTAACCGTCACAAATTTTTGGAGTGCGGCAAGCGCTTTTTCGGCTTTAAACTCCTGGAAAAAACCCAATATCGCGTTTATAAAAACTATCGCAAAAATTACGACTGCATCCACGGTCTCACCGATAAAAAACGCAATTGCCGCAGCGCCGACCAAGATCAAAATTAATGCGCTTTCGAATTGCGAAATTAAGATTCGCAGCCAACCGCGTCCGCCTTTTTGGCTGATTTCGTTTTTGCCATATTTTCTTAGACGATCTGCAGCCTGTAAGTGAGACAAGCCTTTTTCGGAGGTTTCCAAAACCTTCATTACTTCTAATGCATCTTGCGCCCAAACCAAATTATTTTTCTCTTTAATTTTCATATGATGACATGCAGAAAATCGTCCATAATATTTATATCCGTATATTATAAATCTTTTTAACGGGTTAAGCAACCTGTTACTTGCCGCCAAGAGCCTTTTGGTCACAACTTAGGGGACTTCAGTACGTAATAGGAACTCCCTGTATCATTCTCACTCGTCTCGCGGATCTCAACATCCTTTTATAAATAACATTATATTTTTTAAACTGCGATCTCCCGCTTTGCGCAGCTGACTCAACCGTATAAAACTCAATGATTTGCAGATTTTTCTCAATGGTTCCAATGAGATCGGTGTGAGTTTCTATGAGACTTGGATCCTGCTCATTTTGATACGTGTACGAAATGTTTCTGGCACGCCAATTTCTCAAAAATTTCACATCTTTGTCGAACACCAGCTTAAAACCAGGTTTTTTCTGCAGCTCCACCAAACGATCAGCAGTAAATTTATTATAATCGCCAAAATACTCGGTGTAGCTATCAATTTTCGAGAAAACCATTTTCCCGATTGAAAGCTGTTTCTTTGTTTTATCCGGAATGTCCAAAAAGAAATCTGAACGATATCCGAGTGAACTGCTTTCGTCGGTCAAAGATGAGATCCAACCCTTTGGAATTTTCAATACAATCCCAACCTGCCATTTGAGTTCCTTTGTGTATGACAAGGCCAACGCCGCACCCGGCAAAACAAAAAACGTAAGCACCAGAGCGGCGCATATTTTCAATAGTGCGCTGGAAAAAGTTTTATTCATGACCCAAGAATATTAGTGAATATTAATACGTCAGTACATTATATCCAGCCGTCCCATATTTGTGTTACCAAGGTAAAAATGGAAGTTTAACGTCCGTCCAATTCTCGTTGCGGTAAAATCTCTGTTGTCATTCCTGTCTATTTTATAGCCAAGATTCTCCATTGCGACCTCCATTTTAGCGATATCATCTTTCGTAACAAGTCGTTTAAATCTGTACGCAACCCATCCGGCGGGATCATCGTCCCATAATTTTACATCTACAAAAACACTTTTCAAAACCGGCATCATTTCATCATTGATCGGTTTCCCTTTTTTGCTCACCGCTTCAGATTCTTTGGTTTCTTCATACTTCATTTGAGCCCGTGTTCTTGTTACAACGAGGTCACCTACCGCATCCTCTTTGGCCGTTACGCTGCAAGATTTTACATTGTATGTTTTGGCTTCAGAAGCGGATGTGTTCACTCCATTTTTATCGCCCACCTTTATAGTTCTAACAATATTATCCATTGGGTACGACTGTATCAATTTTGGCGAATTTAATTTGTTGGCAACGATATAAGAGCTGACATCACTGCTTTCTGTGTCGGAGAAATCTGCAACGAGGCCGTTGTCGTTTCCTAAATTTCCGTTAGCATCCAGTTTCATGATCATCGCTTCGGTATATTCAAACCATGAGCCGAGGACTTTCTTCTTAATTCCGGTGTGCCATGTTCCCGTTATCGCGTATCCGGAATCGGCAGTTTGGACTATGTCATAGCCGTCCAAGTCCTTTGTTCCGCCAATGGTTTTACCCCATTGATATTTAAAATTTGCGTCTGTTTTTATTAACACAACGTTTCTGGCTCTAAAAGGAGATTCCGTATCTTCAATAGTGTCGGCAATTTTTTCCATGTCTCTTTTGGATGCCGGCGTTTCCGGTGTTCCCATAGGATATTTCTTATAATATTTATTCATCATTTCATCGTATGCTTTTCCTCGCACGGCACTCTCTTCATTATAAAATCCGCCAACAAGATTATTCCCCATAATTATATATCCTCCGTCTTTTGTTCTTTTCATTACAGAGTCTTCCAGATATTTTTTGAGCTTGATAATTCTTGCCCACGCAAATTTGCCTTTTTTGTCCACTTTAACGGCTACAAAGCTTATTTCTTTACCGGCATTTTTTGTTAATGATGAGATTTCATCCGCCGCTAAACTGCTGGAAAAGAAATTTCCTAAAGCGACATATCCGCCATCGTTGGTTTGCTCAGCCGTTAAGAAAGTTCCGAATGGTATGTGCATTTTCTTAGGGGTTCCCACATGAAGGCTTTTCCCGTCAGGGTTCATTGTCAAATTTGGAATTTCAAGAGGCACGCTTTCCAGTCCGGTTGCCCATTCGTAGTCTCCGTTTTTATTTAATTTAACGAGGGCGGGCACATCCTGGCCATCTTCATCCACAAGCTTGATATTCCCGATCAAAATATAACCATCATCTTTCGTTTGAGTGGCAAATTTGACTCCGAATTGTTCGTCAGCGTCAATTTCTTTAAGCCAATTGGTTTCGCCATTGGTATTGAACTTTCCCAAAAACATTATGTCTATAATATCGCCTTCGTTTCGTTGTCCGACCAATGTTCCCGTCTCTCCTGACATAACAAATCCACCATCTTTTGTAGGGATAAGTTTAGCCGGAGAGTCTGAGCTTTGTTGGCTCACCGTCCTTGTCCAGATAGGATTTCCCTTTCCATCAATTTTTACTACAAGATTATCGCCTTGCGCCTCAATGGCTTCTTGTTGTTCATCTGTCATAAATTCGCCACTGACATCTCCGGCTACGACATAATTCCCATCTTTTAGCTCCGTAACTGCACGACCTTCTGAACTGCAATTATTATAAAGTTTGCTCCATTCTTTATTCCCATTGCCGTTAGCTTTAATCCAAAACATACTATAACCACACAATTCGCTGGGATTGACAGTGTGTCCCGTGATGACATATCCGCCGTCTTTTGTTTGCGCTATTCCGTAAGTATCCGTTGTATCTTTGAGGCGATATGATTTTATGAATGTTGTTGTTTGCACAGGTTTACACTTGTCTTTTACTGCTAGAATGACACCGTTTAGGTAGTTTCTTGTGTTGGGAAGGTATAGTAAAAATGCGCCCACAAAAATCCCTATTACCGCGATTACTGGAATGTAAATTTTCTTATGCATAAAACAGGATGAAGCTTCTGACCATCAATCTTCCTATTGTTAATGCGAAATTGCAAATAATTTGTTGTGTATATCCTATGACGGTAATACAATTTGTTTTGAAAGCGTATTTATACTTTAACAAAAAAATATGAAAAAGAAGTTTTCGATTTTAATGGTAGTGCTGATTAGCGTCGTACTTTTTGCCGGATGCGGAAAAACAGAAAGCCCAGACGAGACAGCAAGCAAGGAAGCGGTGAAAAACCTGACTGATTTGGCAGCAGCTCAGCAGAAACTTGGAGAAAGCTATGATCCAAATGATCCCGCAGCCGCAGCAAAAGTGATGGAAACCTATGCTAAATTCGGAGCGCAACTGGAGCTTGCGGAATTTGAAAAGGCAGAAGCAGTGGATGCGCCAAGCGGTTTTCCTTCAAACCTGATATATGGTAAGGGAAAACTCACTGAATCATCTGACGATGGTGACGAAAGCTATATAAACAAAAGTATTACCATACGAACAACCGAAGACCTGAAGGCAGCTAAGGAGTTTTATAAAAACCTGCTTTCGAAAACTCCGTGGAAAATCACATCTCAATCGAGCGAGGGCGACGGAGCCTCTTATAGGGCGAAAGATGCCGCTAATCTTGAAGCGAGCGTAGATATTAGTTCCGATCCATATTCGAAAATAGTGGATATAGATATCTGGTATTCGGGCGATGTATCAAAATGACACGGTGATAATTCCGCGCAAACGGTCGTTCGTCGAAAATCCAACCACTAACATCCTGCCGATTTTTTTCATTATCAGCTGGTCTGTGTCCTTTTCATATGTTGTATAGCCCAAGGCTTCGAGTTCTTTTTGAACGGCATCTATGTCTTTCTGCGTAACGAGGCGACTGACGGTGTATTCCATGGAAAATCCGCCGATATTATCTATCACTTTTACGCCTTTAAATACACGCTTCAGGATTGGCAATATTTCGTCGTGCACTTCCTGGCTTTTTCCCTTTGCAACTCCAGCGATTTCTTTAGTGTTTTTAAAATTTACCTGCGCCCACGTTTTTGCTTGAGATTTTAAAGGACAGATGGCCGTTTCGTAATTTCTAAATGCGCATAAATCGTTCGTCCTTATGTCAGTGGGTAATATTTCTGGATTTTGTTGATTTATAACCAGTTCATCGTAGTTTTTTATTTCTGATGTAAAATCGGCCACTTTAATATATGCGCTTACGTCTTCCGCGGAAATTGCCGAGTAGTCCGAAATTAAACCCTCCCGCTCAGCGGGAGCTCCAGCGTTACCATTAACATCCAGTTTAACTAGTAAGGCATCATCATAAGTAAAAGTTTGTCCATTGGTAACCTCTCTCACAGTGGATTTTCTGTGCAGGCCTGCAATAGCAACGCCTTGATCCGGCGTAGCTTTTACATCAAATCCCAAGAATTCTTTACCAATTCCAATCTTTTTAACCCATTGCACATTGAAATCGCGATCCGTTTTTATTGCCAGAATTTTATTGAGGTTTACATCCGCCTTTTCCGTCAAATCAATGGTTTGCTTTTCTATATCAATACCCAAGTCAGATTCCGATTCTGACTTTTTCTGTTTTTTCTGCGCATTTTTTTGTGCTTTTACATAATTGTTAAAATCTTCGTCTGATTTATTGTTCCAGGCTTTGTAATTTTTAATAAAAACGAATCCGTTGTCCTTTGTCTTTGTGGTAAAGAAACCTGTAAGCGGTGCGCCGATGCCAACGGCTTTTGCCCATATAAGATCCCCATCTTTATCCAATTTTATTGCGGCAAGAAATGTAGGTTCGGCGACTTTTGCTCTTGGCTCGCCCGTTATAATCGGGTAAAGAAGCCCAAATATCGCGTAACCTTTGTCTTCCGTTTGCTCCACGGCATAAAAAGAACCGGCGCGTACGCGATAATCTGCGCCTTTAATTCGAGCAGGTATCCCTTCCAGGCTTTTTGTCCAAATGGTTTCTCCATTACTATTTAGTTTTACGATAATGGCTAGCTTATCTTTTATAGGTTTCTCCGCCGAATCACTTTTGTCGCCTTCTTCACTGTTTTCGCGCGGTATTTCAGTCATACCCGTCAAAAGGAGATTGTCATCGCTGTCTTTTAAAAAACTTTGATTTAATTTTGTGTCAGAGATGAGCGGATTCCATGAAAGCAAATTGGTTTTCTTTATCCACAGTTTTTTGCCCGAGCCATCAAACTTCCCAATTACAAAATGGTGAAGAAAATCCGCCCCTTCATATCCCACTTCCGCAACGGCCGCCGAAAGAAAAAATCCGCCGCTTTCGTCTGCAATGATGTTTACCGGAATGTCCAAACTCAAACCCCTTAAAGTTTCCGTCCAAATATGCCGACCACCTGCATCAAACTTGGAAATCAGAACGTCGCCTGAGAATTCCTGTTTCTCAAATAATTCATCATTCAAAAACCCGTTTGTTTCACCGGCCAAAATATAACTGCCATCGCTTAATTGTGTGACGGCATGACCTCTGTCGTTACCTGCTTTATCTGCTAGAGGATCAACTGTGATATTGTTTTTCGTTTGTATTAAATTCGCCCACTCCTTTTTGCCTTCGGAATTAACTTTCATAATAAACGCGTCGCCATCGCTCATGTATTTATTGATTATTGCCCCGCCGGTCAAAGCATAGCCTCCGTCCGAAGTTAAAGAGACACTGTTTGCAAGATTTGAGTCTTTGAAATTATATGATTTGATAAACCCGGAGCTTTGCACGGAGCCTGTGCAGCCGGTTTTATTTTTTTTGGTGGCAGCCTCAGCCACTCCCACTAGTACAACAAAACATATCAAAACTGCCGATACGGTAAATTTTATTGTCCGGGAAGGTTTAAACATTTTTGTTTTAGTTGATTATAATTATACCACAAAACGCGCCTTCCGACTAGGACTCCTTCAGGGGCGAATGAACACCTCTCGGACATTTAGGACACCGCGCACGATGTCCCAAAGAAGAAATAAATTTCTTCTTACTCTTCTTTGGTTTCTTGGTCTCCTTTCGGTGACTGTTGTTTCCTTCAGCCATAGGTCTTAGTGACGTACTAGCGCTTGAGTGGGACTAATGTTCGTCGCACGCCCCCCACAAAATATCTTTCAAATCTTTCCTCATTCCGCCGTCCAGAGTTGCGGCCACTGTATTTTTAAATGCCAATGAATGGTCTGCCTCTCGTTTTTTGTTAAAATAAAAGGAAATTATTTCTCCGGATCCTTTTTGCAAAATGTTGTTTCTTTTTAAACTCACGGCACTCACGATTTCTCCGCCAGTGGATAATTTTGACATGTAAATCGGCGTTCCGCCACGTTCAAAAAACAAACTCTGCTTGTATTTGATGAATTCAAGCGCGGCGGGATTAAATCTTAAATCAAAGCCGATTCCCAATAATTGCCGCTGAATATTTTGCGCCATAACCGAAACTTTCAACGTGGAGTTCGTGATGCTTTCGGTTTGGAAGCAAATCACGTTAACCCTTTGTTGAATTTGAGCCACTTTGCCGGGCTTTTCCCCCGCGCGCATCGCGGGGGAAAAGCCCATATGTAAAAGCGAATTTAACGCAGGGATCATTGCGCCAGAAAATAATTCAAACACAATGAACGCCACGAATAACAATCCTCCACCAATCACAATTATTTTCTTCATTATTCAAGGTAAGTTAACGCCCAACTTGCGCCTATATCTATTAAATCGCCACCATCAATTCGCCCATCGTAGGTTGTATCAACTAACGGGTTGTAACCTACAGATGCGCCTGTTTCGGCAAAATGACGAGCAAGATTCTCCAAATCCCGTCCATCAACCCTGTCGGTTCTGTTGTTATCGCCTTTTATGCCGCGAGTTTCGATCTGAGAAATGTTTACGTCCACGCTTTCGATGCCGTTTTTAACTGCCCTGACGCGATACTCATAAGCGATGCCGGGCACTATTTTGCCACCACCGGCAATTGCGTCTGAATCAACAAATTCTAAATTATTTGTCTCCCCCAACTCAACGTAATCACCATTAAATTTCTTTCTAAAAACCTTATATTTGTCCGCACTATCTGCCGGAGTTTGCCAGGACAAGGCAATTTCATAACGCACTGCTCCTTCTCGAGCCAACAGATTTTGCACAGGACCCGTTACGGTTATCTGCACAGAAATCTGCGCGTTTGAAAACTGCGAAACCAAATCATTGGATATATCCGCTAAAAAACTCTCATTCCCAACAGAAATATTTGAACCCGATCCCTGCGCTCCAATTACTCGAAACTTGACGTTAAAAAGCGCACCGTCGCCAGAGACACCAGTTTTGTTCTCCCCCATTCTAGCTTCTGCCACCACCAATTTGCCGCCTAGATTATTTTCCAAATCAGCATAAAAAGAAGTGTCGGTTGCTCCATTTTCCCCTAAAAAAATTCCTTTCTCCGCGCTCACGTACTCAAGAATCGCTGGATCGTATACCAAATCCAATCCATAAGAAAACACATTCACCCCACCACTCACCCTTACTGCCAATTGCAGTTCATCTCCGGTCTTTGGCGTAGTCGTTGACGGCATCAGTTCAACCACAGCCTTTTGCTCAACCGGCACAATCGGAGTAACGCTATTCACCCCATGCGGAGTTCCATTTATTGAATTGCCGCCGCGATCCGTGGCTCCATTACCTATTGTATTACTTCCCCAATTCGCAGCCTGGTCTTGCAAGTCAGAGGATAAAATCCTCTCCATTGTGCTTTTATTCACAGCATTGCCGGCATACCAAGCCCCACCGGTTAAATTTACAGAATCAATTACATTTCCGGCGACATTCCCCAAAACCAATGTATCTCCGACATTATTTAGAGAAAGATTAACAATAAAATCGGCTGCCACACTTGTGGCCACCTGCACATCCTCAATCAAAAAGTAAGAATGAGCCGAAATTATTCCGGAAGTTATCGCATATTGTTGATCTCCGTTGTCATCAACGATAAGCCAACCGGCAAGATTGATGTCGTTTGCAGTCGTGTTATAAAGTTCTATCCATTCATCGGAAGAAGATCCGGCAGTCCCAGACCAGGCAACCTCATTTATAACAACCGCCCCAGGTTGAATGTCTTCCGCCCTTGCAATAGATCCGGGCAGTACAAAATTGGACAATATAACCAACGCCAAAGAGAGACTAAGTGCCCTGCGCCGGTAATGTCCGCGAAATTTTACGCGCTTCATATTTTATGAAGTTAAGAAATAAAGTGCCTGGATCTTACATTTTTGGGATTAAATTTCTCTAAACAAAAAATGAAAAAAATATTAACTCACCAAGCAATAGAAACGTTTAATAAAAGCCATTTCACTTAACCGAAATGGCCGACATCAATCGGTTCACGCTAGCTTCTGCAAATATTAAACCTCTGTTATTTATTGATTTGAACAACGAGGGCAAATCTAAAAAAATAATCGTCTAACGCTTCAAGGGAGGTATTATATTCATTTTGACCAAAATAAAGAGCGCACAAAATTTCCCGCACCCGTGCAATTTCTTTATATCCCGTCTTCCAGCGCGGATCAGACAAGCTAAGATCAATGAGTTCTAAAGCTCTATCAAAAACAGCGTAAAATCGAGCGTAATCATGGTTTTTATCAGCAGAAACTAGACGATGGATCTCACTTCCAATATTGGCAAACTGTTCGGCAAGCGAGAACTTAAACCATCGTCCATCAGCCAAAGTGGAGTGAATCATATTTATGATTCGACAAGATTATTTGTCAGTACAATAATTCTCTCACGAATTGCTGGATCAAGAACGTCTCGTGAACGATTATTTTGACTTGGTCTAAGATTGATCATCGAATCAAATTCGATCCTTTCACCGAGTGGTTTATCAATATAAATATTCATACCCCAAAGATCTTCCTGATGTGAACCGCGTTCGAGAAGCATTGCCTCTTCGTCGGAGTGAAGATCACCACCGAGTACCATGATACTCAAACGAATATCTACGACAGCTTTGACCATATCACCAAATCGTTCCTTCGCGAGTTGCATGAGTTCATTTTTACTGATTTTTTTATCAACAAACCTCATAATTAAAAGGTAATACCAAAGTACAGAAGTTTCGTTGTATTCGCAATGCTCAGGTTACCCTTTCACGGTTGGGGTAACACTTTTCTTAACCTGTTAAATTTTGGAGCGGGTAACGGGAGTCGGTCAGGCGTCTTTTTTGCCTGCCCGATTGAAAGAGCCGCCGTTTTTGGGGTAAAACAACTTTTGAAACACGGAGATTTACATCAAAAAGTAATATTCCAAAGGAACAGACACGGTTTTAAATTCCTTGTCGATTTTCAGTTCAGAACTGGAGAAAATCAAATTGTAGTCGGAATTAATTTTTTTCATACTATTTAAAATCTGTTTTTTATCTTTATCGCCCATGCCCACCTCAATGATAATTTGTTTGTTATTCAATATCTGTAGGACGAAATCCGCTCCGCCCTGTTCGCTGTCATAACGTATAGCACCCTGTCCTCTTATAATAAACTCCCGATATAAATGCGAGCCTATCGAATCTTCCAATAGCTTACCCTGTCTTGTAAGATAGGTGCTTTCCTGTCCGGTAAAGTAAAAAAATGACATTCTGATTGCCGGAGACATGAAAAGATATTTATTCGCTTTTTTTGCAATGGTCATGTTTGATCCGTATGCCGGAATTTTGATGAGTAATTCTGCTTTTTCCAGCGCGTCAAAGATACTGGCTATCGTGAGGCGATTAATTTTAAACTTTTCTTCCAATACATTGAGGCTCGTTGTGTCATTTTCCGCGATGGCAAAGATAATCCTTTTTACAACTCCAAGTGTATTTGAATCAAAGTTTCCCAACATCGGCAGATCCTGCTTAATGATCTTATCCAAAAGTAAAGAAATTGAATCATACACAGCGACTTCGTTTGGCATTACAAAAGAAAAAGGTAAAGTCCCATAGGATAAATATGTTTTGATATCGGCTTTATTCACCTTTGACCAGTATTGATTAACCGACGCCTGTAGGGGCAATAAATTATTATATACATCCTCAGCATTTGAAGAGAAATATACTGCTTGTCTGATTTTATCTTTCAGCTTTGGCGGATAGATATTGTTTTTTATCATCTCATATTCCGTAAAACACATAGGAGGCATTTTTTCGAAAACCGCTCTGCGCGCGAGGTTTGTTGTCGTTTGCAGAATCAAAGCCGATGAGCCGGTACAGCAAAAGAAAATATTGGATGTTTTTTCAAATAGGGATTTTAAGGTAACCGCCCATTTTGGATCACTTTGAATTTCGTCCAAGAAAATAAGGATTGGTTCTTTTACACTTTCCAGATTATCACCCAAAATTTCTTCGAAGGCGGAAGTAAGCTCCGCGATTCCCGCATCAAATAAATTCTTGGCATCTTCAACGGATAAAAATAAGATTTTACCGACTTTATTTTGGTATTCCGTGCAGGTTTGCGCCATTAGGGTCGTTTTACCCACACCCCTGAACCCCGGAATTATCACCATCTTATTTTCAGATTTTTTGCTTAAAAAATCATCTATGTACTTCTGTAATTTTACGAACATAAAGCGTTTTGGATGTTTTTTCCCATCCGTGCCGTGGGTGAAACGCCTCAACCGTTCATTGGTTGTGCGGATTTGCTGCTGCAGGTATTGGACGAGCTCTTGGTTCATATATATTTGGATATACTAGAAAGGTATGGTTCTAGTATAGTTGGTTATACTAGAAAGGTCA
>CAYHNW010000022.1:0-13812 GCA_964358095.1 uncultured Candidatus Peribacteria bacterium
TTCTATATCCCCTCCTGTCAGCAGGGTGGACCTGAGATTTGTGAAACTACGCACAGGACAAAATAAAAAGCCCCGATTTCTCGGGGCTTTAAAGTTTAATACTCCATTCCACCCATTCCGCCTCCGCCATGTCCGCCGCCAGCCGTCGGCTTCTCCTTTTCCGGCAGATCCGTCACCGCCGCCTTTGTGGTGAGGAAAAGCGCCGCAACCGAGGCCGCGCTTTCCAGCGCCGTGCGAGTAACTTTTTTGGGATCCAAAATTCCGGCTTTAACCATGTCTACCATCACGCCTTTGGCCGCGTCAAAACCCACACCCTGTTTGGCTTTGCGGATTTCGTTCACGATCACAGCGCCTTCTTTGCCCGCGTTCTGCGCAATTTGCCACGCCGGCATTTCTAGCGCCTTTTTTACAATGTGAACACCAGTCATTTCGTCGCTGTCCATTTCCGCCGCGATGTTTTCTAAAACGTGGACTGCCTGCAAGAGCGCCACTCCCCCGCCCGGAACAATTCCCTCTTCCATGGCCGCCTTTGTGGCCTGGACTGCGTCTTCCACACGGTGTTTTTTCTCTTTCAATTCAATTTCTGTGGCTGCGCCAACTTTGATAATGGCAACGCCGCCGGAAAGTTTTGCGCGTCTTTCAATCAATTTTTCTTTATCAAAATCCGATGTGGATTTTTCAATAAACGCTTCGATTTCATCAATGCGGGATTCAATGTCTTCTTTTTTGCCTTTGCCCTGAACGATTGTGGTGGTGTCCTTTGTGGAAACCACTTTTCGAGCTTCGCCAAGATCTTCAAGCGTGGCATTTTCAAGTTTGAGGCCGAGTTCGTCGGTGATTAATTTGCCGCCTGTGAGTGCCGCGATGTCTTTTAACATTTCTTTTCTGCGATCGCCAAAACCCGGAGCCTTTACCGCCAAAACTTGGAAAGTTCCGCGGAGTTTATTGAGCACAAAAGTGGCCAGAGCCTCGCCATCCACATCTTCTGCAATTATCACGAGTTCTTTTTTGCCGCTTTGCGCCAATTTCTCTAAGAGTGGCAAAACGTCCTGCACCGAAGAAATTTTCTTATCCGTGATGAGAATTTTTGGATCTTCCCACACCGCCTCCATTCTGGCCGGATCGGTGACCATGTATTGAGAAATATAACCGTTGTCGAATTGCATGCCCTCCACATGTTCGATGTCCATGCCGAGAGTTTGCGATTCTTCAACCGTAATTACGCCGTTTGGACCAACTTTTTCAATTGCGTCGGCAATAAGCTGGCCGACTTTTTCATCCTGCGCAGAAATTGTGGCAACCTGCGCGCGCTCTTCTTTTGTCGTAATGTCTTTTTTGATTTTTGCGAGCTCTTCGACGATCAAATTTACCGCGCGTTCAATTCCAAGTTTCATCACCATTGGATTTGCGCCTGCAGCAACGTTTCGCAGCCCTTCCGCAATAATTGCATGAGCCAAAACCGTGGCGGTTGTGGTGCCGTCGCCTGCGACATCGTTTGTTTTTGTGGCGGCTTCTTTCACAAGTTGCGCGCCCATGTTTTCAAACGGATCTTCTAGGTCAATTTCTTTTGCGATTGTGACGCCGTCATTTGTGATGACCGGTGCGCCGTATTTTTTGTCCAGCACAACGTTTTGGCCCTTTGGCCCCATTGTGACGCGGACAGCATCGGAAAGTTTTTTGACACCGAGGAGGAGTTTTGCGCGGGCATCATCGGAGAAAATTATTTGCTTAGCCATAAATATTAGGATTTAAGAATTAGGAAATAATTGCGAGGACGTCGGATTCTTGAAGGAAATAAATTTCTTTGCCTTCAACTTTCACCTCTGTCGGGCCATATTTGGTATATAAAATGGTGTCGCCGGCTTTTACCGTCATGGCCACGCGCTTGCCGTCCTCTGTCAATTTGCCTGGGCCGACTGCAACCACTTTGCCTTTTTGCGGTTTTTCTTTTGAAGCCGTATCTGGAAGAACCAGGCCAAAAGATGTTGCCGACTCCGCCTCTACAGGCTCAACTAAAATGCGATCATCCATTGGTCGCAGTTTTTTTAAGAAATCCGTGAACTTTTGATCTGACATAATACGTTTTGGATTAAGGATTAAATCGTTGGAATTAGCACTACTAAAGTGCGAGTGCCAGTATAACTGGCAACCGCTCCTGGTCAAGAACAGGCTCAAAATAGGGTTGACAAAACGGGGCGTTGTGGGGATAGTGAATCCCTTTATTAGCCCTGACTCAGGTGTAGACGGTATTGTGAAATTCATCAACGTGCCCCAGAAACCGATGACCCAAAAGACGTGCAGGAATTTGCACGTATACTAATTCGCAATCGCCTCACCGCGGAGTTCCCGAATCACACTGACTTTCACTTGGCCAGGATACTTGAGATCAGTCTCGATCTTTTTTGCAATTGCGTGTGAAAGTTTGAGCATAGTGAGGTCGTCCACTTTTTGCGGATTCACGATCACGCGGACTTCGTTGCCGGCTTGGATGGCAAAAGCCTTCTCAACGCCGTCAAAGCTCTTCACGATGTTTTCCATTTCTTCCATGCGCTTGATAAAGGTGTCGAGGTTGTCCTTGTTTGCGCCCGGGCGTGAGCGAGAAATTGTGTTTGCGGCTTCAACGATGATAGCCTCTACGCTGCGCGGAGTCGGATCACCATGATGAGATTCCACGATGTGAATAACTTCTTCCGGCAGACCGAATTTCTTTAAAATATCGCGGCCGATCATTGCGTGGTGGCCGCTAATTTCGTGATCCACGGCTTTGCCGATGTCGTGCAGCAGACCCGCCTTGCGGCAAATATTTGCATCCGCGCCAATTTCTGCGGCCAGAGAGCCGGCCAAGAACGCGACTTCAATTGAATGTTTGAGAACATTTTGCCCGTTGCTTGAGCGGAACTTTAAGCGACCCAGCAGTTTGAGCAAATTTGGCGACAAGCCCGAAACTCCGCATTCGTATGCGGCTTTTTCACCGAGCTCGCGGATCATTTCGTTCACTTCGCCCTTAACTTTTTCCACCGTTTCTTCAATGCGACCCGGGTGAATGCGTCCATCTGAAAGCAATTTCTCCAGCGACACCTTTGCAATGTATCGGCGCATCAAATCAAAACCGGAAATCACAATTGAGCCCGGAGTGTCGTCCACGATCACGTCAACGCCGGTTGCCTGCTCAAACGCGTTAATGTTGCGGCCTTCTTTGCCGATGATGCGGCCTTTCATATCGTCGCTTGGCAGCGGCACGATCGTTGCCGTGGATTCCACAGCAACTTCCGCTGCGTACTTTTGAATTGCGTCCGCAATGATGACTTTCGCTTTTTCTTTAGAAGTTTTCTTTTCCTCGATTTCCAATTTTTTTACGCGTTCCACAATTTCGCCCTTCACTTCTTCTTCAACCTTTTGGAACAAAATTTGTTTGGCTTCCTCGCGTGATAGATTTGCAACTTTTTCCAGCTGTTCTTTTTGCAGTTGATAAATTTCTCCGATTTCCTGCTTTAATTGTTTTACTGCCTGAGCGCGCTGTTCCAAGTCTTCACGCATTTTTTCCGTCGTCTCTATTTTTTTGTCGAGCTGCTCTTCTTTTACAACCAAACGGTCGCTGAGTTTTTCAAGCTGTGCGCGTTTTTGACGTTCTTCCTGTTTGGCCTCTTCTTGAATTTTCATCGCCGCATTTTTTGCGTCCAGCAAAACTTCGCGGGATTTTGATTCAGAATCGCGAACGCGGGCTTCGCTGCGTTCAATTGACTCACGGTTGATTGCATCAACCCGCAGCTTTCTATAAAAGAAGCCTAATATGGCGCCGACTACGCCGGTTGCAACGGCAACAAGGATAATAGTGGGATTCATAAACTTAATAGTTATCCTTGAGGTTTGCGCAGAATTTTCGATTTTTCAGATTAGAAACCCGCCTAGCAACCTAGGCGCAACAGAGAAGCGAGCTTTCCTGTAATAGTGATTTCTAACTTATTTTTCATCTAATCGAGAATTGATTGCGAGAGTATTGCGCTAGCCTAACGTTTCTATCAGTCGGCGAGCCGTAAACCTGTTTAACCTCAAGAGAAATAAAATATACGCATCTATAATAGCGATTTTTGGGGTTTTCGGCAATCTGGTGGTTTAAGATGAACAACCTGTGGAAAAGCGGGAAACTTGGCTTGACTAAAGACCTAAGTATATAGAGCGACGGGCATGTCATAAAAAATTCATAAAAAGTTTAGAGAAATTTAATGTGGCTTTGTTAGCATTGCCGCATGAAAAAGTTTTTTGCGTGCGCAGTTTTCGGAATTTGGCTTTATTATCCACTTTTTTGCGTTGCGCAAGAGATGCCAGAGGTGCAAGTTCAAAATATTTTCATAACGGAGCTTGGATTTTTTGAACCGTCCGAGACCGAGTGGGTTGAGATTTTTAATTCTACTTCTACACCGATTGATTTAACCGGCTGGAAATTTTTTGAAGAAAATACAAATCACGGGCTCAGCGCTTTTCGCGGCGATATGATTTTGGAACCGCAAGAGTATGCCATTATTGCTAGTAAATCGGATTTGTTCGCGCAAAAGTTTTTGGAATATACAGGCACAATTTTGGATTCCAGTTGGGGAAATTTAAAAGAAGATGGTGAAGAAATTGGACTCAAAGATGCGGCGAGCAATTTTGTGGAGAAGTTTATTTATCCGCAAAGCGCGGAAAGTAGCGTGCAAAATCCAGTGTCTTTTGAAAGAAAAGACATAAATATACCGCCGACCGAAGTTGCGAATTGGGAAGCTTCTGCGCAAGGCTCAATGGGTCGCGTGCGCGAAGCCGTGCAACCTGCGGCAACAACTGAGCCACCGAGCGAAACTCCACCGGCAACTCCGCAAGAAATTCCGGTGGAACAACCTGTAGAACAACCGGTGACAATCCCACAAGGAGTGTCTGTGAATTCAGCTACAAATTATAATTCTCCGCCAACTGCCGTAATCCAATTGCAGAGCGGTGCATTAGTCGCTCAAGAGTCAACGACTATAAATTTCGACGGCCGCGCTTCTTTTGATCCCGACGGAGATTCTCTCAGTTTTATATGGAATTTTGGCGATGGCATAACTGCAAATTCCGCAAATCCGGGGCTTCATAAATTTGGTGAACCCAATACTTATATTGTGACTCTTACTGTGATAGATGAGCACGGTGCACAGGGTCAAGCGCAGCAAACTGTGCAAGTTTTAAACAAAACTCCGCAGGCAAAGATTTCTCAACCGACAGCTTCTGTTGGCACAGTTTCAAAAAATACCGTGATCCCATCTTTGCCTTATCCTCTGCCGTCAAATTTGGAGTTGTGCGGCTACTTGGTATTGGCAAACTCAAACACGCAGACGACCCCAAAAAAGACTACAGTCAAAAAAACCACTGCAAAAACTACGACAAAAAAAACAGCGAAACATGCCTTTAAAAATGGTGATCTTTCTCGTTCCGTAAGAATTACAGAAATACTGCCGGATCCCGGAGTGGCGGGTGCAAGCGCCGAATGGGTCGAGATATTCAATGGCGCGAAATCGCCAATCAATCTCGGCAACTGGACGCTTTCCGACGGTGGAAATTCAAAATATATAATTCCGGATTCTGTGGTTATTCAAAGCGGCGAGTTTACTGTTTTTCAAAAATCAGAGACTCACCTTTCGCTTAACAATGCCGGAGACAGTGTCACCCTCGCTGACTTTGAAGGCACGATAATAGATGCTGTTTCATATGAGAATGCAAAAAAAGGAAATTCATACATGCTTATCAATATAAAAAAACCGATTCTCACGGCGGCGGGAACCGCCATAGCTTTGGCCGCTTCAAATGCCAACGATGAGACTTGGGAGTGGGTCGCGGATCCCACGCCGGGCAGCGCAAATCCGGTGTTTGAAGAAATAAGCGGAACCGTGTCGCGGTTAATCGCCGGTGGCGGAGCCTCGGACGAATCTTCTTTTCAAATCACGCTTCCCGACGGATCCTCCAAAGATATAAAAGTCTCATCAAACATTTTGCACCCGGCAGTGGCTCAAACTGTGCTGACTCCTGGCAGCAAAATTTCGTTGCGCGCACAAAATCTCGGCGAAGATGGCTACGAAGTGAACAAAATAGAAGACGTGTCCCCTCCCCCACCTCAAGAAAAAGCTCCCGACGACAATTCGATGTGGTTCGTGATCGCCTTTTTTGTAGTCGGCTTAATTCTCAATATTTTGCCAGCAGTAAGAACAATACGCCAATGGTGGAATTCACGAAAAACTTCTTAGTTTCGTATGAATGGCTCCGTGCGTTGAAAGCTCACTTTTAAAAAGGTGGAATTGAGACACGGTAAATCCCAGTGGCTTAATAGAAAGGCTTTTTAACTCGCGCATTTTCTCAACTGTTGGATTAAAAGACTTTGCGCGCGCCAAAGTAACGTGCGGCACAAATTTATTTTCTTTTGGAATACCGAGTTGCGCCATTTTATCTTCCATCTGATTTACTGTATCAAAAAGCCAAGTAGGCACAGCTAGAGAAACCCAAAAAACGCTTGTATTTGCGCCCCCAAATGTCCCAAATTCTCCGAGTTGAACTTTAAAAGCCTGAAATTTCACTTGCTCAAGCGCGCTTTCAATTTGCGGCACAAGTTTTTCATCACATTCGCCCAAAAACTTTAGCGTCATGTGAAAGTCGCTGGTTAAACTCATTTTCGCGCCTGCAAATTCCCAGAGGCGTTTTTGCAGCTCACGCAAATAATGCTTAACATCTTCCGGCAAATCAATTGCGACAAAAAGGCGCATATTTAAAGCCTAAATTTCAGTGGATTTTTGCTCGCGCTCGCGAGCTTTTTCAAGCAACCCTTTTAGTTTTTCCAAATCTTTCACACCCATCGGGCGTTTTGCTTGTTGCGCTGCAAAAGTAGGCAACGGATTTTTTTGCGCCGCTTTATCCATTATCGCTCTTGTGACAAAAATAGGACAACGCGCCTCAAGCGCGAGCGCAATCGCATCGCTCGGCCTGCTGTCTATCTGCATTTTCTTTATTCCTATTTGCACATTGAGTCCAGCAAAATAAGTGCGGCCGTCCATCTTATTCACCACGATACTAATAAGTCTTCCTCCCATTTGCACAATCATGTTAGATAAAAGTTTATGGGTCAACGGGCGCGGCATCGGAGTCCTATTTAAAGCAATCGCAATTGAGCGCGCCTCCGCATCTCCTATCCAAATCGGCAGAAGTCTGTTTCCCTCCCTATCGTGCAATAAAACAATCGGACTTGAGTTGTCTTGATCCTCTACCAGAGCCACTAAATCAACCTGTACTAATTCGCTGTTGGGTATCATGGAGCTTGTATTATACTGCAACCATGATCAGTGTAAAAGATATTGCAAAGAAATTCAGCCGCGAGGCTTTAACGGGCGGCGCGGCCATTCTAAGCATCACCACCTTTTTAAGTTATGTTACCGGCCTTGCACGCGACAGGATTTTTTCTCGCACTTTTGGTGCCGGCCACGAACTGGACGTTTATAATGCATCTTTTATTATTCCGGATTTGCTAATGAATATTTTGGTGGCAAGCATGCTTTCCGCTGCTTTTATACCTATGTTTACGGGACTCTTTGCGCGCGGAGACAAAGAGCACGCCAACGAATTGGCTAATACAGTTTTAAATAGCGCTTGCACCGTGATTATTATTTTTGGCGGAATTGCCGCTATTTTTATGCCTTATCTGGTGCACTTTGTTGCGCCGGGTTTTTCGCCGGAACAGCGCGAGACTTTGACTTGGCTAAGTAGGCTTATGCTCATATCTCCGGTGTTAATGACAATATCAAACAGCCTTGGCTCAATGCTCATTGGCTTTAAAAAATTTCTAGGCTATGGCATTTCACCCATTTTGTACAACCTTGGAATAATATGCGGAGCTCTGCTTTTTGTGCCGATTTTTGGAATTTATGGACTAGTGATGGGTACACTTATTGGTGGCTTGTTTCATTTACTGCCGCGGTTAATTGCAATCTTGCGCTCGCCTTTTCGCTATTCATTTCAATTTAAACTTCGTTCACCGCATTTTATAAAAGTAATAAAACTTACAATTCCAAAAATGTTTGGCCAGCCGGTGGAGCAGCTTACTTTTTTGGGATTCACACGCATTGCGACACTGCTCGCGGCTGGCAGTGTTTCTGTGATCAGCTTTGCAAGAAACTTTCAGAGTGTGCCGGTTGCGTTATTTGGAATTGCTTTTGCCACAGCCGTATTCCCCATACTTTCTGAATGCGCAGCAAAAGGTGACCGTGTGGCTTTTATTGCAAACTTCTGGAAAGCGCTGCGCAATATTTTAATATTCACGATCCCTTCCGCGCTTGGACTTTATTTTTTGAGCGAGCTGCCAATTAGAATTTTTCTTGGCGGAGGCAAATTCATGGACGAAGATATTTTGCGCACGGCGACGGTTCTTTCCGCTTTTGCTTTTTCAATACCAACAGAGAGCCTCATCCACTTGCTGGCACGTTCGTTTTACGCGTTAAAGAACACAATAATCCCAGTTCTATTCAGCGTATTAAATCTGGCAATCAGCGTTTCTTTTGCGTATTTTAAACATAAAGAACTCGGGATTGTTGCTATTCCGTATGGTTTCTTCCTTGGTAGCCTTTGCGAAATACTAGCACTGGCGCTGATCCTGAGAATTAAGATTAAGGCTTTACGACAATCATAGCCGGACTGCCGAGCAAAATATCTTCCGCGTTCCATTCGTGCAGAGCGTTCATTAACGCTTCCGGTTTATATAAAAAATCTTTTCCGTTTCGTGTGCCCGGATCATTTGTAATTATCCTTCCATCGGGCATGTATCCCTTCACAATGAGTGCGTGATAAATGGGACCTGGCTGCCGAAAATTGGGGTTTGGCAGCAATCTGCCTGCGGCAGGCAAAATCACCGGATGGCCTGCGGCAACTTCGCGTTTTATATCCTCGATCGTGAATATATATTTAACTTCCACGTTCTTGTAGAAAAAGTATTCCTTCAAAACGCGCACAATTTCAGCGGCGGTGGTGTCTTGATAATATCCAAAAGTTTTATTTTCCCACTTCACCAATTTCAAGATTTCCTCGTCCATGGTTTTTGCGTTCAGGGGTTTTCCATCATAAAAATATTTGACCATTATCGCGGATGCCTCTTCACAAGCTTCTTGATATGGCATTCCCCAATCGCCAAACGGAGCTTGCGAGGCAAAGGGAACTTTTAGGTTTATGGACTCGGGCAGAGGTTTTTCTTCTATGGGCTTCTCGGCTATCTGCACGCTAACTGGCTTTGTTTCGGGTTTTCGTGCAACTTTTTCTGCGACTGTTGGCACAGTTTTTGCCACTTCAATGGGCTCCGTAAATTCTGTAGCGGCTTTTGGTTGAGGCAAGGATGGCTTAATGAATGAAAGAACTGCGTTCTTTATGTGCACCCTAAAAACGAAGAGTGAAATTAAGATGCAGACTAAAACGACTATTGATATGTATTTTTTAAAATGTTTTGCCATCATAGATTTAATATATCACTTCCGGATAACATTTCTCGCGGTATACAATTTCAGGGCGCTCCGGAGAATACGTTGTCAAAATATCCCCTTGGCATTTCACACATTGGCGTTGCCAAAATTTTCGCGGATTGCGCTTAATAGAAGCGCAGGCTAAATATTTATACGCTTTCACGTAACTTCCGTGGTTGGGGAGGAGGGATTCGAACCCCCGATGCCGCCTCCAGAGGGCGGTGCCTTACCACTTGGCGACTCCCCAGCGCACAAAGGATATCCAATCACCTCCCAATAATCAAGAATCTAGTAAGCCTCGACCGGCTACATTGCAGATTACCAACGAGTTGTGACATATTAGCCTTTTATTTCATCCAACATAATTTTCTTTATTTCGCCACAAAATTCCGCGATTTTGCCCTCTTCGCTCATCACCACAAAGTCGCATTTTTTGGAAAATTCCATTTCGCGTTCAAAACTTTTCTGACGCTGAGCTAATTCTTCGTCCGGAATCTTACTTCTCTTCAAAATTCTGTGGCGCAGATTTTCCCACGACGGCGCAGTTATAAAAATTGAAACTACTTGATCCGACGGTAAAAGTTTTTTAATTGATTCAACGCCCTGCATATCAACTTCACGAATTACGATTTTTCCGTCTGCTAGCGCATCCAAAATAGGACGCTTAAGTGTGCCATAAAAATTATCGTGGTGCACAACCGCCCATTCCAAAAATTCGCCTGCGTCTATTCTTTTCTGAAATTCCTCTTTGGTTAAGAAGTTATAAACGTCGCCATCATGTTCGCGTGGCCGCGGAGTTCTAGTGGTGCAAGATAGCGGGAAAACCGCTTGCGGGAATTCCTTGTGCAGAAATTTTATTACAGTTCCCTTGCCGGAACCCGACGGCCCAAGTATTAAAAATAGCTTCCCTTTATTCATCAAAATGCATTATAGCAGAGTGCTTTTGGACGTGTCCTTGAGCCTTGGCCGCCCCCGCTTGGGGACGACACTAGGCCGCATGTGCTTTCATGCGGCACTCGCCTAAGCTCGCCCATAAGGCTTGTATAAAGCCAAGAATAGTGATATACTTTTTAGATTTACGTTCATTGAAAATTAAGGCAAAAGTGGGGAAGAAGGCGCGCACGCTACCTTTAAGAAAATAAAGGGAGCGAAGAAAAATTGAGCACAGCGAGCATTTGTGAGGAATGGGTCTCGTGGGTCCCAATCCGAACAAATGCGAACCTAAGCGAAAATTTTCTGAGCGACTTCAAACAGAGGAAAAAGGGGCTCGCGGGGAGAAAACTAGTCAGTTTTCTCCCCGCGCCTTCCTCCCTACTTTTCAAGCGTGGACTGCCGACTACAGTCCCAACACATGAAAAGCACCCTCGCGAGTCACTTCGCGACGGGATCAAACAAAAACACACGTCAAAAATTTTACGCTTCGCTTCAGGCGGAGCGAAAAACAAAAATAAACTAGACCAAGGTGGGCAAGGTCTTAAAACAACCACCAAAGAACGGTAGGGAGTGTCTCCGCTTTACGCAACGGAGAAAGAAATGGAGCCGTAGTCGACCCGTTTCTCTGCCGCTCTTTCAATAGAATGTCCTCTACTACGGCAACCCCGATAGCAGATAGGGCCTGAAAGAGCATTGCGTGGAGGCGGTTATCTCACCTCTGTGATTCTCCGGCTTTAGTCCGGACCACATGTGTACTCTAGATAGCCGCCTCTTGAAAAAGACCTGAAACCTTTAGAAAAGGTTTCAGCAGCTTCCAAAATATAGGTTTTCGCAAAAACAACCTTTCGTTCTGGCTCGCATTTTTTCAGTCCGGAGTCCACAAGACCCATCCTTCTAAAGGGCTAGAACGGCAAGTCATCTATGGAGATCTCTTCTTCTTTTTCTGTCTGTTCGGCTGCGGCTGGTTTTTTGCCGGGTTTTATGCTTTTTTGAGGTCTGTCGGAAGAGAAATTCGGCGCTTCATCAGATGATGGCGCTGCGCCTGATGCACCCGGCGCGCTTTCGCCTTTTTTGTCGAGCATAATCAAATTTTCGGCTACGATTTCTGTGCGATATCTCTTTACTCCGTCTTCACCTTCCCAATCGCGAGTCTGCATGCGGCCTTCAATGTAAACTTTTGTGCCTTTTTTAAGGTAAAGTTCGCAAATTTCGGCGAGCTTGCTCCATGCAACTATATTGTGAAATTCGGCTTTGTCTTTGCGCTGACCGCTTTGGTCTTTCCATGAACGATTTGTGGCAATGCTAAAACTTGCAACTTTGTGAGCACCGGCCATGCGAACCTCTGGTGGGCGGGTTACGTTTCCTATTAATTGTGCGCGGTTGAGGGAGAAGGCCATAAAAAAAATTAATTAAATACGAGTGACAATTTACATCAACGCCCGGCAAACGAAAGGAATTTTGGGATTTTTTGTTTGTGCGGCGCGCGGGTTTGTGTCATTTTGGCACTTGCTATGAAATATGCGTTTGTACTGGGAAGAAATCACGAACTCTCGATGGCGGAACTTGGTGTCGTGCTTGGACTCAAGTTGGAAGTTTTAAAAAACGGGTCTGTTGCTTTTTTTGATGGAGATTTGCCGGGCGCATCGGCACAGAAATTTCTAAATACACTTGGGGGTACGATGGAAATTATTGAAGTCGTTGAGCGCGGCGTTGATTTTGCGAGTCTTCAAATTAAAATTGAGAACTTGTTAAAAGAAAAATGTAGTGGAGTTTCGGGCAAGTGCGCGTTTGCGGTAAATTTATTGCCGGAAAATAAAAAGTCACACGTATTAAAAATGTTACTTCCAAAAATCAAGAAAACGCTGAGGGCTGCAGACATTTCTGCAAACTTCATGAACAATAATTTTCAAAATGCGAGTGCGGTTTTAGTTGTTAAACAAGGCCTTGTCGGGCGTGGCACGAATATAGATATTATTGAAGAAGGTGAAGGAAGAGTTTCGCTTGGGTTTTCTGTGGCAATGCAGGATTTTGAAATGTACTCAAAGCGCGATTACGAAAAACCTTTTCGCGATGCTCACGTTGGAATGATGCCGCCAAAGTTGGCGCAGATCATGA
Source organism: uncultured Candidatus Peribacteria bacterium (assembly GCA_964358095.1). GTDB lineage: Bacteria > Patescibacteriota > Gracilibacteria > UBA1369 > UM-FILTER-53-11 > JBAYHN01. The sequence continues at coordinate 12,546 of CAYHNW010000022.1, forward strand.
TAAATTTGGCGGGAACTAGTGGTGCGCCGACCAGCGCGATCTTTGATCCATTTTGTGGCAGCGGAACAATTTTGATGGAAGCTCTTTTGGTTGGACGCAATGCAATTGGTTGTGATCACGAAGCTCGCATGGCTGCCGGCGCGGAACAAAATGTGGCGTGGCTGAGAACGGTTTTTAAAATTTCCGCCGAATCAAAGATTTTTCACAAAAATGCGACAGCAATAAATAAAGAAGACATTGGAACGCAGGATTTCGCAGTTGTGACAGAACCATTTCTTGGCCCGGCGCTTTCCACTTGGCCGGCTGAAAGTTTCTTAAAACAAGTGATAAAGGAACTCACCGAGCTTTACCTAAATTTCTTCAAGAATTTGGCACACGTCGTGCCAGCAAAAACCCAGGTCGTTTTCATCTTTCCAGTTTGGAACAACGGACGAGGCACAAAAATCCATCTGTTAGACTCGCTTGTTGATAAAATCGAAAGTCTTGGCTATATTAAGACCGCTTTTGTTCCTTTACAAAAAACCTCTCTCTTCTACGACCGACCAGGGCAAATCGTCGGCCGAGAAATCGTGAGGTTCGTAAAAAAATAACATCATTCCGGAGTAGCTCAATGGTGCCTGCCTGCCGGCAGGCAGGGAGCAGCTCGCTGTTAATATTAAGATAATGGAATATACCGTCTATGCTATAAAAAGTTTAAAAGGACCAAGGATATATGTCGGATTCAGTTCCAATGTGCCCCGCAGGTTAAAGGAACATAATCTAGGCCATGTATTTTCTACAAAAGGTTACAGGCCGTGGATACTTATTTATACAGTAGATTGCGGAAATGATAGACTAAAGGCACGTCAAACGGAAAAATACTTAAAATCAGGTACAGGTAAAGAATTTTTAAAGAGATTAACCATTCCGGAGTAGCTCAATGGTGCCTGCCTGCCGGCAGGCAGGGAGCAGCTCGCTGTTAATATTAAGATAATGGAATATACCGTCTATGCTATAAAAAGTTTAAAAGGACCAAGGATATATGTCGGATTCAGTTCCAATGTGCCCCGCAGGTTAAAGGAACATAATCTAGGCCATGTATTTTCTACAAAAGGTTACAGGCCGTGGATACTTATTTATACAGTAGATTGCGGAAATGATAGACTAAAGGCACGTCAAACGGAAAAATACTTAAAATCAGGTACAGGTAAAGAATTTTTAAAGAGATTAACCATTCCGGAGTAGCTCAATGGTGGAGCAGCTCGCTGTTAACGAGACGGTTCCCGGT
>CAYHNW010000023.1:0-12107 GCA_964358095.1 uncultured Candidatus Peribacteria bacterium
AGGTTCTTTGCTATAGTCCGCCCTTATTTCTAATCGGGAAGGCGATCTATGGCTTACTTGAAACGTTTTACGGCATTTTTAGGGGTCATATTGGTTACTTCGATGCTTTGTGGCTCAACCTGGAGTAAACCTGTTGAATTAAAGGGCGTTGCCAGGGTAGATAACACAGCAGCCCTAGATAACCTGCAAAATCTCTATTCTGACCAGTTGAGCGAGATTGGCGTTGATCTGAGACCCGGGAGCGAACACGTTGACGACGATAACCCGACTCCTACTTCGGTGGACCACTGTAATTCCATTGTATATAAAACACTCATGAAGCTGCCGGATGAGCACAGAAATCAACTTAAAAATTTGTTGCTTTTTTATTCACCAGAAGGCCGCCGCGGACTTGGAGGAGGAAATGAAATAATCTTACGTTGCTTAGACGTGGAGGACGCAGAATTGGCTTCTGTACTTGTTCACGAGATCGGCCACTTGGTTGATGGCGGATATTTGACCGGCACCGAAAACGGCGAATTTAGCGGATTTTATGATTTTGATTTGCCGGTTACAAAAGACGACAAAAGTTCTATTTTTTACAAAATCAGCTGGAAAAACGAATCAGCTATGAGGAGTAACTCCGGCGAATTGGACTTTGTATCTCTTTATGGAATGACCAACCCGTTTGAGGATTTTGCAGAAACCTACACCTATTATAGATTGCACGGCGCGGAATTTAGAAAGCTCGCCAAGAAAAACTACAAACTTTGGCGCAAATACAAGTTTATGAAAAAGTACGTTTTCGCAGGAGCAGAGTTTGACACCGGTGGTGATGCGGAAAACTTAAATATTGCAGAAAGAAATTACGATTCGACTATTTTGCCCTTCAAACTGGAGATGTTCATGTAGTTCTATGACGATACCGAGGCTCCGGCGTCGATACTCGTCAGCCCAAAAAAATCCTTTCCGTTTCATCCGGAGGGGATTTTTTGGATTCGTTAAAAAGGTTTATTTTACCTTAAATCCCTTTTTATATATAATCCATCTGTCTCTCACCGTGGTGTCTATGGTGTAATGGCAGCACAACAGGTTGTGGTCCTGTTAGTTCGGGTTCAAATCCCGATAGACACCCCATAAATTTAAAACATATCCTCAAAGTCCACGCCTATCCATTGGTCTTCGTTTTCGGGCTTTCTTTTTAACTTGGTATCAATTATTGGACGCGCCAAATCTTCCAAATGCTTTTTGTGACCGGATACTCCGCCAATGCGTACATTTTTCACTTCGCGCGTAATTTGAAAATCCGTTCGGTTGATATTAAACTCCACCATTCTTTGCTCACCTATTTCTACAAAATCATTATTAAACTCGATTACAAGCGGGGCAGTTTCGTCTTTTGTTATGTCTCCACCTGCGGCTTTCACACGCCTCAAAATTTCTTCCAGCCTATCGTTTGCTGCAGAAGCAGCCGTGTCATCCATTTCTCGTCCCGGTTTGTGATCGTCAAACATGGTGCAATGATAATCTAGGCGGCATCCTTTATCAATCGTTTTCCTTCTACGGCTCGCTTAAATCCGATTGAAGCATTGCGCTACGAGTGATAATCTGCTGATACATGAGACCAGAACTCCTTATGCCTGCCGGCGACATGGATAAATTAAAGTGCGCTTTTGCGTATGGAGCGGACGCCGTTTATGCCGGCGTGCCAATGCTTTCGCTGCGGGCGCGTGAAAACAAATTCAACATAAAGGTAGTAAGTGAAGCGGTCACTTACGCAAAATCACTGGGCAAAAAAATCTACCTCACAATAAATATTTTTCCGCGAAATATTAAGATCCCGGCAATGAAGGCCGCGATTCGCCCAATGGCAGATCTAAAACCGGACGCATTTATTGTCGCGGATCCTGGTGTCATTATGCTTTGCAAAGAAATTGCGCCGGAAATTCCAATTCATCTTTCGGTTCAGGCAAATAATGTAAATTGGGCATCGGCGATGTTTTGGCACAAGCAAGACGTTTCGCGCATAATTTTGTCGCGTGAAATTTCGCTCAAAGAAATTCGTGAGATTCATGAAAAAAATCCAGGGCTCGAATTGGAATATTTCGTGCACGGTTCTATCTGCATGGCTTATTCCGGCAGATGCCTGATATCCAATTATTTAGCTTACCGCGATGCGAATCAGGGCATTTGCACACAGAGTTGTAGGTGGAAATACAAAGTGCATTTGGAAGAAGAAACGCGCCCTGGCCAGTTTTTTGAATTGGACGAAGATGAACACGGCAGCTACGTGATGCATTCAAAAGATCTTTGCTTGATTGAATATTTAAAAAAGTTGAAAGATGCGGGTATTTGCAGTTTTAAAGTAGAGGGTCGAAATAAAACCGTTTATTACGTGGCGACCGTAGCAAAAACTTATCGCAGGGCAATAGACGAAATGGAAGCGGGCAAACCTTTTAATAAAAAATATTTGGCTGAGTTGGCAAAAACTTCCAATCGCGGATTTTTCCCAGGTTTTTTGGAAAATGACCCGCGCGAGAAAGCCCAGGACTATGAGAAGAACATAACTCATCAAACTCACGAATTTGTGGGGCTGGTTAAGGGTGAACACAAATCAGGAAAAACAAATCTTTATGAAATTGGAGTTAAAGGTCAACTCACCGCGCCGGTGAAGTGCGAAGTAATAACTCCAGAAAAAGATTTTTCTGTCACAATCAAAAAATTCACGACGCTAAAGGGTAAAGATCTAAAAACCGTTCATCCGGGGCAAAAAGATACGGTTTTGATATCTCTGCCGCACCCGGTGCCAGCTGGTGCAATACTCCGAAAAGCACGGTAGAATGATGCTGATATGCGACTTATACCGTCCACGATGTCCACACAACACCCAGATAATGCCGGGAATGCTTATTGGTGCAATAAAAGCTTTATAAACACGGCGGATGAGATTGAAGAAGCCTACCACGCATTTAAAGAGCTTGGATGCGATGAGTATATGTGGGATTGGGAAGGTAAATTAGTGGACGAAGCTGTAATTGATAAATTTTTTAGCAGATATACGGCGTATTTTAAAAAACATCCTCTCGGCAAAGAAAAATTCTTAACTTATCGCATTCCTAATATTTGGGAGGAGCGCGGATACCGACTCGCGAGAGTTTTTATAAACATACTAACCTCGAGCGACTTGGCACGAGATTTAAAATTGCACGCGCCGCCGATTATAGAAATAATATTGCCGATGACAAAATCGGCACAGCAAATAATTAAAACCGAAGAAACTTTTCGCAAAGTTGCGCGCTTAAAATGCGAAGTCTTTAATGACGGAAAACACTGTTCAACAGACTGTATTCAAGTCATTCCGCTGATCGAACGGATTGAAGATTTAACTGATGCAGATCGCATCATTGAACCATATTTAAAGTCTTATAAAGAGACTCACAAAGTTTTTCCGCAATATTTGCGTCCGTTTATTGCAAGATCCGACCCGGCTTTGAATTCCGGACTCATACCGGCTGTTTTGGCTTCAAAGGCCGCTATTTCGCACTTTTATAATTTAGAGAAAAAGTTCGGCGTGGCCATGTATCCCATAATAGGCACCGGTTCACTCCCCTTCCGCGGAAGCATGAATCCGGAAAACATCAAGGAAGCAATTAAAGAGTATAGAGGCATCCGAACTGTCACTATCCAGTCCGCATTTAAGTACGATTATCCACAAAAGATGGTTCGTGAAGCCTTGAGTTTTATAAAGCGCACGCTGCCAAAACTTAAACCAGAGATTTTATCTAAAGAAGATATTGAAACAATTAAAAAGTTAAATCAATTCTTTATTAAGCCATATACCGCGGCGATTGAAAAATTGGCGCCATTTATCAATAAAGTTGCGGCGTTTGTTCCGCCGCGCCGCGAGAGAATGTTGCATATTGGACTTTTTGGTTATTCTCGAGGCATGGGAAAAATAAATCTTCCGCGCGCAATTACATTTAACGCGGTTTTCTATTCGCTCGGCGTACCGCCTGAATTTATAGGTACGGGGAGAGGGCTCTGTGAAGCGCAGAAACACGGACATCTGGATTTTCTAAAACGCGTTTACGTGAATCTCGAAAGAGATTTGACCCACGCCGGTAAATATTTGAATAAGGAAAATCTTAAATTGCTGGCAAAAGAGTATCCTGAGTTTACAAAAATCGCCGAAGATATCGATAAAATCGAGCGCATTCTTGGCATAAAACTTGAGCCGCACAAACCTCACCATTTTCTGCATCGCAATGCCACGTCCAATTCCTATTACAAACTCCGCATGGGCCAAGATATTTCGGCCGATCTGCTTGAATCCGCGAAACTTCGCAAGAGCTTGGGGTGATCGCAAGGCGGCATAAATCTATTGCCCAGAATCTCCTCCATGCAGTTCTTTCTGATTCTCAATTTGTTTCTTGAGAGCCTTTGCAATTCCCTGCATCAAGAATTCGCAGAATGAATAAAAAGTTTCGTAATCCAGAGTTGGGAAATTGCTGGCTTCCAAATAATCGCCAAGCACATTTGCCGCACAATCAATAACTACTTTTTTTACCTCACCTTCTTTAGTGAGTGCGGTTTCCAAAACGCGAAACGGCGTGGCCGAACCGGATTCAAAAATTCCCTTTCCCCATGAATCAATCTCAGCCTTAATTTTTAGAGGAACGGACTCATCGCTAAATCGCGTAATTAAAGAGAACTCCGCTGGTGATTCACCGGGTGCGAGCTGTGGCAAGGAAGTGTGAGTCTCTGCCTTAATCTCCTTTTGTACTTCCTCATTGCCCAAAATTATAATACTCAAAATAAAACTGGCCGGAATATTTTCTTCTAGCAAACGCGCCGCCAGCATTAATATCGAACTCTTTTGATTACTCTGTATAAATTTGAGCAGAATTTTGGCCAAACGATCTTCTTTTACTTTTTGCTTCTGCTCTCCTTTGCGCGCGGCTGCCATAAAAGCAGCGCTCTTTTTCATCTGCTCCTTGAAACGCTCAAAAGCCGCCGGGTCATAACTCTCGGCTCCACCACCTGACCCAAAAAATTCCATATCAGCCATTTACCTAACGGCTATATAAGTGTCTTTGTGCACCTGTCCATCAAAGCGAGTGCGCTTCCTTTCATAAAACTCCACTTTGCCCAGCTTAACTGCAAAAATCGTAAAATCACAACCCATTTGGCAATTTTCACCCGGAAAATATTTAGTGCCTTTTTGTCTGACAATGATTGCGCCTGGTTTGGCTACTTGCCCTGCAAACAGTTTTACGCCACGTCGTTTAGCCTGCGAATCGCGACCGTTACGGGTGGAGCCACCAGCTTTTTTATGTGCCATAGCGGGGTAATTCTATAAGAAGAGGTTTATCTATGCAAGGCGTTTTTTACAGGTTTAGACAGGCAGCGTTGCCACATTAGTGGTTTTCTGGTATAATTTACTGAAAATATGGGTAAAAGCAAAACAAAAATACTGATCCTCGCAGTGCTTCTGACTGTCTTTTTGACTCCAAAAGCTCTTGCGTCCGAACCTTCACTCAATCTTTTATCAGAGGAAGATCAACAAACAATTGATACTTTGAAGGACAACCTGAAGAGCAAATTGAAACGTGGCACGTTTTATGTGCTCGGCATCGAGACAAAAATAAAGAATTCAACTGAAGAGCTGAAGATTCTAAATAAAAATATGCAGGCGCTGGAGGAAAAGATCGAAGACTCAAAGACGAAGATAGATGACCTCAAATCTCAGCTGCAAAATTTTGATCGGCTAATTGTAAGAAACCAGGAAAAAATACAGGCGGTTGAATTGCAGGTAGCTGAAGGCAAAAACCAAATACTTGTGCTGGAAGATGACATGCATCAGGCAGAGGGAGAACTCGACTCGCAAGTTAAGTCGCTGGATAAAGTAATTTCAGCGTATTATTTCCAAAATAATTTATTCTTTGACGCTGAGGATTCACCGCGTTTGCTCGCTTTTTTGGCGGCGGATGGTTCCACCGGCGAAGTTCTGCGTGAAAACGAATATCTGCTCTTTTTGCAAAATGCCAGCAACGATTTGGCAAAACAAATTATTGAAACTCAAAATGAATTAAATAGAAAACGCACCGCGCTGGAGGATAAAAAAGAAAAAACAATTGAATTGCAGAATTTGCTGGTGCGTGAAAAACGTATTTTTATGGACGCTCAAGAATCGCGTAAACGTCTGATTGATGAGACAAAAGGACGCCAGGCAATTTATGAGGCACTGCTCGATATTTCACGAAAAGAAGTAGAGCAGGTAAATCAGGAAGTTATGCGATTAAAAGAAAATTACTCGTTCTTTCAAGCGAGACTGGATGAACTCAAAAAGCTTCCGGGGGCGAGTGGAATTAGTCTAGATTTTCAGCTGGAAGAAGGAGAAATAATTTTAAAAGATATTAATAATGAACTAGCTTGGCCGGTTAGCCCGGCTCTTGGATTAAGTGCGCTATATCACGATTCGGCGTATGAAAAAGCCATGGGTATAAGGCACGAAGCCGTTGATATTCGCCTAGTACAAGGCTCAAAAGTGCGTGCCCCAGCCGATGGCATTGTTTCAAAAGTGGCTGATAATGGTTTTGGATACAGTTACATAATCATCGCACACCCAAATAAGATTTTAACTCTGTACGGGCATATTTCCGAGATGCTAGTTACCGAAGGCGAAATTGTGCGCCAAGGTCAGGTAATGGGGCTTTCCGGAGGCATTCCTGGCACAAAGGGAGCCGGATGGCTGACGACAGGTGCTCACTTGCATTTTGAAGTTTTTAAAGATTTCCAACATGTGGATCCGCTTGATTATCTGCCGCTGGAATTCGTGCCGATTACGTCGTTGCCTGAGAAATATTTGAAACGACTGACTGGTGAAGAAGAAACCAAAAAGATACGTCGTTTGGAATTGTAACACTGTACCCATGGTGGCATTAGTTGTATCCTTCCGGTATGCAGCGTTTTTTCCTGGCACCACAAGATTTTACAGAATCGGCTGTACGCATAAGCCAGCCAGAAATTGTGCATCAAATGAAGAATGTTTTGAGGATGAAACCTGGCGCACGATTTATTGCGTTGGATAATTTGGGCTTTGAGTTTGAATGTAAAATTAATGATATTTCGGATTCGCAGATTGACGCGCAAATCGTTGAAAAACGTGTCAACGCGGCCGAGCCGCAGCTTTTTGTGATTCTCTACCAAGCCATGCCAAAAAAGATGGAACTGTTTGAAATGATTTTGCAAAAGTGCACTGAAATTGGCGTAAGCGAGTTTGTGCCGATGTTTAGCGAATTTTGCGAACGCGAAAGTTTATCTAAAAGAGAAAGGCTAGCGCGCATTTTGCGCGAGGCTGCCGAACAATGCGAACGCGGAAAAATCCCCACGCTTAAAAAGGAAATTAAATTCGCCGAGGCGCTAAATCAGGATTTATCGTTTCCGGTTTTACTACATTCACGGGGCGAGAACTCCCCTCTTCGTTTGCAAACCGAAAAAGCCAATCAAATTAAAAGGTGCGAAATTTTTATTGGACCCGAGGGCGGATTTTCTGAAAAAGAAGTAAACGCCGCACAAAGTAAGAACTTTAGAATCTGCTCACTTAACTCGCGAATTTTGCGCACAGAAACGTCCGCAATTTCCGCTGCAACAATTCTACTACAATGAATAAGGCAAAAATCATAATTCTTATAACGGTTTTTTTGGATGTCACCGGCCTTGGAATAGTAGTGCCGTCGCTCCCTATTTATCTGGATAATATAACAAAATCGGCCTTTGCCGTCGGCCTTGTTTTTTCCGCTTATGCATTATTCGGATTTCTGGTCGGCCCATTGCTTGGAAGCTTATCTGACCGCTACGGCAGACGCCCAATACTATTAATAAGTATATTTGGCACATCAATAGGCTGGTTCGTTTTCTCGCTCGGAACATTGCCATTCATAATTCTGGGACGCGTCATCAACGGCATAACAAGCGGCAATATTTCAATCGCGCAAAGTTATCTCACTGATATTTCAAAAAACCCGAGAGATCGCACCCATAATCTTGGAATGATGGGCGCAATATTTGGAATTGGATTAGTGGTCGGCCCAGCAATTGGCGCGGCGCTTTCTTCAATTTCAATTACATTTCCATTTTTAGCTTCTGGTTTTTTGGCGCTTGCAAACACAATTGCCGCATATTTTCTTTTGCCAGAAACTCACACAAACAGAAATTCACATCACCCAATAGCAATTAATCCTCTTGGCGGAATAAAGAGAGCATTTTCAAATAAAACCGTAGGCACACTTTTGGTTATTTGGTTTTTTTACGGCATGACTATGAATAGTTTCCACTCCGTCTTTTACCTATACACTCACATGGCATACGATATGAATGCCGCCAAAAATGGCTTAATACTAACCGGCATAGGGCTTGTTATGGCGATAAATCAGGGGATTTTACTCAAACACTTCTGGCTTAGATTCTGGACAGAACCGAAACTACAAATCATGTCCAACGTCACGATGATAATAGCGCTCGCCCTCATCGCAGTCGGAAATATTTGGATTATGCTGCTTGGAATATTTCTACAATCGTTTGCGCAACCGTTGCTACGCGTCATTAGTAATAGCGAAATTAGCGGCGCGGCTCCGCCGCACGAAAGGGGTGAAATTCTGGGCGTTTATCAAAGTCTATTTTTTCTGTCCGCTATTGTGACGCCGCTCATTGGCGGAAAGCTTTTGGATGTTGCTCTGCCTCTACCTTGGATAGCGGGAATTTTATATATGACGGTCGCGTTCATTTTGCTGTCGCTATATTACAAAAGAATCGCGGCAGTTAAACCTGCGAAGCCGGTTATTGATGCTGGAATGGAGACGGAGATTGAGTAAACGTGGTTGGGGAGGAGGGATTCGGTCACGCGTCTTTTTTGCCTTAACAAAAAAGCGTGCGACCCCGCCTCGCCTCGCCGCCGCTTGCGGACTCGGCTCCGGCATTCGAATCCCTCCCGCTTTTTATTGTCTGCCAGAAGTGATTACAAATGCCACTATATTTTCCGTGGTTGGGGAGGAGGGATTCGAACCCCCGAATGCCGCCTCCAAAGGGCGGTGCCTTACCACTTGGCGACTCCCCAGTGGTCTCATCTATTATACTATATTTTTGACATTTTTCACCCCATCAAATAAACTGCGATAGTTATGACAAAAACCTCAGCAAAAACTTCACAAGGATACACTCTCGAAGTTGACCGCGATCTGTGCGTAACGCTGGCGGTATGCCTTGGCGTGGCGTCTCGCGTCTTTGAATTGGATGAAGAAGGAAAAGCCGTTATAAGAGATCCGAACGGCGCAGACTTAAAAACACTTTTGGAAGCCTGCAGAGCATGCCCGGTAAACGCGCTGATACTCAAACATCCAAACGGCAAACAGATTTGGCCAGACCCAGAAGTGGATTTGGATGGAAAGCCGGTTACTTAAGCGCTTTTTTGAGCTTATCCAAAGACAGCGTATTTATTACGTCCTCTTTTTCCGCCCAACCTCGCCGCGCCCAGGATACGCCAAGCTCCATCATCCAAAGAGATTTATCGCTATGAGAATCTGTATTAATGGCGAATTTGCACTGGTAGCGCTTGGCTTCGCGAATGTATGAATCCTGCAAATCGAGCCGCTTGTAATGCGAGTTAATTTCAAGAATTGTGCCGGTTCCTGAGGATTTTTTAAATAATTTTTCGTAGTCCAATGGGTACGCTTTCCGTTCACCAATAAGTCGCCCGCTCGGGTGGCCAATAATTTGCACATATGGGTTTTCCATCGCAACCATCAGGCGCTCCGTATTGTCTTGCTGAAATCTGCTGTGAATTGACGCCACCACAATATCCAACATTGTTAGAATTTCCTTCGGATAATCCAAATCGCCGTTTTCCAAAATATCAACTTCAGAGCCAAGCAAAATTTTAATTGGCAATTCATCATTCAATTTATCTATCTCTTTTTTCTTTTCTTTAAGCCGTGCAATGCTAAGGCCGTTTACAACAGTGAGCCGCGGCGAGTGATCGGAAATCGCAATATATTCATAGCCGCGGGCGTGTGCCGCCATTGCCATTTCGCGAATTGTGCTCGCCCCATCGGACCAAGTTGAATGCACATGCAAATCCCCTTTTATATCTTTGAGCTCAAGCAGTTCGGGGATTTCTTTTCTATACGCCGCCTCAATCTCTCCGGTATCCGTCCGCAGTTCCGGCGGAACATATTGCATTCCAAGTGAACCATAACATTCTTCTTCCGTTTTGCTGCCAACGAGCTTTTCGCCCTTAAAGAAGCCATATTCCGAAAGTTTAAAACCACGGTTCTTGGCAAAAGTCCGCAAATGAACATTGTGCATTTTTGAGCCGGTAAAATATTGTAACGCGCTGCCGAACTGACTCGGCGCAACAACGCGCAAATCTACCTGCAATCCATCGCGTGTCAAAATTGAGGTTTTTGTATCGCCCTTTGCCAAAGTTTTGTCCACATACGACTGTTTCTCAAAATACTCCATTATCTTTTTATTATCTTTACCGGTGACCAGAATATCTATGTCGCCAACTGTTTCTTCACATCGCCTAAAAGAACCGGCGGGCACAACTTTTGAAACGTATTTACATTTCTCAAGACCACGCACGATTTCTTCAACTTGCGGATAAACTTCGCCAAGCAGCCTTCTGCCCTTACTCTCGGCCTTAATTCCAATTCCTTCCATAATTTTTTGCGCACTTTTTTCTCCAAAACCGGCTAGCTTCGCAACTGCTCCCGACTCTATCGCCTTTTTTAAATCTTCCACATTTTTTATTTGAAGTTCGTCGTGGAGTGCCTTAACTTTCTTGGGCCCAAGAAAAGGAATCGCCAGCAATTCAAAAAATCCTTTGGGAATTGTCTTTTTCAAAAGTTCATATTCTTTCACATGTCCCATTTTTATATATTCTTCAATTTTATCCGCAATCCCCTGCCCAACTCCGGGAATTTCTTTCAAACGCTTTTCGGCGGCCATTTTCGCCAAATCTTCGCTGATGTCATTTAGAGCCAATGAAACATTCTGGTACGCCCGAATGCGAAATTTATCCTTAAGATCACCCAAAAACTCCAAAATCTCCGCCATTTGATAGAAAAGTTGTGAGAGTTCTTGGTTTAACATACTAATGGTAGTATACACTCGTCTATGCTTATTCGTCTCCAGAAATATCTGGCCGACCGCGGTGTGGCATCACGTCGAAAGTGTGAAGAATACATCGCTTCCGGATTAATTAAAGTAAATGGAAAAGTTATTAAAGAGATGGGGGTAAAAGTGGATCCGGAAAACGACAAAATTGACGTTGATCCAACTTTACAGATGCGCGAACAAAATTTCATATATTACGCGCTGCATAAACCAGTCGGCTATGTTTGCAGCGTCACAGGGCCGGAAGAACCGAAAATAATGGAACTACTAAAGGGAATTTCTGAGCGAGTTTTCCCGGTTGGGCGTTTGGATAAATTAACCGCTGGTTTGCTTATAGTCACAAACGACGGACGCTTTGCATATGAAATGACTCACCCAAAATTCGAGAAAGAAAAAGAATATGTGGTTAAACTGCGTGAAAAAGTGGATTCGGCAGCCTTACTCGCGTTGCGCCAAACATTCTTCATTCATGGCAGACGCACACAACCGGCAACCGTGACTCAACAGAGTCCGCATTTATTACACATAATATTGCGCGAAGGCAGGAACCGCCAAATCCGCCGAATGTGCGAAAAAGCCAATTTGCACATTGAGAAGCTAAAGCGCATTAGAATCGGCAAACTTATGCTCGGCGATCTGGAGCCAAAAGAATATCGTAAGCTTACGCCGCGGGAGTTGGAGTTATTGCGGGCTTAAGGCTTTTTAATAGAAAATAATGCCAGGCATCGTCGCCATCATTAATATCAAGCGCTTCCTGCCAAATACGAACTGGCTGTATTTCGTTTTTTGCATATGAAGGGACAACTATCAGCATTGAAAGATTCGCAGCACTTTCCAAATCAACTTTGTTATCAACTATTCAAAGTTTTCATGGAAAGGGAAAATCATTACAATCTTTGAATTTCTTTATAATTTTTTAAAATCACCGTTTTAGCAAAGCCAAAAACGCCTCC
>CAYHNW010000024.1:0-11912 GCA_964358095.1 uncultured Candidatus Peribacteria bacterium
CCGCCCATGCCAGAGCCGCCCATGCCAGAGCCGCCCATGCCAGAGCCGCCCATGCTACCGCTTGGCGAACCACCTATTCCACCTCCCGGAGCTCCTCCGCCCATTCCGCCTGAACCCGCATTTTGTGCCAATGCAGGCACGACTGTAACTAAAACCAATACCAAGGCAGAACCCGCCAAAAAGTGTTTCATTTCGCCGACCGCGGCTACGAACGTGTTTTTCCTTTTCATATATATGTTTGTGTTAAGAAATAATATTTTACTTCTGTGCTACATACCGAAAGCGGTTAAAAAATAAAAATCAGATTTTGGGTTATAATACTTTTCGAGACATGTTTTTATTTTGCTCTACATCTATATTCTACTATATTTAGAATAGTATGTCAACTATCCTTACTGCCACAATAACACGCGTAGAAATCAACAAAGCTGCCCTCAGACACAATCTGAAGATTTTTAGAGAAGTTGTCGGTTCAAAGGTGATAATTGGGGCATGCGTAAAGGCCAATGCATATGGGCACGGACTCGTAGAAACGGCTAAAATTCTCCGTGAAAATGATGCCGATTGGTTATGTGTAAATGCCTTGTTTGAGGCGGAGGCTCTGCGTAAAGCCGGCGTTTCGTCCCCTATTTATATAATGGGATATGTAATGAAGACGGACTTGCCAGAAGTCATTAACTTGGATTGCCGACTTATCGTTTACAACAAAGAAACGGTTACGGAGTTGGCGCAGGCGGCAAAAAAATTAAATAAAACGGCTCGCATTCACATTAAAGTTGAAACCGGCAACAACAGGCAGGGTGTTTTTTTGGACGAACTTTTGGATTTTGCCATGCACGCCAAGCAATTCAAAAATATTGAAATCGAGGGACTGGCAACTCATTTTGCAAATATTGAAGATATAACACCAAAAACCTCAATGGATGCCCCCGCAAGCGGGGGCAGTAATCGCTTAGGCTCCGCCATGGCGGGGCATCCGCCTGAGCTTGCCTCGCCACGGCTCGGCCTGCAAGAGATTGCGCTTTATCCGCAGTATCAAGCTGCAAATTTTAAAGCTGCAATTGAGTTGCTCGAAAAGCACGGCATAAGAATTCCGATTAGGCATTTGGCCAACTCTGCGGCGACATTACTTTTTCCAAAAACGCATTATGAGATGGTACGACCCGGCATTGCAATTTATGGCCTCTGGCCTTCACCGAAGACTAAAAAACTTTGTGAAGAAATGCACGGTGGAGCGGATCTGCAACCGGTTTTGAGCTGGAAAACCCGCGTGGCGCAAATAAAAGAGATTCCGCAAAATTCATACGTCGGCTACGGATGCATCTTTAAAACAAGCCGCAAAACTCGCCTGGCAATTCTGCCGGTTGGATATTACGACGGCTACGATCGCGGTTTTTCAAACAAAAGCCACGTTTTAATTCACGGAAAAGCTGCAAAGGTTTGCGGCAGAATTTGCATGAACATAATGATGGTGGATATAACCGACATTCCAGAAGTTAAAGTCGAAGATACGGCAACTTTGCTCGGCAAAGACGGAAGCGCAGAAATAACGGCGGATTTTTTGGGTGAACTGATTGGCACGATCAATTACGAAATCACCACGCGCATCAGCGAATCAATTCCTCGCATCGTGGTATAAACCTTTCAAAGCCAGCTGATTGGGATAAGACGCGACAGATCTTTGTAGTTTTGAGATGGGATTTTTCTTACCATTATGTCGCGGCCAACAATTGTCATCGGCATATAGCTGCCGCCCGGGTGACTATCTCCAGGACTCATTACTGACAGAAACGCGTTTCTGGTCTGAGCTATGATCTTTTGCATTCGTATCATTATACAGCATTTTTGATAATCTTTTCAATGAACTCTCGCGGATACATTGCACGCTTCTCGGCAAGCGCTTGGTGAAAAATGACCGTAGATGGTGTCAATGCAGGCAATGTATTTGCTTCTATTATGTAGATTTCTCCGGTTTTTGTGTGCATAAAAGCATCTATGCGCGCATAGCCCTCTATGCCCAGGTGATTTGCAGCCGCTTCTATATGCCGTTTAGCAGCCGATACTGCCAAACTTTTCACATGAGGCGTTGGAGGTGGAGTTATATTTATGCCGGTACCACCCTGAAATTTCTCTTCCAAACTCAACACGCTGCCAACAGCCACGGTTAAACTTGGATTGAAGGCGTGTAGCTTATGTTTTTTTCCAATCACACCGGACGTAATTTCTATCCAATTCGTGCGAACATCCCATTTTAAACCATTTTTCACGACGCGAACTTTGTCTGTTTCGATGTACTGCTCAAGCAGCACATTTTTCATTTTATGAGTCGGCATTTCTATTACTCCATGCTGATCTTTTAGCGTATTTTTTGGAATCTCCGGCTCACCGCGAATCGCAAATGCGATATATTTCCTAAAATCCTGAGCAGAGACTATTTTGCAAATACCCGCCGAACAACCATCGTCCACCGGTTTCGCAATAATAAATTTTGAACAAAACTCCCATCTTATATTTCTCCAACACTCATCCCAGTCTTTTTTGGAAAAATTTTCAAAGTGAGAGATCAAAAAAACGCGTTTTGCCGCGGTATAAATACCTTTTTCATTAAGCTTTTTTATAGCTTCGCCGGTTGCAAATTTATCCATGCACAAGCGTGAAGCCTCTTCTTTTGCGCCATTAAACTTCTTCCCACGACTTTGAAGTTCCGCCTGCAGCACGCCATTTTCCCCTATTCCTCCATGAAGACCGTTAAAAACAAAACCGGGCAAATTTAAAAAATCTTCAAGGGTTAATTTTTGCGGCTGAAAGAGTTCTTCGGAAGCCTCTCCGTCTACTAAATTTAACTTCAAAAGTACCGCTTCTGCGTGTTTATTAAGCCATCGCGAATTTCTCGCAGCACTGCGGCACATATCGTTTATCTCTTCCACGGTATGATTTAGCGCAAAGTTATATGGCACGTGCCAGACTTCGTGATCGCCTGTAAGCAAGTAAAGTTCCGGCCAAAACTCGTGCGACTGCCGCAGCTTAAGCCAAACATTTGTGCTACTCATAAGAGAGACCTGCCGTTCCGCGCTGGTTCCGCCCCCAATCACATTTACACATGTTTTTTTCTTACTCTTTCGGCACGGCTCAACATTAAAATCAACGCCATATTTTTCTGCCGCTCGTTTTAAAATATAAACCAGCACGTCGCGGTGAGTCATCCCGATTTGAGCGGCCTGCTGGAACAAAAAGCTATTCTGTTCCATGCCACTTATCGGGTTAAAATCAGAAAACCAAATTTGGCCATCCTTCGTAACCCAACCGTCAAAACGGCCAAAATGACTCATTCCAAGAAGTTTGAATAAATTCTCCGCGGTAACTTGTATTTTTTCAATAGTGGCTTCGGGAAAACGCGGCGGACAGTGATATTTTACCTTGTGTGTTGGTAAATACTTTTTACGAAAATCAAAGATCTGGTTCTCTTTATAAGAAGTTTCTATCTCGGAAGGTATAAGAGCCACCGGCATTCTAAAACGATTTTGGAGAATCACGACGGTAAATTCTTTACCGTCACAAAACGGCTCGCAAACAGCTTGAGTATCCAACTTTTTATTAAAAATATCTTCCATTGCGACCAAAGCTTCGGTTGGAGTAGATACCGAATGAACACCGATGCTCGAACCGCCGGAAACGGGTTTAACAACAGCCCTCTGCAATTTTTCTTTTTTAAAAAAGTTTTTCAACAGGGTTAGATTCTCATTTCTGGAAACGTGGCTTTTTAGCAAGATGGTTGGTAAAGAAAAGAATCCTTTGCTCTTCAAAAGTTCATTGGCTTTGTATTTATTAAATGCAGTTTTACAAGCTGCGCTTTTGGATCCCACGAATCTACAATTAATTGATTCTAGAATTTTTTGTAGCTGCCCATCTTCGCCAAAAGCTCCGTGGATAACCGGAAAAACCAAATCTGCCTGTTTTAAGACTTTGGCAAGCGCTCTTTTTGAGAGCTTTTTTGAATATTTTTCCAGTTTAAAATCAAAATCCGATGGCGTATTGGAGTATAGAGATGCCTTAGATATGAGGTGCGCGCCCTTATGATAGTCAAAATAAACGGGCTGTATTTCAATATCTTCAAAATCAAGGTGATCGCACACGCTGCGACAAGAATTTAGCGAAATTCCGCGTTCCATCGAAATGCCGCCGCACAGCACTACTAAGCGAAATTTATGCCCTCCACCTTTCCTCATACGCAGAAATTTTACCATTTTTCGGATATTTTCGCTACAGAAACCCATTGTCGCCCAAAAATCCCACAATTTTCACATTTTGAATTCCCGTCAGGTTCACTGTATCCTGTGTACATCTATGTTTCGGTTATTTCGACGAGAAACCACAGTTAAAGCCCAACTCTTCCTTGCGCTAGACATCGGTACCGAGTTTGTAAAGGCGCTTGTATGCGAATCTCAAGGTAACACCGCAATAGTGCGTGGCGTTGGCAAATGCAGACAAAAACTTGGAGACATGCAAAGCGGCGCGGTGATGGATATTTCAAGCGTGATAGAAAACTGCACTCACGCAATTGACGAGGCTACAAAGCAGGCAAACGGATATCCAAAAGAAGTGATAATGGGAATTGCCGGCGAACTTGTGAAAGGCATGACCACGCGAACGACCTATGTTCGCAAAGAACCAAACGTAAAGATAGATCTGAGTGAACTTAAGAACATAATTCACAAAGTGCAGTGGAAATCTTTTGAAGAAACTCGCGCGCAGCTGGCTTATGAAACCGGTTATAACGAAATAGATATAAAGTTGGTAAATGCGGCAATTGTGGACGTGCGCATTGACGGATACAGAGTTACAAATCCAATAGGTTTTCAGGGAAAAGAAGTGCAAATTTCAATTTTTAACGCATTTGCGCCGCTGGTTCACTTTGGCGCGCTCCAGACAATTGCCGCCGAACTCGATCTGAATTTGCTAACCATAACAGCCGAACCATATGCAGTGGCGCGATGTCTGGAAGACGACGAAGCTAGCCAACTCAGCGCGATTTTTATAGATATTGGAGGAGGAACCACAGATATTGCCGTCGTTCGCAATGGCTCACTGGAAGGCACAAAAATGTTCACGATTGGTGGACGAACATTTACCAAACGCCTTGCTTCTGCGCTAAACATTTCTTTCCAGGAAGCGGAAGAAATCAAACTCGCCTACTCCGCAGGTAAAATGGAACGCCAATCCGAAAAAATCGTGCGCGACGCAATGGAATCGGACGCGGATGTTTGGCTTGCAGGCATAGGTTTTACCCTTTCTGAATTTCACAATTTAGACATCATGCCATCAAAAATTCTGCTTTGCGGCGGTGGCTGTCATTTGCCGGAAATTGTTTCTGCGCTAAACACAAAAGAATGGACTCGCGAACTATCGTTCCCTAAACCGCCTACGGTCTCTGTGATTTCTCCAAAGCAAATTCCACGCGTGCAAGATGAAACAAAGAGTTTGAATGACCCTCAGGACATAACGCCTATGGCGTTGGCTCATCTTGGTTTAGAATTGGTTGGCGAGGAACATTTGATGACAAAAATTCTGCGAAAAGTAATCCGTTTAATGCAAATATAAATCCATATGCTGGAACAAGACGAAAACCTGGAACCACGTTTTAAAATAAACAAAAATCGCATCGGAGACACGGAAAAGAGCGATGTGCCTGCCGATTTTTCGCCGGAGAAAGTCATATATATAGAGATTGACGACGAAATTACCAATGTATTCGACAGACTGCGGCATGTGAGAGGAAAACGCATTGCGCTCGTTATTCCGCGACGCGCAGTTTTGTTTCAAAGCATCGTAAATTTACGAATTTTAAAAAAGAAAATTCTGGAATTGGAAAAAGAAGTAACTATTGTTACAACAGACATGATCGGCATCCAATTGGCGCAAAAAGTCGGCATACCCGCGATAGAAAAGATTTTTGGTAAAAGCCCGGCGGTGGAAGAAAAAATTCAGCCGCGCGTTGCTTCTGCAAGAAGCGAAAAACCAACCCGCGTATCGGGAGACAAAATCTCGATTTCAGAGGTAATAAGGCCGGAAAAACAGGCAAGCCTAGTTGATTCAATCTTTGGCCGCATTAAAGAAAGACTTAAAAAACGTAGAAAGGGTAATGACACCAGACTTGTGCTCGTTGCTCCAAACAAGCAGGCGCTTTTTACGCTGATTCTGGTGAGCATACTGCTGCTTTTGGCCATAGCATATATAGCGCTCCCGGGAGCAACGATTTATTTAACGCCCAAATCCAGCATTTTGGATCCGTCCTTTAATGTTACATTCCTCAATTATGACAGATATAGGACACTCCTGGAGGATAACGATTTTGACAACGTCGTTGTAGCCTCTTACCCTGTTGAACCGCCGCCTTTTTCAAAAAAACTGATGTATAACTCAACCGGAAAAATATTCAAAGGAGAAAATGCACGCGGAATAATAAAGGTAATCAATACCAGCAACGCACCGTGGGATTTGGCTGTAAAAACGCGCTTTCAAACAGATGACGGCCTGATATTCAGAACTCCAATCGCGGTAAAAGTTCCAAAATCGACTGGAAACGTGCCAGGAAAGCTGGATGTGAATGTGGTGGCCGACGAATTTGATGTAAATAATCAAGTCATAGGTGCCCGTGGGAATGTAGGTCCTACAAGATTTTTCTTACCTGGAATAAAAAATGAAGAAAATAAGAAAAAGCTTTATGGCGAAAGCACCTCACCTATGACCGGCGGTGTTACTCAGACAGTAAAAATGGCCAGTAAAGAAGACATTGCAGCGGCCAAAGAACAGGCAAAATTAGAAATCTTAAAAGAGGCTCCTATCGAAGTCAAAAAGTACCTTGAACAGCAAAATTTAATCAAAAAAACAAATCTTTCACTTCTCACAGACAAGAAAGTTTTTAAAATTTCCAATCCGTCATTCACAATTCAAGACAATATAGTTGGCGCTGCAATGGAAAAGTTCGAAATAATTGCAACGTACACTGCGACCGGTCTTGCGTTTGACCGCGAAGAGCTGGTTTCTGCCTTAAGGGAACGTCTTTTTACGCGCGCTGATCCGGATAAGCGAATACTCGAAGTTAACGACGAAGACATAAATTTTAAATTTCTGGAAGAAGACATCTCAGCCGGACGTGTGCGCTTTACAGCAACAATGCGAGCGATCCAAGTGTATGAACTAGATCCCGAAAAAGAAAATGGCCATAGGTTCCTCAAAAAGATCACCGATCACATTCTTGGAGCAAAAATAGACGATGCTTTGCTTTACCTGCAACAGCAAACGGACGAAATTGCAAAAGTGGAGATTAAAACCTGGCCGATGTGGGCACCGACAATCCCAAATATAGCGGACAACGTAAAATTTGAAATAGTTGAAGACAACGAATCTGACAGTTTGCACTAAGGCTTAAATGTGCTATAATGAATAAACAGAAAAAACTTAACAAAAATAAATATTATGGGAATATTCAGAAAGTTTTCTTTTGGTAACATCAATCTCAAGACCTGGCACGGCGTTTTGGTCGTAGCTTTTGTCCTAACCTTAAGCCTTGGACTGGGAATTTCAAGATACGCACTGGCTTGGAGCTCGGTAGCAAATCCTGCACTGCAAACCACACCTCCTGTCGGAGACAGCGCGCTACGCGTCGGGTCTACCGCTGAAGGTGCAGCGGCCGTGGACACAAAACTGACGACGGATGGAGGCTTCCTCGTACCAAATTCCAGTAATCCGACTGGTGCACCCGGAAACGGCAGTCAGCCGGTTCCCAGTTTCTCCGGGCTAAATATTAAAGGACCTATAGTGAACTCGGCTGGTCCAATTTCGATTTTTGACGATACGATTTTATATGGTTTGACGGACGCGAGAAGCGGCCTTGTAAACAGTTCCGCTCCCGGTGGAGTAGCAACTCCGCTTACAATTTATGACAATTTAAAAGTAGCTGCCGTAAACCCAACTGAGCCTGGAGATATTATAGTTGATGGTTCTGTCAAAAACTCGAATGCAACTGCGCTTGTATTGGATAGCGACGGTATATATACCGCCGGAGATTCAATTCTTGGAGGAAAGTTGTCCGTTAGTGGCGCCGTTAGAAACTTGGTAAATGGTGCTCCGTTTTTAATAGATGATACCTTGAGCGTTACAGGAAACGCATCTGTGAGTGGAACTCTCGATGTTAAGGGAACAATTTTCAATTCGGCTACTACTGGCGGTTTAGCGGTATTACCAGCGCCTGTTTCAATTAATGATAATCTTGCAGTTGCCGGGAATGCATCTGTTAATGGAACTCTAACGGTTGCGACGAATGCTACAGTGTCGGGGAATTTAACGATTATTGGCAGTTCTACCATAAATAGTCTTTCTGTTGGCGGATTTATTTCCAATCCTAACGCAGGTGGTGTTCCTTGGGGCAGTGATGGTCCAGTTGTAGTTCAGGATGGATTCTATGTCTCAGGAAAAACTATCCTAAATGGACTGTTGACGGTAGATGACAGTTTAGTTTTGACAGGAACAATTTCTGACTCTGATGGTTCCGTAAATATTATGGATGGGCTAAACGTTACAGGTGCAAGCCTCTTCCTGGGAAGTATTAGAGCTACCAATGGATTTGGAACATATTCGAGAGTACCTTCAGTAATTACAGTGGCAGCGGGGGCAGTTACCTCAGTAACAGCAACATGTCCAGCCGGTGCAACTTTAATTAGCTGTACGCCAACAACCGCTAGTGATGGTAATTTTTCTGCAGGCGCTTGGACTTCATACGTTCAAATCATGTCTTTATACCCTGATCTGGATGCCAAAAGATGTACTATGTGGGCGAAAAACACTGCAGCGGCAAGTGAAAAATATTTTGGTGTTTACGCAATTTGTTTAAATCCAAATCAGTAATTATTTTTCGACAGAATTTACTCCGTCCTTACATATTTCAATAAACGATTTATCTCCTATCTTATCGCATAGGGATGGATCGTTTTTTTGTAACGCCTGATTGACTATCACATTGTATCTGCAAGAATTTTTCTGGCCTTCATCCTTAATTGCATTGCAAAGGTTCGCATCTCCCTTTTTGATAGCTTCCTGCTCTACGGAAAGCCTCTCCTCCTCCTGTTTATTGTTTTTGTTATCACTGTTTATTTTATCTTCAACTGCCTTAACGCATGATTCTTTGTATCTCTCGTTTGCTATTTTATTGCAAATTGATTTGTCCAATTTATTAAATGCATCAGTTGAAAGTAAAATATTATTCACGGTGACTTTACACTCTTCTTTTTTTGCAGTGTCTTTAATTTCGTCGCAATGTTTTACGTCGAGGGCATTAGTCGCAGCTGTGAATATTTGATTGTCCAAAACCGTGTCCGCATTCACTGTCTGAGAAGCCGAATCTTGAGCAGGTTTGTCCGAAAAAAGAGTACAGCCGTTTAATACGGCAACGGCTAAAAAAATAAATAACGAAAGTGGTAGTATTTTTTTCATAAACTTTTTATTAATTAAGGCCAAGTTGTCTGCGTAGTTCTTCTGCTTTGCGTTGATCTTCATCCGCTTTAGACGTTTGCTCTTGTTTCATTTCAATGTCCATCCAATCTTCATAGTGCTGTTTTGCCAATTTTTCCAATTGAGGCACATGTTCTTCTCCAAGTTCCGCGAATTTTTTGCGTTCTTCTTCAAAAATCCTTACGAGCTCATCAACTTGAGTTTGCTTTAGCTTTGGGATTGATTCCACGATGCGGATTTTCTCATCCTTTGTGAGAGAAATAGAACCTGCGAGCAGATGTAAAAAATACTGCTCATCGAAACTCAAACTGTGAGGGGGAACCTTAACTCTGATTTGAGGACTTAACAAAGCGCCAAGCTGAAAATTAGCCGGCTTTGGAGGAGGTGGTGGTGGAACCGGTTGTCCTCCGGCTTGTTGCGCCGGATCCTGTTGTCCTCCCTTCGGGTCAAATCCTCCCGCTGGTGGTGGTGTGAATTGATCTGCCATATACCGACAGTCTACAATATTTTTTAAAAGTTGAAAAGCAAAGTTTTAACCTGGTGTGATATTCTGTAGCCATGGAACTGATCGCCACATGCGCTTTTGGATTGGAGAAACTGGTGCAGGATGAAATAAAGCACCTGGGGCTTTGGGTCATTAAAACTGAAGACGGACGAGTTACATTTAATGGGGATGAATCTGCCGTTATTCGCGCGAATCTTTGGCTGCGCTGCGCCGAACGGGTGCAAATTAAAATTGGCGAATTTGCCGCGACAACTTTTGATCAGCTTTTTGACCGCGTTAATGCGCTGGAGTGGGAAAAATATATTGGCGCGGCAGACGCGTTCCCCGTGAATGCGGTGAGCGTAAAATCGGCACTGCACAGCGAGCCAGCGATTCAGAGCATTGCAAAAAAAGCGGTTGTAAAAAGGCTGCAGGCCAAAAATAAAGTTGAAGTTTTGCCGGAAAATTCCGGAGCGGTTTATCAAATAATCGTAAAATCCAATAAAGACCAATTTGTGGTGAGCATTGATTCTTCGGGCGAAAGTTTGCATAAACGCAGTTACCGCACCCAGGCGAATCTGGCTCCAATTAAAGAGACTTTGGCTGCGGCAATGGTAAAACTTTCCGATTTCTCGCCGGAGAGAACGCTTGTTGATCCATTTTGCGGAAGCGGAACGATTGCGATTGAAGCGGCGCTAATGGCGCGCAACATGGCGTCTGGACTAAAGCGGGAATTTTCATTCCAAAAGTGGAAGTGGATAGATGCGAAAAAAATCGCCGAGGCCTATGATGAGGCAAAAAAGGCCGCAAGGCTCGAGCAAAAACTAAACATTTATTGTTTTGACATTGATCCCGAGGTTTTAAAAATTGCCGAGGAAAACGCCAAAAACGCCGGGCTTGAGGACATTCATTTTAAACGCGCAGATTTTAATGATCTTGATTTTGAAAAATTTGAAAATTGCACATTTATAACAAATCCGCCGTACGGCGAAAGGATGGAAGAAAAACCGCACGTGCAAGAAATGTACCGCGCCTTCGGCAAAAAGTTTGCTCAAACCAAAAACTGCTCGCTCTTTTTTATAACTTCCCACGAAAATTTTCCGCAGCTCTTTGGCAAAAAAGCAGACCGCAATCGCAAGTTGTTTAATGGAAAAATACGCTGCTACCTGTTTTCCTATATATCAAAGACGTCGTAAAGTTGGTGGCAAGCCTTTTTCTACTTATTTTTCATTTGTGTTCCGGTTCTGGCGCGGGAATAATAACAAAGTAAAGCTATAACTCGTACTCTTCAAACTTTCCCCTCTGTAAATCCATTAAAATTAAATCCAGATTTTTATCCAAAGCTCTTTTAAATTTAGGATTGCTGACGGTCATATTTGCACCGATTTGTTTGTCATTTTTTAGTTTAATCATTACCAAAACCGATTTTTGAGAGGAGATTTGCAATAAAAAGACAGCTCGCCCGGCTCCGCCCGTGCTCGTTAAATATATTTTCTTTAAAACTGTCTTAGGGATCTTTGTTGAGCTTTTTATATTATCTCCCAGCCCTTGCAATGCTTTCTTAGCGGCAATTTTAATCGATTCTAACGAAAAAGTTTTTATTAACGGCTCAAACTCAACCTCTTTTATGGAAGCTGTAAGTATTAGTTTCACTTTAGCTTATTTTTTAGATAGTAAATCTCCAATTCTATCCATTTTAACCTGAATGTTGGGAGTAACAATAACAGTCTCCGCTCCTCCTATAACAATTTTAGGAGAATCAACAAAAGTTCTTAGAGCGTTTTTTACTATTAAAGTAAGAGAAACGCCGAATTTATCAGCCTGCAAAGCGGCCTTTGATTTCAATTCATCATCAATGCGAATTGTTAAAGTAGTCATATGTGTCCATTATATCGCACTAACGTTGTTAGTGCAAGGGGTT
>CAYHNW010000025.1:0-10600 GCA_964358095.1 uncultured Candidatus Peribacteria bacterium
TAAAGTAGTCATATGTGTCCATTATATCGCACTAACGTTGTTAGTGCAAGGGGTTTTGGTGACAAGCCTTTTTCCAGTTATCTCTCTTTTGTGTTCTGGTTTTTGAGTGGGAATAATAGGCAAAATGTCTTCAATAACAGAAAAATTCGAGATTTGACATACATTCGAGGTTATGTTAGTGTGATACACTTAATTAAATTATTTATGTTATCAGAACCTGGAAAACAAGTAGAAATATTTGAGGGACGTGCCGGTGCTTTACATACAGGAACACAGTTTGGATGCGTGCACCCTAGCGATCCCAAATTTGGAGAACAATTTGAAAGATTGACTGCTTTAACAGGTCAGAATGCCATTATGGCACAAAAATTAGGATTTAATACAAGGGTTACACCTGTCGCAAGTTTTGATGAGCTGGAGAAAGGAAAAGTTAACGGTTTTTTTAGAACGCCAGAAGTTTCCGATGGTGTAGTTGTAAGTTTAACGGGAGAAACTTTGCTTAAGGTTGCAGTAATGATAATGAACGCGGATTGTGGAACCATTGAAATTTTAGCTCCAAACGGAGAAATGGCAGTTTTGCATGGCGGATTTGACAACGTGGATAACAAAGACGGAACTTCTATTGTGAATAAAGCTATCGAATACTTTTTAGGAAAAGGGTTTCATCCAAAAGAATTAAAATTTAGAATGGGTGAGGCTGCTCAAGCTTGTTGCTATGGAGTAAATAATCCTGCTTTCAGAATTCAAAACGAATCACGCAAAGAAAGAATTGTCAGAACTTACGGAGGAGACGTAGTTAGACCAGTTAAGAACTTACCCCGTTCCACAAATGAGGGGATAGGATTCGATGTTCCTTTAATTGCTGCAATACAAGCTGACAAGGCAGGAGTACAAGAGATTGAAGTAGAGAGCCTTTGTACGAGTTGTCATGGTTTGGCTTCTGATGTTATGGGAGAAGCTGATAAGTTTGGCACTTGGTATTCAAATTTGAGAGAGAATCCAGAAACGACAAAGACAAAAGGATATGGGATGAGAAATGCAGTCGTAGTTTATCCAAAATAGTCTCAAGTTGCTAAGTAGAAGATGGCTTTTGGTGGGCGACACTGGACTCGAACCAGTGACCTCTGTCGTGTGAGGACAGCGCTCTAACCAGCTGAGCTAGTCGCCCGAGTCTTTGTAATAATTATGGTGGGCGGCATAGGACTCGAACCTATGACCCTCGTCACGTCAAGACGATGCTCTAGCCAACTGAGCTAGCCGCCCAAAACCCGCCTGAAATAAGGCAAAGCCATTATATAATGAAAAACCTAATTTACAACCGGGTTTCTGGATCGCCTGCGGTGTAATGAAAAATTCATAAAAAGTTTAGAGAAATTTAATTTTGTTGTGATAAAAAGGTAATCGTTAACCGGAGCGGGTCAGTTTGTCGCTTTAAGCATCCTGCTTTGCGGGAGGATTGCCTCCCCCGCTCTGGAACTATTTTTCTTCGCTGGCTTTTATTACGATTTCTGTGAATATTTTTCATTTCCTGCTGAATTTTTTGTTTCCGATTTATTGCGTTGGATGCAAAAAACAAAATTTTCATTGTTGCGCGGAGTGTTTTGGCAAAATTCGGCGCGTGGAATTCTTGCATGAGGAGTGCGAACAACTATCTTTGATTGATTTTGTTTATGCAGCAGCGGTTTTTGAAGAAAAATCACCGTTGGCGGACTTAATTCACAGGTATAAATATGATTTTTCGCGAGAAGTTGCGGACGTGCTTTTGGGGTTATTTGATGGGATTTTTGCCGAGTTGACTGCCGCTGGGAAAACTATGGGAATAATTCTGGTGCCTGTGCCACTTCACAAGCGCCGCATAAATTTTCGCGGATTTAATCAAAGCGAAGTGTTGGCTCAAAAACTTTCTGCAAAATTTGGCGTAAAAATGCAAAATTTGCTGACACGCCACCGCTATACCCAACCTCAGGTTGAACTTTCAAAGGAACACAGGCTCACGAATTTGCACGGCGCTTTTTCTCTGGCAAAATCCGCAGGAGAGATTGACCAAAACGCGCTACATCTGCTTGTTGATGACGTTTGCACCACAGGCTCAACGCTCAACGAATGCGCAAAAGCACTCAAAGGTTGCGGCGTAAAGCGCGTCGGTGGCTTGGTGATCGCCAAGGCAGTATAATGACACCGTGAAGATCGCATTGGTTCATGATTATTTAACCCGACTTGGCGGCGCCGAACGCGTGCTTGCCGCGCTTAGTGAGCTTTATCCAAAAGCGCCGATTTATACACTTCTTTATGATGAAGAAAAATGCGGAGAGGTTTTTCCTAAAGAAAAAATCATAACGTCAGGCCTTCAAAAATTGCCATCTTTTGCGCGCAAAAATGTAAAATATTTGCTGCCACTTGTGCCGCGCACCGTGGAGGAATTCGATTTCTCAAAATTTGATTTGGTAATTTCGTCCAGCAGCGCGTTTACTCATGGGATAATTACACCTCCGTCCACTCACCACATCTGCTATTTTCATTCTCCAATGCGTTTTGCGTGGGATTGGACGCATGAATACATCAAAGAACAAAAAATCGGAGTGATTAAGAAGATGGCAGTCGCGGCAATGTTGAAAAAGATACGAATGTGGGATCAGTCGGCCTCAGATCGCTCAGACACCGCAATCGCAAATTCAATTCATGTGCAGCGCAGAATTAAAAAGTATTACCGCCGTGATTCCGAGGTCATTTATCCGCCGGTTGATATTTCGCGCTTCTCAATTTCAAAAACCCGCGGCGACTATTTCCTCATCATTTCAACCTTAACTCCATACAAAAAAGTGGAGTTGGCCGTGCAGCTTTTTAATAAAATTCACAAAAAACTGGTGATAATTGGCGAAGGGCCGCACAGAGAATATCTGCAAAGCATCGCGGGCGACACTATCGAGTTTTTGGGTTGGAAAGACGACAAAACGGCAAAAGAATATATGATGAATTGCCGCGCGCTGATTTTTCCGGGCGAAGAAGATTTTGGAATTACTCCGGTGGAGGCGATGGCCTGCGGTAAGCCGGTTTTGGCGTATGGCGAGGGCGGCGTGAAGGAAAGTGTGATCGCGGGCGTGACCGGCGAGTTTTTCAACGAACCAACCGTGACTTCAATGGAAGACGGCCTTGCGCGGCTTATGCAAAACGAAAAAACATACGACCCAAAAGCCTGCCGTGCCCAGGCGCGCAAATTTTCCAAGGAGATTTTTATGGAGAAGATGAAGGGGGCGGTTAGCAGAATAACGAAAACGAGTTAAATGAAGCTGGTATAAATTAGGAAGATCTGGCTAAATTACTACATAAAACTCAGTAATATTTATGGCAGCTAAAAAGAAACTTCTCTCGTTTATAAGTGATGAAAATCTTTACTCAGCGGTTAAGGACATATTAGATGTAGCCCAATACGCTGCATACAAAAATGAAGATTATATATACAGGAATGCAATAGATCCTTTCTCTGCTCTATTCGATACGGCTCTGCAAAACATAACATTGAAAGAATGGCTAGGGAAAGAGGCCTCAAGGCAAATACAAAAAACATTACAAAACACCCTTGGGGATTTCCATCAAACAATTTTAGGCTCCTTACCAGGCTGGGAAAATCTAGAAAGGGGTCATGTTTTTGACATAAGGAATACAAGAAAAATGATAATCGCAGAAATTAAGAACAAATATAATACGACAAAAGGCAATCATAAAACTGCAATATACGATGACTTAAAAGCTCAACTAGATGGTAAATACAAAGGATACGTTGCTTACTATGTTGAGGTAATTCCACAAAACAAAAAAACTTATAACAAGGAATTTACCCCTCCTGATAATCGCACTAAAACGCAACGACCTGCCAATAAAAGCATACGCGTAGTAGATGGAAAAACTTTTTATGGGATAGCAACAGGAGATAAGAAAGCATTAAAAAAATTATATGAGGCATTGCCAACTGTTATTAGTGAAATATTAGGACATCCATTAAAATCGATCACCGAAGACAAATTATTTACCGAATTGTTCGAAAAAATATATTGAGATATAAAATCGGTTTTTGAATATTAGTAACCGTTGCCCAATGCATTGGTTACTAATATATTTGGGTCATGCAAACTTTGTTGAATGTTCTCGATGCATCTAAAATCGTTGGAGTTTCTCCCGATACAATCAGAAGATGGGACAAAAAAGGCCTGGTCAAAGCACAACGCTCATCTTTGAACCATCGACTTTTCAATTTGACGGAAATTCAACTGATCCATAATAAACTTTTCTGTAAAAGCACGAAAAGTAATTATAAAATTCTAAAATCAAAAATTAAATCTAAATACAATGTTATTGAATTATTTGCCGGTGCCGGTGGCACGGCTTTAGGCTTTCATAATGCCGGACTACAACATTCATTATTAGTAGAATGGGATAAAAATGCTGGCGCAACACTCAAGAAGAATATGCCGAATTGGAACATTGTCGTGGATGATGTAAGAAACATAAGTTTCACAGACATGCAGGCTGATATTGTCGAAGGCGGCTTCCCTTGCCAGGCGTTTAGTTATGCAGGAAAAAAATTAGGATTTAGCGATATACGAGGGACAATGTTTTTTGAATTTGCCCGTTGCATAAAAGAAGTAAAACCAAAAATTGCAATGGGCGAAAATGTACGCGGACTATTAAAACACGACGGTGGAAAAACATTGGCAACAATTGTTGAAATCTTGAAGAGTTTAGGTTATAGGGTTGCTTACAAGGTACTCAAAGCCCAATATCTCGACGTGCCCCAAAAACGCGAACGTCTTATCATATTAGCGGTAAGGAATGATCTTGATATTCCTTTTTTATTTCCAAAAGAAAAAAATTATACCGTCTCCGTTGGGGAAGCTTTGAAAAATTGCCCTAATTCACCCGGCCAAGAATATCCAAAAAGAAAAAAAGAAATACTTAAGTTAATCCCTCCTGGAGGATATTGGAGGGATTTGCCTATAAAACTACAGAAAGAATATATGATGGCGAGTTTTTATATGGGTGGAGGTAAAACTGGAATGGCGCGACGATTGTCATGGGATGAACCAAGCCTAACGTTGACCTGTGCTCCTGCCCAAAAACAGACTGAAAGATGTCATCCTGCAGAAACCCGCCCACTTCGAGTACGCGAATATGCCCGAATACAAACTTTTCCCGATAATTGGGAATTCACAGGCTCTGTCTGTTCGCAATATAAACAAATTGGCAATGCTGTGCCAACAAATCTTGGCTACCATATGGGCAGGTGTTTAATTGCGATGCTAGAAAAGAAACCTGATACCTCAACAATGGAGATTTTTTATCCTGAGGAACAAAACGACACCTTAGTGCAGACATCACTAATATAGGGATGTCCCTATTCCACAAACTCACTTTTTTTGCTATTTTTAAGCCCTCACATGGCTCTTTACAGCAAATATCGCCCGCAAAACTTCGCCAACCTGGTGGGTCAGGATCATATTCGCCTAACGCTGCTCCATGAAATCCAAAGCGGCACGCTCACCCACGCGTATCTTTTTGCAGGCCCACGCGGCACCGGGAAGACGTCTAGCGCCCGTTTGATTGCAAAAGCACTCAATTGCACCAACAAAAACGCCGAAGGCGAGCCGTGCGATCAGTGCGATTTTTGCAAAACCATCACGGAAGGCAGCCTAATTGACGTTTTGGAAATTGACGCTGCAAGCAACCGTGGCATCGAAGAAATCCGCGATCTAAAAGAAAAAATCAACTTTGCGCCAACACGCGCCAAGACAAAAGTCTACATCATAGACGAAGTGCACATGCTCACAAAAGAAGCATTTAATGCGCTTCTCAAAACGCTCGAGGAACCACCGGAAAACGTTTATTTCATCCTCTGCACCACGGAAATTCACAAAATTCCTGAAACAATTATTTCTCGCTGCCAGCGTTTTGATTTCAAACGCATAGACATAAAAACCATCATGACGCGCTTAAATTACATCGCTCAAATGGAAAAAATTGAGGCCGAAGATGCGGCGATTGAGCTCATTGCGCGCCACGTTGAAGGCGGGCTCCGCGATGCCATCGGGCTTATGGAGCAAATGGTAATGGGCGGAAAATTGTTGGCAAGCCACGTGCGCGATCACATGGGCATCACCGGCCACCAAACGATCACGACTTTGCTGGATCTGCTTGAGAAAAAAGAGCTTACAAAAGCCATTCATTTGATAAATGAAGTACACAACGAAGGTTATGATTTGAGTTCTTTTACTCGTGAAGTTCTGGAATGTCTGCGCGATAAATTGATCACCGCCGTGCAACAGGGGCAAGATTCGGTGAATTTCATTTTGGAAATGATTTTTAAATTTGAAGAAGCGCGCGACATGCTGCGAAACACCGTTATTCCTCAGCTTCCGCTCGAGATTGCGGCAATAAAAATTTGCGGACAGGCAGGAGTTACCGAACCCGTGCAACGCGTTGAGAAAAAAATAGAAAAGAAACCTGAGATCAGGCCGGTAGAAAAGGCGGAACAAAAACGCACGGATGAAGAATCCGCCACAGCCAAGGCTCTAAGACAGGAATATGAAATGGAGAAATACAAGGGCGGAGACATTACAAAACATTGGGCACGCGTTCTGGATCACGTTCAGCCGCCGTCACTGCGCCGTTCAATTGGCGACGCAAAAATGGTTGAGATGAACGACACGGAGATCAAGTTGGTTTTCCGCGCAAAATTTCACATGGAACGCACCAACACGGTTGAAGGGCGCTCAAAAACCGAGAAAGCTGTGCAAGAGATTTTTGGGAAAACGATAAAAATTACGTGCGAACTTGAACAAACAAAAACGGAAACGCAAGCAATAGAGCAAGAAACCGCCGCCGTTACGCTTCCGATTGAGAGAAAAGCTAAACCAAAGCTCTCAGCAGACGATCTCGCCAAAAAGGCGATGGAGATTTTTGGGGAAGATTAGGCTTTATCCAAGTAATCTTACAAACTCCTCTTCTGAGATAACTTTCACGCCGAGTTCTTTTGCCTTTGCCAATTTTGAGCCGGGTTCTTTGCCAACGATGAGGTAGTCCGTTTTTGCCGAAACATCCGACTGCGAAACTCCGCCGGCGCGTTTTATTGCGTCTTTTATTTCTTCGCGGCCAAAGTTTTTGAGACTGCCGGTGACCACAATTTTTTTGCCGGTGAGAGCCGTCTTTTTCTCACTAATATCAGAAAAAACGGTTATCCCAACTTTTTCCAATTTCTCCAGCAAATGAGCAGCCTGGTTGCTTTTAAAAAACTCGTACACGCTATTTGCCACAATGTCGCCAAAACCTTCGATGCCGTTTATTTCTTCAAGCGGAATTTTTCGCATTTCATGAAAAATTTCCGTGGGCGTCATTTTTTCACGCCGAATGTGCGACACCAAAAACTTCGCCAAATCCTGACTTGTCCCCTCGCCTATGTGACGAATTCCGATTGCAAATAGAAACCGCGTGAGTGAAACGTGTTTTGCCTTTTCTATAGCCAAAATCAAGTTGCCCGTCCTTTTTTCTTTAAACAGCGGCAACTGCGCAAAATCCGCCTCGGTGAGCGTAAAAATATCGGCTGCGTCACCAATGAGTCCGCTATCCAACAATTGCAAAACCACTTTTTCGCCGAGTCCATTAATATCAAAAGCTTTCTTGCTCACAAAATGGATGATGCCTTCGCGTTCGCGCGCAAAACATTTTGGATTTACGCACCGAGTTATGGCTTCACCTTCAGGTTTTTCAACTTTTCCACAACAAACCGGACACACGATTGGAAAAACAAATTTCTTCTCGTGCCCGCCGCGTAAATTTTTCATAACTTCCACAACTTCCGGAATCACATCACCGGCTTTTTGAATTATCACCGTGTCACCGATGCGAACATCTTTTTTATTTAATTCATCTTCGTTGTGAAGCGTAGCTCGCGAAATCGTAGATCCTGCCACCAAAACCGGCCGCAAAACCGCCACCGGCGTGAGCGCACCGGTGCGTCCAACTTGAATAATTATGTCTTCCACAACAGTGGTTGTTTGCTCCGCCGGAAATTTATACGCAACCGCCCAGCGTGGAGTCTTAGCGGTAAAACCCATCTTCTCCTGCAAAGATTTTTCGTTAACTTTAATCACAATGCCATCAATTTCATATGGCAAACTCGGGCGCTTTTTATGCCAATTGTCGCAAAAACTCAAAACGCCCTCAACAGAATTAAACTTTTTAAATTCACGATTCACCGGCAACCCAAGCTTCATAAAAGTTTTCAAAATTTCTTCCTGCGTAGTTGGTGCCGGACTTAAATTGTTTCGCCCAATTTCATAAAAAAACGCAGAAAGTTCGCGACTCGCGGTAACCGCCGGATCCAGCTGTCGAACCGTTCCTGCAGCCGCATTTCGCGGGTTGGCAAAAAGCTCGCCACCCGCCTTTTTCTGCTCATCATTCATTTTTTCAAAACTTTTTTTGCTCATAAAAACTTCGCCGGAAACTTCCAAATCAATCGGTGCAAGAAGTTCCAGCGGAATGCTTTCGATCGTTTTTACAGCATGCGTCACGTCCTCGCCAAGAACTCCGTTTCCGCGAGTCAGCGCCCTCACAAGTTTCCCTGCTTCATAATGCAAAGTAATATTCAGCCCATCAATTTTGAGTTCGCACACAAAATTCATCGCCTCACCGCGCGCATATTTTAAAATCCGAGTCTCCCATTCCAGAATTTCCTCCTCAGCAAAAACATCCTCCAAACTCTTTTTTGGCGAAATGTGTCGCACTTTGGCAAACCTTCTCGCAAGCACGCTCCCAACCCTCTGCGTCGGCGAATCCAGCGTGACAAATTGAGGAAAACTCGCCTCCAACTCCTTGAGTTCGCGCTTCAGAGAATCACGCACAGCTTCACTAACCTCCGATTTATCCAGCACAAAATACTGATAATTGAGGTTTTTGATCTGTTCTTTTAGCTTTTCTATGCGACGCGCGGCATCCTGTTCCTTCATATTGAGTCGTTAATCAAAATCTGGTATAATTATAAGATTAAAATCAAATAAAAAACAGAAAAACTTATGGATCCGCAATCAGGTCAAAATCAAATTGATCCGGAAACGCAAAAGAGACTCAATCAACCTCTGGTGAATCCAAACGGACTTTCACCTGAAGATCAGGCTTTTTTGAGCCTGGTTATGTCCAAAGTTGATAAGGGAGAAATTAATCTGCTTTCGCCGTCAACTCTGCTTAATCAGGCAGTTTATGATGCTCTGCCTGAGGAACAACAAGGCAAAGTGGATTATGACGCGGTTAATCTGGCCACAACTCTGCGAAATATTTATGACCTCTGGAAGCTGGAACAGAAACCGACTTTTCAGATTGAGAACCTGGTGCGCCAAGTGAGGCTGACAAAAGAACGTCTGGAACAAATTTCGGGCGACGTTTACGTTATATAACAGGCCGAGCCGTAGCGAGGTAAGGCTAATGCCGGATGCCGTCCCCAAGCAGGGGCGGCCTAAGCAATTAATGTCACGCCGCGGCGTGACAACCACAAACAAAAATGGAAAAATTTGAAACAAAATTTGGGATTGCGAGGTTGGCTTGGGTGACCGGTGGCGAAGCCCCGACGCCAGCACCGGCAGAAGCGGAAGAAGACAATGGTTCCGAGGGAGCGGACGACGCCGTGCCAGCGGATACCAACGCGGCAGAGCAGGCGGCGCGAGCAGCTGCTGCAGCCGCGCACAAAGCTCGTGAAGAATTGGTGAGGGCGGCGGATTCCGCCGATGCTGACCAACTAGTGGCGGTGCTTGAAGCTCCTGCTGCCGGCCAAAAATACACCGATGCCAACGTGGAAAGTTATCTACAAGGCGATTCTGATCTAAAAGCGGCATACGGCCAATACTTGAGCGGACAATTGACCGCCCCGGATTTTCAAAAGAAAGCTCACAACCCGGTTCAAATAGCAGTTTTAAAACAACTGACTGGACCGATCGACAGCGCAGAACGACGCGCTTTACTGCAAGAAAAATTAAAAGGCAGCGCTCTTTTATCTCCCGCAGGAATTAGAGCAAACGTGGAGAGCAGAAAACTAACTTTTAGAGAGGGATACATACTGATGGATTCCACGACCGATCAAGACGTAGAAACACTCGTTTCTCAAAGCAGAATGACTCGCGCAGAGGCCGACATATTCCAAAAAGCGCTCTCCACAAGAGAAAGCGCCTTGAGCGAAATGAGTAAAGCGTCCGCAGAAGGAGGTTTTGTTGGCGTTCTCACAAAAATGTTTGAGAAAATACAAAAATTATTTGAGCAAATTGGCGGATATTTGGAAAAAATGTTTGAAAAAATGAATCCCAAATTCAAAAGCTCGCCGATTGGCGGACAAAAATTCGGGCTTAAAACAAACATAAACGGCGGCTATGACCTCACTCCAACAGCTCCAGGTCCAGTAAATTGGATTGGTGATAAACCGGGAAAAGTTTTGGGAGTTGACGGAGACAAAATCACTGTTGGATATGGCGAAAGCCGCATCATATACACCGGCGTAAAAGACCCAACGTACGGAAAAGGAGATACATTAAACCCAGGCGCAAAAATCGGCGAAATGTCCGGCGCT